>NZ_BAAAAU010000007.1:0-274093 GCF_054768115.1 Clostridium sp. CTA-6
TAAGGGATTCGAACCCCTGGCCCACGCCTTAGAAGGGCGTTGCTCTATCCATCTGAGCTAAAGACGCATATTATGGAGCGGGTGAAGGGAATCGAACCCTCGTAACTAGCTTGGAAGGCTAGCACTCTACCATTGAGTTACACCCGCACTCTTTTGGTCGGGGTGACAGGGCTCGAACCTGCGACCTCATGGTCCCAAACCACGCGCGCTCCCATCTGCGCCACACCCCGATATTAAAGAGTTTCTCGAGTTATTATCTTGTTTTGCCGTCTTTTTCGTTTGTTCTCACAATTCTCAACGACATAAACTATTCTACATCATATAATTATATTCGTCAATACATTTTTTTATTTTTTTTTATGTTTTTTAAAATTTCATTATATCTTCTTTATAACAGGCACTACTTTATCCCCATCAATACCTATAACAGCAATGCTTCTAACCCCATTTCTTGGGAGTGTCGGGCTACCAGGATTAATAAACCATATTCCATCTATATACTCTATCTGAGATATATGAGTATGTCCAAATAGGACTATATCAGCTTCTAATTCTAGAGCTCTATATCTTAATTTAGCTAAGTCATACTTCACATCATATCTATTTCCATGAGTTATAAAAAATCTTTTTCCTCCTATATTTTCTATTAATTCAGATGGAGTTTGTTTTGAAAAATCACAGTTTCCTCTTACATTTATAATTTTTCCTTTATAAACAGAAGACAATATTTTTACATCCTCTACATTATCCCCCAAATGAATTATTAAATTTACATTACCTAAACTATTTACAAGAGAAGTTGCATCTCCTATATATCTATGGGTATCGCTAATAACACCTATTTTCAAAATTGCCCCCCCTTATCTATATATATTTTTCTAATTCACATTTTAAAATTTTTAAAGCCTTTCCCCTATGACTTATAGAATTTTTAGTTTGGGAATCCATTTGCGCAAAAGTTTTTTTATACTCTGGTATATAAAATAAAGGATCATATCCAAATCCATCTTCCCCTATTTCTTTTTCTCCTATAATCCCATTAATTTCACCTTGGACTTTTATTACATTATCTTTATCTATTATAAATACTATAGAACAAACGAACTTAGCTTTTCTTTCTTCTACTTTTTTGCCATCTAATTCTCTTAATAACTTTTGATTATTTTTTTTATAGTTTCCATGCTCCCCTGCAAATCTAGCAGAATAAATTCCTGGAGCTCCATTTAAAGCATCTACCATAAGTCCTGAATCATCTGCTATTACCATATACTTAGGCAAAATCTCATGTATAGTAGCTGCTTTTTTATAAGCATTTTCCATGAAGGTATTTCCATCTTCTTCTATATCTATATCAATACCTGCTTCTTTCATTGATAAAGCATCAATATTAAATTTTTTTAATATTTCTTTTATCTCTCTTATTTTATCCTTGTTATTACTTGCAACAATAACTTCTTTTTTCATATGTTAATCCTCCAAACAAATTAAATATTTTATTTATGTATCACTAAATTACCCTTGTATAACATATTATAATATAAGAATTAATTTATGGTAGGTGTGTTTTTTGAAATATATAGGTCCTTTTTTAAGAATGAATACATTAGATCCAAGTAATATTTACTCTCAAATGAACTTTTTAGCTAAAGAATCTTTACAAAACATAATACTTCATTCCAATTGTGGTATTTGTATACCCTTTAGTGAACTAAAACTAAAAAATGATTTTGCTAATTCTAAAAATTTTAGCTCTTGCACACCTTTATTGTGTGTCTATAGAAAAGCTAACCCTAAACTTATAAATTCAAATAAAAAACTAACATGGAATGATAGTAAATTTAAAAAAGAAGTAAACATATTAGGTAATAGCTTTATGGTTCTATCCATTCTCCAATTAATAGAATATTATGAACAATTTAAAGATAAGGATAAAAATTTATACTCTTACACTAAATTATACAATAAATTGTGTAAAAAACAATTAGAATTCTTTGCAACTTATTTTAGAAATGAAGAAGGAGTTTTTGTTGATAAACTAGATGTATCAGACAGTATATTATCTAAAATAGATTTTAAAGAAAAAAATAAAAAATTTAATTTTTCAAATCAATGCTTTTTAATGTGTGCTTACTATGGTACATCTTTATTAGATAAAGATGATTATTGTTCCAACTATAATGACTTTTCTTTAGATATACTTAATATGTTTTTAGACTACAAAGATGAACTTTACACTCTTTCTACAGATGAAATATCCAAATTGTGTTTAGGAATGAATATATTTTATAAATATTCTAAAAATGATGATAGCAAAGTGTTATTACTAGATCTATCAGAACTTTTACAAGAAAAATTAAAGGAAAAAGATTTAAATACTGAAAAAAAAGTTGATACTTATTGTTTAGCTTATATAGACTTTATGCTTACCTTTAATAATTTAGGAATATTAAAATTTAAAAACCTAAGTAAGGAAATATATAAATCATTGATAAAATTATATAATGATAATTTGAGTATATTTATTAAAAATACAGATAAAAAAGAAATAAAATATTCCTGCGATGAGTTAATATTATATCTCTTAGTATTACTTAATGAGCATAAAAGCGATAAAGAAAATTCAGATAAGAACTTATTGCTTAAATTTTATAGAAATCAAATAATAAATTCTGGAATAATACTAAGTTGGCCTGAAGAACCTGCATTAAATAGTATTGAAAGATATAAAAACTTTTCTTTAAAATCAGAAGATTTATTAGATGAACAATGTTTTAGAATGGGATCTATACCATCTCCTGAAGCCATCGAAATAGCACCAATACTAGCTAAATATGTAGAATATAATACAAAGAAACAAGAGTTTACTAATTGCAGAAATTCTTTTGATAGTAATAAAAATTTCTTTCTATGGTTTTTAATTTTATATACACTTAAAAATTAATATGAGGATATTGCACTGCAATATCCTCATATTAATTTATTTTTTGGATATAATAAACGTACATCAATAAGTACAAGCATTGGTAATAAAATACTTTATAGGAGGGCTTTGTATGAATATAACTTGTTCTGAAAAATGTAAAAATAATAAAAATGGAAGATGCATATTAAATTACATCAGTCCCTTTTTAAGTATTCATGAAGAAAATGCCAATTGTGCTTATTTTCTTCCTATTAAATCATCTAAAAATACAACTACTATAAAATAATATTAATTATAGGGTGCTAAGGTTATTTTCTTTATAACAATATTACCATGTATAGTAATATATTGTCCTTGTACCCTACTTCTTTTACATAATATATCATAAAAAAAACAAACAGGAATTGTATGCAAATCCTTAACCAGAACATCTTGTGCTTTATTTATATATTCTTTTTTTTGCCACATATTATTTTCTGATTTAATTTTATTTAAAAACTCTTCATATTGCAAAGAATCACTAGTAAAGTTTAAAAGGAAAAATAAAGGATCATTATTTTTAGCCTTATTCCTAACAAAAGCTAAATCATAATCTCCATCTTTTATTTTTTTCTTTAATTCACTTTCATCTTTGCAATTAACTAAAGTAATATTTATATCTAAATTTTCTTTTAATTCCTCTATTAAACTGTTAGTTATTTTATTAGAAATAGGATCCTCTATTGATATAATTTTTAAATCCTTTCTTTCTTTTTTATATTCACTTTTATCTAAAAATTCTTTTGCTCTTTGTAAATTTCTATTTAAATTAAAATAATTTTTTCCATAACTTATATCATCATTTTGTGCTATATTATTTGGCACATAGGCAACCGCTGGCACTGCTTTCCCATATAATATCTTTGAACACATTTCTTCTCTACTAATACAGCTATCTATGGCCCTTCTTAAGTTTAGGTCCATATAATCTTTTTTATTGAATATTATACTCCCTGTTTCTAAAGATAGCTTTTTAGATATTAATCCTTCTTTATTTAAATCATTAATTTCAGCTATAGGAGGATCAATAAACAAATCTAGTTTGGAAGTTTTTAAATATGCTAATGCTTCTTCACTACTTTGTATGGATTTAAGTACTATTCTATTAATTTTTATATTTTCTTTATCCCAGTATTTATTGTTTTTATTGATTGTTATTTGATCCTTTTCTATTTTACTTATATAAAATGCACCTGTACATGATATTTCATTGAAATTTTCTTTATAGTTTTTAGTTTTCTCATCTATTTTTCTTAATTTATATCTAGGCTTAGAAAGAGTACTTAAAAAATTTGTATCTTTATTATTTAGCCTTATTTCTAATATATTATTTTCTTTAGCTTTTATAGCTATGTTATCTAAATTTCCATTAGTTAAATAATCTTTAACTCCATATACTGAATTTAATTCATTAAATTTTATGTCATTTTCCTTACAATATATGAGCATATCTTTAAAAAATTTTTCAAAATCTCTGGCTACTATTTTTTTACCATTACTCCAAAATAAATTATCCTTAATATAAAATTTATAATCTATACCATCTTTGCTTATTTCCCATTTTTCTGACAATTCTGGAACAATATTATTATTTTTATCTAATCCTACTAGCCCATCAAATAAACTTAATAATAAATCCCCTTCCCTTTGTGAATCTTCTTCTAGCATAATTAAATCCTTAGGCATAGCTTCTATGTTATATATTAAGTAATCTCTTACCCCTTCATCTGAGGTAACTTCTTTATTTTTTTCCACACAACCACTTAAAAAAATTAATGTAAAACTTAATAAAAAACATATAATCTTTTTCATTTTATCCCCCCTGCTTTAAAGAATTATATACTATATTTAATTATTTACACTTATGGGTTAAAATAAACAATATTTTAAAACTTTACATATATTTAAATTATTTTTCACATAAAAAATCCCCACATTTTTATGCGGGGATTTTTTATTTTAATATTTACATTTTGTTTGCTTCTTCACTTACTAATTTATTTACTATTTGAGGATTAGCTTTTCCCTTTGTTTCTTTCATTACAAGACCTACAAGGAATCCTAAGGCTCTTTTCTTTCCATTTTTAAAATCTTCTATAGATTGTGGATTATTCTCTATAATCTTTTTAACTACTTCTAATATAGCACCTTCATCATTATTTTGAACTAATCCTTTTTCTTCAACTATATCTTTAGGGTTTTTACCTGACTTAAACATATCATCCAATACTTTTTTACCTATATTATTAGATATAGTTCCAGCATTTATTAATTTAATTAATTCAGATAATTGTTCTGGATTAAACTTCAAATCTTTAACTTCCATAGCTTTTTCATTCATAAGTCTTGAAATATCACCCATTAACCAGTTGGAAGCAGCTTTTGCATCTTCACTCTTTAGGGCAGTTTCTTCGAAAAATTTAGCCATATCCATTGTTAAAGTTAATACCATAGCATCGTATTTAGGTATTCCAAATTGATTTACAAACCTTTCAGCCTTTTCATGTGGCAACTCTGGTATAGTTTTTCTTACTTCTTCTATCCATTCATCTGAAATATTTAATGTAACTAAATCTCCTTCTGGGAAGTATCTATAATCATTAGCCCTTTCTTTACTTCTCATAAGCACTGTAACAGAATTAGCTTCATCCCATCTTCTTGTTTCCTGCTCCAAGATTTCTCCTTTTGTTACAGCCTCTACATGCCTATCATACTCATATGAGAGAGCCTTTTCTAAAGCTTTAAAAGAATTCATATTTTTTATTTCTGATCTTACTCCAAATTTTTCACTACCTATAGGCCTTACAGATATATTACCGTCACATCTTAAGGAACCTTGCTCCATTTTACAATCTGACACTTCTATTGAAGATAGTATACTCTTTAATTTTTCTAAATATTTTGTAGCTTCTTCTGGAGTTCTTATATCTGGTTTTGATACTATTTCTATTAGTGGTACTCCTGCTCTATTGTAGTCTACCAATGTTCCTGCATTAGTATGAAGTAATTTTCCCGCATCTTCTTCCATATGTATTCTTTCTATACCTATTTTTTTCTTTTCACCATTTTCTAAATCTATTTCAATATATCCATCTCTACATATTGGAACTTCATCTTGAGTTATTTGATAATTTTTAGGACAATCTGGATAAAAATAATTTTTTCTATCCATTCTACAAACTTTGTTTATAGAACAATTTAAAGCTAAACCTGCTTTAATTCCATACTCCACTACCCTTTTGTTTAATTGAGGTAGGGAACCTGGTAACCCTAAACATATTGGACAAACATGAGTATTAGGTTGGCCACCAAATTCTGTAGTGCATCCACAATATATTTTAGTATTTGTTGAAAGCTCAGTATGAACTTCCAATCCTATAACTGCTTCAAAATCCATCTATGTTTTTCACTCCTTTTTTCTAATTAAATAACTATATACTTAAAACTCCGCCCTCATTTTATGAAAATCTGCTGATTGTTCATAACTATATGCTAAATTAAATAATACATCTTCTTTAAAATAATCTGATATAATTTGAAGTCCCACCGGAAGTCCATCTACCATACCACATGGTAATGATATAGCTGGTACTCCTGCTACACTTATTGGAACAGTATATATATCTGAAAGATACATTGCCATTACATCATCTTTCTTTTCTCCTACTTTAAATGCTGTAGTTGGAGATGTTGGTGATACTATAGCATCAAATTCTTTAAATACTCTTTGAAAATCATCTTTTATAAGCTTTCTTACCTTTAATGCTTTTTTGTAATAAGCATCATAGTATCCTGCTGATAATACATAAGTTCCAAGCATTATTCTTCTCTTAACTTCATCACCAAAGCCTTCACTTCTAGATTTTAAATATATATCCTGAGCATCTTTAAAGTTTTTTGCTCTGTATCCATATCTTATACCATCAAATCTAGCTAAATTTGATGAAGCTTCTGCACTAGATATTATGTAATAAGCTGATAGAGCATAATCCATTAGTGGTAGAGAACATGGTTTAACCTCTGCTCCATTTTCCTCTAATACCTTTATGGATTCTTCTACAGATTTTCTTACCTTTTCATCTAATCCTTCTCCAAAAAACTCCTTTGGAATACCAATCTTTTTACCTTTTATATCTTTAGTTAAGCTTTTTTTATAATCTGGTACTTCCTTATCTACTGTTGTAAAATCCTTTTTATCTAATCCTGCTATAGTTGATGTGAGTAATGCACAATCTTCTACATCTTTTCCCATTGGACCTACTTGATCTAATGTAGAACCAAAAGCTACAACCCCTGATCTTGATATTCTTCCATATGTAGGTTTTAAACCAACTATTCCACAAAAGGATGCAGGTTGTCTTACAGAACCACCAGTATCTGTTCCTAATGATAAAGTAGCTTCACATCCTGCTACCGCCACTGCAGATCCACCTGAAGATCCACCCGGTACTCTTTCTAAATCCCATGGATTTTTGGCTAATTTAAATGCACTATTTTCTGTAGATGATCCCATAGCAAACTCATCCATGTTTAATTTACCAAGGATTATTCCATCTTCTTTTTTTATTTTTTCTGTTACGTGAGCATCATAAGGTGAAGTATATCCTTGTAATATTTTAGATGCACAAGTATTTTGCATTCCTTTTACGTTTATGTTATCTTTTATACCTACTGGTATACCTGATAAAGCTTTTAACTCTTCATTTTTTTCTATTTTTCCATCAATTTCTTTAGCTTTTTTTATAGCTTCTTCTTCTGATACATATAAGTATGCTCCTAGATTGTTATCCACTAAATTTATTTTATCTAAAAAAGCTTTTGTGATCTCTTCTGCTTTAACTTCTTTATTTGAAAGCATCCCCTTTAATTGATGTGCTGTTAATTTAGTTAAATCCATTTTCTTTCCTCCTTTTTCCAGAAAACAAAAGAAATATTAATCTATAACTTTAGGAACAATTACATATTCCTCTAAGCTTTCTGGTGCATTATCTATAACTTCTTTTAATTCCATAGACTTTTCTACATTATCTTCTCTATATTTGTTTTCAATATAATATGGATTTACTACTATATCCACATCATCAGTATTTAATTCATCTAATTTTTCCATATAGTTTAATATTTTGTTTAAGTCATTTACAAAATTGTCCTTTTCTTCTTCTTTAAACTCTAACCTTGCAAGCTCTGCTACATATTCTACATCCTTTTTTGAAACTGACATTTTATCCCTCACTTCCTTATATAAACATTATTTTTTTACCTTATGAAGGCTAATATTTTTATTTTACCACAAATATATATTTTTTACATAGAAATAAAAAAAACTACCTGTAAAAATTAGGTAGTTTCTTTATTATATTATATAGCCTCCCCAAATGCTTCTTCTTTAATCACTTTTTCTTCAGAAATACTTTCTTTTCTAAATAACTTATCTATAACTATAGCTATAGCTCCATCCCCACATACATTTGTAGCTGTTCCAAAGCTATCTTGTGCAAAATGTATAGCTATCATTAATCCTTGTTGTACTGGATTAAACATAAGCATATCCTTTAATAATCCTAAAGTGGCATATACACCACCACCAGGTATACCTGGTGCTGCTACCATAGTAACCCCTAACATAAATATATACGGTATCATCATAGCCGCTGTTGGTGCTTGCCCTGACATAAGCATTATCCCCATAGCTCCTAATACTAAAGTTATAGTATCTCCTGCTAAATGTATTGTTGCACATAAAGGTATTACAAAATCAACTACATCATCTGATAAACCATTTTTCTTAGCACATTGTAAATTTACAGGTATAGATGCTGCTGAAGATTGAGTCCCTAAAGCCATCATATATCCTGGTATCATATTTCTTATAGCCTTAACTGGATTTTTTCTTGAAACAGCATATGCTATAGAATATTGTAATACTATGTAAGATATTTGAAGTGGTATTATTATCAAATATACTGATGAAAATGTCTTTAATGTTTGGATTATTTCTCCAGAAGCTGTTAGTTTTGAAAATATACCTGCTATATGAATAGGAACTAATGGTATTATTACATTTTTAACTATTATTTCAACTATTCCTTTAAAATCCTTTGTAACTTCTAAAAGATTTTTTCCTTTTATATAAGGAATACAAATTCCTAAGACAAAGGCAAGTACTAAAGCTGACATTACCCCCATAATAGGTGGTATATCTACTTTAAAAAACGGTTCTAAATATACATTTGATTTGAACACATTGCCACTATTTTTAATTAGTTTTGGCAGTATAGATTGTCCTAATAAAAACGCAGCCATTCCTGCTATTATAGTAGATAGATAAGAAAATAATACAGTGATTCCCAATAGCTTTCCTGATCCTTTTCCTAAATCTGCAATCCCTGGCGCTACAAAACCTATTATAATTAATGGTATAGAGAAATTAAGAAATCCTCCAAATAGACCTGAAAATGTATTTAAAGCCCTAACAACATGATACATGCCTAAGGTCTTAGATATCACCCCTATTAAAATACCAAATATAATTCCTAAAACTAATTTAGTTAAAAGACCTAATTTTTTCATTTTACTCCCCCCTTAACTTCGATGTATCTGTGTTGTATACACATGTTTTTTATTTGAATACAAATTTATGATAACACTTGCTTTTATTTTTGTCAATAATTTTTGTATTTAAATTTTATACAAATGTGTTTATTTTAAACACATAAATATTTTATCTTTTTTATTTAAAGCAGATTAATCTATAAAATTTAAGAATATACAAATTATTTAATTTAAAATAAATTTATCAACAACACTTTTATATTAGTATTTATAAATAAAAATCCTATCTAGTTAAATTGCTATTATAACTAAATAGGATTTTTATTTATAAATTAATTATTTTTAATAATAAAATTTAAAATATCCAATATTTTCATTTACTATAATAATTTATTAATGTCAATATGGAAATCACCATTAATATACCTTCATATATATAAAAAATATATTAGCTGCAGCAAGAAAAATACAAACTAAAGAATAAAATTTATCTCTTATTCCTTTTGAAAAATCTAACATCTTTACGGCCCAAACAATCATAGTAAAAAACATACACCATTGAAGTGTATAATAGCTATCAAAATATTTTATATATGTAAATTGATATATAGTAAGTAAGGTTGCTAGTAATGCCACAGTTGTTATTATAACCATTATCCAACCTAATATATTTATATACTTTCTCATCTTTATCCTCTCCACATTCTTTGAGCTATTATTATAAATTAAGCCAATTAAATAATATACCTTTTTTCATTCATTGTAAATATATGTTTCTACAATGTTATTATTTAATTTTATTGGAAAATTCTTCTTCATTAATTACTTTTACTCCTAATTCAACTGCTTTTTCATATTTAGATCCTGGTTTTTCCCCTACTAAAACATAGTCTGTATTTTTACTTACACTACTAGAAACTTTAGCTCCTAAAGACTGTAATTTATCTTTTATTTCTCCTCTGCTATAATTATTTAAACTTCCTGTTACAACTATAGTTTTACCCATAAAAGGATTCTCATCAATTATTTCTTCTTCATAATAAGGTTTTACACCCAAATTTAATAATTCTTCTATATTATTTATAATCTTTTCATCTTTAAAAAAATCATATACACTCTTAGCTACTATTTCCCCCACATCTGGAACTTCTACTAATTCTTCTATCGTTGCACTTTCTATATTTTCTAAAGTTTTAAATTTCATTACTAAATCATTAGCAGTTTTTTTACCTACATTAGGTATTCCTAATGCATATATAAAGGATGGCAAATCACAATTTTTACTATTTTCTATAGCATCTATAAGATTTTGAGACTTTTTATCCCCAAATTTATCCAAGGTTAATAATTCTTCTTTTTTTATTTTATACAAATCTGCTATAGATTTTATATCTAATTTTTCAAAAAGTTGTTCTGCAGTCTTTTCACTAAATCCTGCTATATTCATAGCCTCTCTACTAGCAAAATGAACTATACTTTTTACCATTTGTGGTTTACAAGATAATGTATTCTCACAATAATAATGTACTCCATTTTGTACTAGATGGCTATTACAATAAGGACATCTATCTGGTGCCTCTATTTCTTTACTTTCCTCTAAGGATTCTTCCACTACTCCCATTATCTCCGGTATAACATCATTAGATCTTCTAACTAAAACCTTAGCACCCAATTTTACATTTTTTCTTTGAATATCGTCCATGTTATTTAGTGTAGCTCTTTTTACCGTAACTCCTCCTAGTTCTACAGGCTCTAATAAGGCTGTTGGAGTAACTCTTCCGCTTCTTCCTACATTCCATTCTACATCTAGAAGTTTCGTGGTAATTTCCTTAGCTTCAAATTTATAAGCTATAGCCCATTTGGGGAATTTTATAGTATATCCTAATACTTTTCTTGTTTTAATATCATCTACAACAATTACTGCCCCATCTATATCATAATCTAGTTCTTCCCTTATAGATTCTATATATTGAATTTCTTTTTCCACTTCCTCCATGTTAGTACATTCTTTAATATACTTATCCTGAGGCAATCCCATATTTTTTATAAATTTCATCATTTCTGTATAACTTTTAAATTCTGGGCCTTCATTATAACCTACATCATAAAAAAATGCTGATAAATTTCTTTTAGAAGTTTCTTTAATGTCTAAATTTCTAAGTGCTCCTGCAGCCCCATTTCTTAAGTTCTTTAGAGGTACTTGAGCAGTTTTATTATATTCTTCGAAAGCTGTTTTAGTCAGTATAGCTTCCCCATGTACCTCTATAACATGGTTGTTCTTTATTTTTAATGGCACAGTTTTTATAGTTTTTATTTGTGCTGTTATATCCTCTCCTATAATACCAGTGCCTCTTGAAGCACCCTTTACTAAAATACCATTCTCATCATATGTACAATTCACTGTTAGTCCATCAAATTTTTTAGTAACTATATATCTTAACTCTGGTAATTTATCTTCATTTATAGAATTATATTGCTCTACAGCTTTTAAATTTCTATTATGCCACTCTGTTAATTGACTCATATTTTGTGCTTTATCCAAGCTCCAAAGTCTTCCTTTATGAGTATATTTACCAAATTCACCTAATATGTTATCTCCTACCCTTTGGGTTGGTGAATAAGGCAATGTAACTTTAGTTTCCTTCTCTAAAACTACCAATTCATCATATTTTAAATCATATTCTTTATCAGATATGCTAGAATTATCTAATACATAATACTCATAAGCATGCTGATTTAATTCCTCTACAAGTTCTTTCATTTTCTCTAACTTGTTATCCATGTATATACCTCCTAAACCGCTTCAATTGGTGCCATACTAAGCATTAATATTTTAACACCTCTACGGTCAAAAGCAATAGTTAACTTTATGTCATCAGAAACCTTACTCATACTAACTATAGTCCCTACTCCAAAATCTTTATGTTTAACCTTTGAACCTACATTAAGCTTATTAGAATCTACACTATTTTTAGGTCCATTATTTAAATTAGGTGATTTATAGGAATTAATACTATTTGTTTTTTGTGACCTTATTCCAAAATTTTTAGGCAATACTTTATCTGTTGCTACTTCTCCAGTAATATTTACGTTGTCCTTTAAGTCTTTTGATATCTCACTTACAAAATCTGATAAAGCATAAGCTACAGTTCTTCCAAATACTTTTCTAATTTCTGCTGAAGTTATATATAACTGCTCTTTTGCTCTTGTTATAGCAACATAACATAACCTTCTAGACTCTTCCATTTCTTTTGGATCTGATAATGATTGCGTTCCTGGAAATATCCCATTTTCCATACCTACCATAAATACTACAGGAAATTCTAATCCTTTAGCACTATGTACCGTCATCATAGCCACACTATCTGAATTTTCATCATAATTATCTATATCTGTAACTAATGCTACCTTTTCCAAAAACATTCCTAAAGATTTATCTTCTGATTCTTTTTCAAAATCAGCTGCTGCAGAAACTAGTTCTTTTAAATTTTCTACCCTACTTACATCATCTGGATTCTTAGAACTTTTTAATTCTTTTAAGTATCCTGTCTCTTCTAATATTTCTTTTATAAGAGCAGATACACTTATCTCATCTTTTTTTCTTATAAAGCTATTCATTATACTTACAAACTTTTTAATAGATGTTATACTTCTTTGAGACAATGTTAATATTTGATCCGCATCTAAAAGCACGCTATACATACATTCATCCATTTCATTTGCAAATTCTTGAACTTTTTTTACTGTAGCATCCCCTATACTTCTTTTAGGTACATTTATTATTCTCCTTAAACTTATATCATCTAATGGATTGTTTATAAGCTTTAAATAAGCCATTAAATCTTTTATTTCTTTTCTATCATAGAACTTTAATCCACCTATTAATCTATAAGGTATATCTCTTTTCATAAATACATCTTCAAAAATACGGGATTGAGCATTAGTTCTATATAAAACTGCAAAATCATTAAAGGATTTGTCACTATCCTTTATTATTTTTTTCATTTCAGATGCTACAAATTTTGCCTCATCTATATCAGAATATGCTCTAAATACTTTTATCTTGTTTCCATTTTCATTTTCAGTTCTTAAAACTTTATTTTTTCTTTGAGAATTATTTTTTATAACCTCATTGGCAGCATTTAATATATTGCCCTTTGATCTATAATTTTGCTCTAACTTTATAACCTTAGCTTCTTTATAATCCTTCTCAAAATTTAATATATTACTTATATCTGCCCCTCTCCATTCATATATGCATTGATCATCGTCACCAACTACACATATATTTCTATGAACTGAAGCTAATAATTTAACTAATTCGTATTGAGATTTGTTAGTATCTTGATATTCATCCACCATTATATATTTAAACTTTCTTTGGTAAAATTCTAATGCCTCTTTATTTGTTTTAAATAACTCCACAGTTTTATATATCAAGTCATCAAAATCTAATGCATTATTGGTCTTTAATTTTTTCTGATATAAAATATATGCATCTGCAATTTTGTCTTTTCTATAATTTCCATTAGAAATTTTTTTAAATTCCTTAGGTGATATTAAATTATCCTTTTGAGTGCTTATAGTATTTATTATTTCTCTGTCTGTAATTTCTTTATCATTTATATTTAATTCTTCCATACATTGCTTAACTAAAGTTTTTTGGTCATAGGTATCATATATAGTAAAGTTTTTATCATAACCTAACTTATCTATTTCTCTTCTTAAAATCCTTACACAGCTAGAGTGAAATGTAGAAACCCACATTCCTTCTACCACATCTCCTACTAGAGCCTTTATTCTTTCTTTCATTTCTCCTGCAGCCTTATTTGTAAAAGTTATAGCCAAAATTTTAGAAGGATATATATTCAAATTTTCTATCATATGAGCTATTCTATGAGTCAAAACCCTTGTTTTACCTGAACCTGCCCCGGCTAGTATTAGTAAAGGTCCATCTATGGTAGTAGCAGCTTCATATTGTTCTTTATTTAATTTATTTTTTAAATCCATTCCATCAGCTCCCTAAGTTTATCTGTTTTACATCTTCTTAATATTATATCATTTTAAATATTAGTTAAACATTCTTATAAATTTAAAATGTGCTAGTAAAAACTAGCACACAATAATTAATCCTATTTATTTGTTCTCTATTCTATTTAATACTATTTTATAGCCTTCACTTCCATAGTTAAGGCATCTATTTACTCTGCTTATAGTAGCAGTACTAGCCCCTGTAGCCGCTGCTATTTCCAAATATGTAATTTTCTTTCTAAGCATTCTAGCTACTTGGATCCTTTGTTCTAAAGCTTTTATCTCGTTAATAGTACATATATCGTCAAAAAACCTATAACATTCTTCTTTAGTTTTTAAACTTAAAAAAGCCTCACATAGAAAGTCCATTTCTTCGCTTTCTAATTTAGATTTATACTGCTCCATATGTTTCAGCTCCTTATCCAAACTCCAATTTATTATTATACTTTAATTTTATCATGTATTAACATATTAATCTACAAAATCAAATAAATATATAATAATAAAAAATAAAACAGCCTATTGGGGTTATAGGCTGCTTACAATAAATAAAAAGGGGGCTATTTATTCTTTTTACTTATCCTTGCATAACCTATTATAATGAATGAAAATAATAAATGCAAGATTTTTTTGCAAATTTTATTGTAAACTTTTTTTAAAATGATGTTTTTATATTCATAATATTTTAATATATTTTACATTTATATATTTTTTAATATAGATATCTCTTCATCTGTTAATTCCCTATATTGACCTTCTTCTAAGCTTTCATCCAATTTTAGTGGTCCAAATTCTTCTCTTTTTAAGTAAATAACCTTTTTATCAACACTTTCAAACATTCTTTTAACTTGATGAAATTTACCTTCATGTATAGTAACTCTTACTTCTGATTCTTCATTAAATGATTTTATTATTTCAAGCTTTGCAGGAAAACATTCATATCCATCATCTAATACTATGCCTTTTTTAAATTTCTCTATATCTTCATCAGTAACCTTTTTATTAATTTTAGCATAATATATTTTATCCACATGCCATTTAGGAGATATAAGTCTGTGATTTAATTCACCATCATTAGTAAGTAAAAGTAATCCTACTGTATTTTTATCTAACCTTCCTACAGGAAAAGGTTCAAAAATTCTATCTTCATCTTCTAACAAATCTACAATAGTTTCATCATAGTTGTCAAAAGTTGCAGAAACTACCCCTTGGGGTTTATTCATCATTAAATAAATATATTTTTTATAAACCAATTCTTTTCCAAATACAAATATTTTATTTTTTTCTGGATCTATTTGCATACCATTATCCTTAACAACTTCACCATCAACATCAACTTGACCCTTTTTAATCAAGGCCTTAACTTCTTTTCTTGTACCATATCCTAAATTAGCTAATATTTTATCTAAACGTTCCATGAAATTCCTCCTAGTTTTGCTTATTCTATTATTAGTATTACCATTATAACAAATTTAAAGGAAAGTGCATTGCACTTTCCTTTTTTATACTCCATAATTTTTCATTATATTTTTTACATAATTTCTTGTTTCACTTGGCAGCCTGTTTATATCAGAAACATTCTTTACCCCTCTCCACTGAAGAGTTCCAGGACCTGCATTGTATGCTGCCAAAGCTAACTCTTTTACGTTTCCATGCATATCTAGCATTTTCTTTAAATATTTTGTTCCCCCATCTATATTTTGCTCTATATCAAAGGGATTTGTAACTCCTACTTCTCTAGCAGTACCTGGCATAAGCTGCATTAGCCCCTTGGCCCCTGCATTTGATACACAATTAGGATTAAAATCCGATTCCTGTTTTATAACTGCCATTAAAAGTTCTTTCTCTATACCATATTTTCTTGAAGCTTTTTCTACAGCGCTATCTATAGTTATACTACCGGTTCTAACTTCTGATTTTATATTATTTATTTCTCTTTTCGCATCTTCTAATCTTTGTCCTGCTCCATAATATTTATTTCCACTATTTGCTATACCGTCTAATGATAACATATTATTTGAAGCACTAATATCCTCATTTTCCATGGCCTTTAATAAACTATCTAAAACTATTTGAAAACTTGATGAATCTCCAAAGGATGATTTCATTATCTGTCCCATCAATTGCATTTGTAGCATTTGTTGTAATACCATTTCACTACTGTTTACTTTCATAAGTCCACCACCAATTTTAAACATATATTTAATATTATCGTTTATCTTTCTACTTTATTTACACTTTAAATTTAAATATATCATAATCTTCATAAGCACATTTTAAAAAGCTACTTTTTGATAAAACTAATACTTCATATTCCCCTTCATTAAAAGGCATAAAGGTATAATATTTCTTTCTGCTATAATCTTGAACTAGCTTCCATTCCCCTTTATTCATAATATAAAATTGATAAAGAACTGCATTTCCTCCCTCACTATCTACGCTAAAAGTTACAGTTTCATTACATTTTATATCTGTCCTGCTAGTTTTTATTTTTGTATTTGTTATAGGCAATGCTTCCCTTACATAAAATTTAACTTCTTTTTTGGAATCATAAATTTCTTCACTTTCTTTATTTTTAGCTAATACTTCTATAGTATAAGCTCCACTACATTTAGGTATATATTTAAAATCTTTATTTTCAATATAATCTGTTTCTTCTACTTTTTCATTATTTATTTTTAAAATATATTTTATTAAATTATCCTTTGTATTTTGAATAATAACTTTTAATAATATCTCATCTCCTACTATATAGCTAGTCTTCACTGGACATATAACATAATCAATTATAGCTGGTATATAATTATGACTGTTTATATAAGCTATATAATGAGAATCATATTCTCTAGATGAATATTTATGTTTTGCTAAAACTTCTAGTTCATATGTACCTGTTTCTTTTGGTATAAACTTAGCCCAATTACAGGTACCAAAATCTATTTTTTCTTCTTCTTTTCCATCCTTTTTTATATAAAATGCATATCTTACATTATTTCCTCCATTACTTATGGCTCTTATTTCTACTTCTTCTCCTTTTAAAACATGTTTCCCTTTGTCTAATATTACTTTTTCAATTTTTATAGGTTCCTTAATGTATTCTAAGTTTATCGTATATTCTATAGAAGACTTATCATCAAATTCATTTTCACTAGAAGCATCTTTTACCCAGGCTTCTATAGAATATTTACCTGGAATAGAAGGTGTCCATGTATATACATTGTTTCTTATATATCCAGAATCTTCTATATGCTTACCTTCTATTATAAACTTATATAAAAGTTCCTTACCACCTTCTGCATTTATTTTCAACTCTATAGCAGTATCCGTCATTTGAGGTGAGTTTAAATTAGTTGTAAATTTTCTTATAACGATATCTCTATAGGCTTTAACTGTAAATTTTAACATAGCCCTATCATCAAATTCATTTTGAGAATACATATCCTTTACTAAACATAACAATTTATAATCTCCACTATCTTTTTCCGTATAAGATACTACATTATTACTAGAATAGTCTTGTATACATTCCTGTGTGCCATTACTATCTATTTTTATAAATTTATATAATATATCTCTACCTTCCTCATAAACTGATTCCACTTTAAAAACCAAGTCTTCGTCACATATTAATTCTTTAGTTAAGCAATTAAAATCAACTATTTCTACATTATCTATAGAATTAACTTTAAAAACTACTTTAAAAGAATCATCATAATCCTTAACAGATTTTAAATCCTTACATTCAACCATAAGTTCTTGTATACCTGGTTTTTTTACTACAAAGGATATGCTATTTTCTGTAGAATAATCCTTTATAAGCTTCCAATTATCATCTTCCTTTAGCCAATATTTAAACATTAATGGGAATTTGTTGCTTTCCACTACCGCTTCTATTCTTTCTCCCATATTGAGAGTATCTTTATTCAAATATACATTTCTTATAAACTTTTCCTCTGACTCTCCTATTACATAATCAAATTTGCTAATAAAATCAAAGGGTTTGGTGCTATCTTCCTTCTTAGCTTGTACCATTATTATATAATTGCCCTCTTCTTCAGGTACCCAACTTATAGTGTCATTAAAATTAAAATCACTAACTGTATTCCACATACCTTCTTTTCCTATTATGAATTTATATAAAATTTTTTTATTGCTTTCTATAAAAGCTTTAATTTTTATGCTAGAATTTTTCTCCTGAGGACTTTCCTTATCAAAAATAATATTTAACTCTTCCATTATTACACCATCCTCTCTTAAAAACAGTAACAAGTACATTATACTATAATACCAAATTTTGTAATAGCATTTTATTCTATTTATATTATTATATCACCTTGGGAACACTTATTATAAGGAGGTTGATGATTTTATGAAAGAAATAGATAAATATGATGGAGACTATCCATATAAAAAATCCTCTGTTTTTACTGGTAAATCAGAAAAAGGATATCCTATAATAGAAAGATTAAATAATGGATTAGTTTTTCCTGAAGGACCCCAGGAAAGATTAGAATTTAAAGATATGAGAATGGATTAATATTCTATAAAAATCAGAAAATATTAAAATTTAAAGGTGTAAAATAAGAAATATGACTATAGAATTAAAATAGGGTGTCTCAAAATTAAGGCTATTTTGAGACATCCTCTTCTTTAATTAAAATCTTATATAAATAATTTATAATGATATATTTATATATTTTTTATTGAATTATTAGTTTTATAAGATTTTTCTCTAATCTAGTATCATCTTCTAAATTTCTTTTTTTATGATTAGAAGTATTTTTTATACCTGCTCTTCTCATTTTTGCACTTACATGTCTTTCAAATAACATTCTATCTATATTGTCATTACTAAATATATATCCTTTAGGATTTATAGCTTTAGCTTTTTTTCCAAGAGCCATAGCAGCTACTCCAAAATCTTGAGTTATTATTATATCATTTTCTTTAGTTTCATTTATTAGAACCATATCTACGCTTTGAAATCCATGATCTACATATTTAATAATACTATAATTACTATTTATAACATGATTTATATCACAAAACATCATAACATCTATTTTATATTTTTTAGCTACTTGTTCTATTATGTTTCTTCCAGGGCAAGCATCTGCATCTACTAATATTCTCATAAAAATTCTATTACTTCAATCTTTCTTCTAATGTAGCTTTCATATCTTCATAGCCTGGTTTTCCCAAAAGAGCAAACATATTCTTTTTATATGCTTCTACTCCTGGTTGATCAAAAGGATTAACCCCTTGTAAATATCCACTTATTCCACAAGCTTTTTCAAAGAAATACACTAATTGTCCAAAATAATAAGCTGAAAGCTCTGGAACATTTAATACTATAGCTGGAACACCACCATCATTGTGAGCTAAAACAGTACCTCTTAATGCTTGATGATTCACATAATCCATGTCTTTCTCTGCTAAAAAGTTAAGCCCATCTAAATTCTCTTTATCTTCTTTTATTATAATTGATTTTCTAGGATTTTCTACATTTATAAATGTTTCAAATATATTTCTTAAACCTTCTTGTATATATTGTCCCATAGAATGTAAATCTGTTGAAAAATCTGCTGCTGCTGGGAATATTCCCTTTCCATCTTTACCTTCACTTTCTCCATATAGTTGTTTCCACCATTCTCCGAAATAATGTAGACATGGCTCAAAATTAACTAGCATTTCTGTAGTCTTTCCTTTTCTATATAGAGCATTTCTTACTGCTACATATCTATACACATGATTTTTTTCTATATTATCTGAAGAATATTCTTCCCTGGCATCCGCTGCACCTTTCATCATTTCATCTACATCTATTCCGGATACAGCTATAGGTAATAATCCTACTGGAGTTAAAACTGAAAATCTTCCCCCTACATCATCTGGTATTACAAAGGTTTCATAGCCTTCTAAATCAGCTAAAGTTCTTAGAGCACCTTTAGCTGCATCTGTAGTAGCAAATATTCTTTCTTTTGCTCCTTCTTTTCCATACTTCTTTTCTAATAATTCCTTAAATATTCTAAAAGCTATAGCTGGTTCTGTAGTTGTACCTGATTTAGATATTACATTTACACATATATCTTTATCTTTAACTAATTCTAATAAATCAGCCATATAAGTAGAACTTATATTGTTACCTGCAAAATATATTTGTGGCACTTTTCTTTGGTTTTCATCTAAATTATTATAAAATGTATTGGATATCATTTCTATAGCGGCTCTTGATCCTAAATAAGATCCTCCTATGCCTATAACAATAAACACATCACAATTATTTTTTATTTTTTCTGCTGCCTTTTTTATTCTTGCAAACTCCTCTTTATTATAATTTATCGGTAAATCTATCCAACCCAAGAATTTATTCCCTGGACCTGTTCTTTTACGAAGGGTATTATCCATTTCCCTTATTATTGCTTCTAAATATTGTATTTCATGTTCCTCTACATAAGGTTTAGTTTTTGTCAAATCGAGACTTAAAGAATTTCCCATATTTAATACCTCCAATGTAATTATTTACATTTTAATATAAAAGGCTGTTGAAGTAACTCAACAGCCATTTTTTCATTATTCTATTATCTTCTGAATCCTCTATTGTTGTTTCTTTCTTGTTTTCTTGCTCTTCTGCATTCTGGGCATCTTTGTGGTTCGTTTTCGAATCCCTTTTCTTTATAGAATTCTTGTTCTCCTTCAGTGAAAACGAATTCCTTTCCACAATCTTTACATGTTAGCGTCTTATCTGCCATTATATGATATCCTCCTTTATTTGGGATTTACAACCAGTGAAAAAGAACATACTTCCCAAATTCCAGGGGATATACTTCTTTATATTACCAGTTTAAATCTCACATGATTTTATTATTTTAGTATATTATAACAAAATATTAATGCCTAATCAATAGAAAGCATCTCTATTTTGTTACATTTTATTCCATAGTTTCAATGATTAATAATATTATATTATCAAACAATATATAACCATTATTAAACCTCTAGAAAAATTATTTTTTATTTAATTATTAATTTAGTTTACCCTATATACATTGTATAATCCCTAATCTCAAAATTATTTTATCTTATAAATTTTTTTCACATAAAGGTTCTAATATTTTGCTTATAACATCAAATAAGGATACTTTCATTTCTTCTATAGAATAAGGTTCATCCAATATTATAGAACTATAACAGACTGTCCCTGTTAGTTCTATAATCATAAATAACCTTTTCTCAAATTCCTTCTCATCTATTTGTTGTTTAATTATTATATTCTTAAATATATTTCTTATATCAGTAATTTCCTTTGTTTGACTAGAATTTAATAGGGCCTTTCTAAATATACCCCATGATAAATTCTTATGTATAAGCTTTAATAATCTTTTATTATTTTTAAGATATTCTATTATATAATCTGTAAAACAAAGCACTGATTCTATAAATTCTCCCTTACTCTCATTCATAGTATACTTCAAAGCTTCCTTAATTATACTTAAACTTTTCTTTATTATTATTCTATCAATAATATCATATTTGTTTTTAAAATATAAATAGAAGGTTCCCTTAGCTACCCCTGCTTTTTTTACTATATCGTCTATAGAAGTATCATTTATACCCTTTGTTATAAAAAGTTCATAAGCAGATTCATATAATTTTTTTTCTTTTAATAATTTTTTTTCTAGGAACTTTCCACTAGAAGTAGATTTCATCTTAGATTTTAGAACCATTTTAAGTCCTCCCAACTGATTATTGACTCAAAGTCATTTTTCTTCTAATTTAATTATATATCTTTTTCTAATAGTATCAATAGATATTTACATTTTTATTATGAAAGAAATTGAAAAAATTTAATCTTATTCTATAATAAATTATTTCACAAAGATAATTATATATTAATAAGTTTAAATAAATCAATGTGCATACAATTGAAATTAAATATGTTTTATTTAAAAAATAATATATTTATTTGTTTTATATAGATACATTTTTAACAAAAATAATATATTTTTTATAATTAATCAAGGTAATATTATTTAATTTATATTCATATGTATAAGTACTATAAGGCCAAACTTCGAAAACTAGAGCAAGCATTATTAAAATTTTTCCTAAAATTATGGGTATAAAATATTGTTCCATAAGCATTAGGGCATATTTAAAGTTTTATAATTTAACATATACGCTTTACATCTTTCAATATATTTTTTTTAAACTAGTATGTTAAAAATATATCTAAATATAAAGGGGGAAATTTATTATGAAAATACTAATGTATAGTGTACGCGAACATGAAAAACCAGCTATAAAAAAGTGGTTAGAAGCAAATCCTGAAGTTCAAATTGATCTATCTAATGAGGCTCTTTCTGAAGATACTGTCTGTAAGGTAAAGGGCTATGATGGAATTGCAATTCAACAAACAAATAGCATAGGTGGTGAAACTGTTTATTCTACTCTTAAAGAATATGGAATTAAACAAATAGCTTCAAGAACTGCTGGGGTAGATATGATTGATTTAAAAATGGCTTCAGAGAATAATATTCTTGTAACTAATGTTCCTGCTTATTCTCCAAATGCTATTGCAGAACTTGCTGTAACTCATACAATGAACTTGCTGAGAAACATTAAAACTGTAAATAAAAGAATAGCTTTTGGTGATTATCGTTGGTCAGCTGATCTTATAGCTAGAGAAGTAAGATCTATAACAGTTGGTGTAGTAGGTACAGGTAAAATAGGTAGAACTTCTGCCAAGCTTTTTAAAGGACTAGGGGCAAATGTTATAGGTTATGATGCTTATCCAGACAAAAAATTAGAAGAAAACAATCTTCTTACTTACAAAGAATCATTAGAAGATCTTTTAAAAGAAGCTGATGTTGTAACTCTACACACTCCTCTTACAGAAAATACTAAACATATGATAAATAAGAATAACTTAAAATATATGAAACCAGATGCTTTTATAGTAAATACTGGTCGTGGTGGAATTATCAACACTGAAGATCTTATTGAAGCCTTAGAAGAAAATAAAATAGCTGGTGCTGCACTTGATACATTTGAAAATGAAGGATTATTCTTGAATAAAGTAGTTGATCCAACTAAAATTCCTGATCCTCAGCTTGATAAATTACTAAAAATGGATCAAGTCTTAATCACTCATCATGTTGGATTCTTTACTACTACTGCAGTTCAAAATATGGTCGATACTAGCTTGGATAGTGTTGTAAAAGTTTTAAAAACTAGTGATAGTGTAAATAAAGTAAACTAGAAATTATCTTTTTAAAAAAAATGAAAGCGTTTTCAGTATTTACTAGTTTCATAGTAAACAGAAAACGCTTTTTATTACCATTTTCGATTTTATGAATTTCTAAAATTAGAAAATGGAATTCAAATATATTTAATATACAGTATTTTTACGAATTCATTTTTAACAATTCTTTTTTATACTAAAAACATTTAAAATTACTTACATACTCTTTGGTTTTTACAAGTTCCTTTTAATTCAAATTCTTGTAAATTCATAAGAGTAATTTCTACCATATTAGATACAGCTTCATCTGTATAGAATCCTAAATGAGGTGTGATAACTACATTTGGGAAACTCTTAAGTCTTTCTAATGTATCATCTTTCATGATTTCATTCATTTTATTGTTATGGAAAACCCCTTGTTCATATTCATAGGAATCTAAGGCTGCTCCAGCTATTTTACCAGATTTCAGTCCCTCTATTAAAGCTTCACTATCAATTAATGCTCCACGTGCTGCATTTATTATAAATACACCGTCTTTCATTTTGGCAATGCTCTCTTTTCCTATCATATGGTAATTATCATCTGTTAGAGGTGCATGCAATGTTATTATATCTGCTTCTTTATATACTTCATCTAAAGATTTATATTCAATATATTCTTTAGCCTTTTCATTTTCAAAAATATCGTAACCTATCATCTTTTTCATACCAAAGCCTGAAAAACCTTCAATTACTTTTAAACCTATTCTTCCAGTTCCTATAACTCCTAAAGTTAAGTTTCTTAATTCTACTCCTATTAATCCACCTAGTGCAAAATTATTAAGTTCTACTCTTTTTAATGCAAAAGGAATTTTTCTTGTTAGGGATAATGCAAGTCCTACAGTAAACTCTGAAACTGAATTAGGAGAATAAGCTGGAACATTAGCTACATTTATACCAAATTCTTTTGCAGCATCAAAATCTATATTATTTACTCCAGCAGTTCTGGTTGCTAAATATTTTATACCACAATCTTTAATTTTCTCTAATGCTTCTCTGTTACAAGTATCATTTCCTAAGATTGAAATACCATCATATCCTTTAGCTAAATGAGCCACATTTGGGCCAAAAGAATCTGGTATTAAATCAACAGTATGTCCATATTTTTCAGAAAAATTTTTAAATGAATCAATTTCATCAGGTCTTACACAATAAGCTAAAATTTTCATAATTTATACCCCCCATTTGTAAGTTTTCTTTTTCATAATTTTCTATCAAATTCAGCCTATCATATTGTTTAATATTTGTCAATAAAAATGGTATATTACATTATTTTGGTATAAATTTAAAATTTAAAAATTATTTTGTCTTAAATCTCTATTATTAGAATAACAGTAATTAATATTTTGTATTCTCAATAGTATTTGCTAGTTTAATCATAAACTCAAGCAATACTAGTGATCCTTTTTATTTAATATAATATTTAGATATTTCAAGATATTGCAAGATATTTCAAGCTTCGACCATTTTTATTGCTATATTTCTACTTTTCTAATGATTTAAAGAGTTTGTACATAATTTATAATATTGTTAAACTATTATTAAAGTAATATATAGATATTACTTTAATAGTTGATTTGTTTTTTTAATAAAAGTTTAAATTTCCCTACATATCTTAGACATAGTGATTTTGTTAAATAAATCTATTATTTACATCTTAAAGTTAAAAACTACTTATAGGATGAATCTAAAAAAGAATTTTTTCTTCCTACCTTCAGAAACTAATCATATTTTTATAGATGTAAAAAAGATGCTTAACAAGTATTTATATAAGAAGCAGACTTTTTAAAGTCTGTTTCTTATATTTTATGTTCACTCTTACATTCACTTTTATATTCAGTTTTATATTCAGTTTTATATAATCCCCTTGTTTTTTTAAATCCAACTAATATTATTGGTATAACTACTATAAATATACAAGCATATCCTAGATATTTATAGCCTTTACTTACAATAGCATCTAATCCTAAGGCAGACACTACTACACACAATATCATTAAAATTAATGTTACAACGAAATCTCTTTTTACTCCTGGCTTCATAGGAAGTTTTTCTCCATATCTTGCAACTACAGAAAATGAAAAAGAAACATTAGTGCTCATAACCGCAAGTAATACCATCACTACATATGAAAATAATAATACAGATGATCCAACTTTATCTGCTACAAAATAATTTGGTAAAGTTTTCTTTATTGAATCTGGATATGCAAATAATAAAAATACTATTCCTAAAATAAGTAATGTATTTAATATAGTACCTATAATTGCTGCTTTTTTAGACTCTTTTCTACCTTCTATACCTTGGCAAACAGATACCGCATTCGCAATATTACCAGCTGATTGAAAGCCTGTATATACAATAGCCATAATTATAGCCTTCATCGGCGAAACTTCACTAAAGGATTTAGATGTCCAGTTACCTGCAAAATCTCCCTGTGGAGAAAGTAATCCAAGCACTACCATAGCTATTAAACAAGCTATAATAAATATTGTCATAATAGTTGATGCAGAACGAACTAAGTTAGCCCCATACATTGATAAAAGTATTGTAGCCACTACTAGTATTATACTTCCTACAATTATGGGAAGACCTGTATACTCATTTAAAACTGCTGCTCCTGTGGCTATACATCCTCCTACAACCATAAGAACAGTTGCCAAAAATGTAATTTCAAAAAATGCAGAAAAAACTTTTTCATATGGATGAAATAAATTATCAGTTAATTCTCTAAAATTTTTTGCCTTTGTGAGACGAGCATATTCTACAGAGTAATAAATACAAAGGCCCATTAACACCATTGCAATAATTGGAGTTATAAAGGCCCATTTTCCAAATTCACTGTAAAAAACAGCTGTTTGTTTGCCTGAAGCTACTCCTGGTCCACAATGAGCTCCAAACCATACACTGGCAATTCCCAAATATATAGGAATACCTGATTTTTTCTGTTTTACTTCATCTGTCATATTTTTTTTACTTGTTGCCATCCTATCTTCTCCTTTCAAATTAATTTTTTTATTATATTATAATAAAACACTTCTGCTTATATTTTATTACCTTTATATACTAAAAATAATATATATTTTAATTACTGTATAAATGAACCTGATTGTTATTTTTTTAACTTTTATGAAAAATATATAAGAAACAAAAGGAGGAAACCCTCCTTTTTGTTTCTTAAAATTAAATTAATTAGCCTTCTTGTTTAATTTTTTTCACTTCTTCTATTAGTATTGGAACTATTTCATATAAGTCTCCAACGATTCCATAATCAGCTATTTCAAATATAGGTGCATTTTCATCTTTATTTATAGCAATTATTATATCAGAATTTGACATACCAGCAACGTGTTGGATAGCTCCTGATATACCACATGCAATATAAATAACAGGCTTTACAGTAGTTCCAGTTTGTCCTACTTGATGTGAGTGTTCTATCCATCCTATATCAACTGCAGCACGGCTACTACCAACTACTCCACCTAATAAATCAGCTAACTCTTTTAATAACTTAAATCCATCTGGATTTCCAAGTCCTTTACCACCAGATACAATAAAGTCTGCATCAACTAAAGAAACTTGTTTTTTAGAAGATTTAATTATTTCTAAAACTTTAGTTCTAATTTCATCTTCACTTAATGTTACTTTTATATCTATTATTTCACCTTTATTGTCTTCATTATGTTTTGCTTTCTCCATAACACCAGGTCTTACTGTAGACATTTGTGGTCTATGGTTTTTACATACTATAGTTGCCATTAAATTTCCGCCAAAGGCAGGTCTAGTTTGTTTTACGTTTTTATGTTCAGGATCTATTTCTAATTTTGTACAATCAGCTGTAAGTCCAGTATCAACTCTTGCTGCAATTCTAGGAGCTAAATCTCTTCCGATATGAGTTGCACCAAATAAAACTGATTCTGGTTTATATTGATCTATAGCATTTGAAATTACAGTAGTATAAGCATCTGTTGTATAATTTTCTAATTTTTTATCATCCGCTACATATACTTTATCTGCTCCATACTTTATTAATTCTTCTGCTAAGTCTCTAACATTATCTCCTAATAAAATTGCAGATAAATCTGTTCCTATTTCATTAGCTAATTTTTTACCTTCTCCTAATAATTCTATTACTACAGGAGTAAGTTCTCCTTGTCTTTGTTCAGCGTATACCCATACACCTTTATATTGACTAATATCCTTTTTTACAACTTTCTTCTCTTCTTTTTCTATTGCATCAAATGGGCAAGCTTCTACGCAGGCTCCACATATTGTACATTTTTCATTTACTTCTGCTAATCCGTTAATTACATGAATTGCATCAAATGGACATTGCTTTTCACATATACCACATGCTTTACATTTTTCTTTAATAATTTTGATAGCCATAATAAACCTCCCAAAACTTAAATATAGTGTTTAGATTGAAGTGCTGATACTAATTTTTCTACCTTTTCTTTAGCTGTTCCTTCTAATATAACACCTTGTGATTTTTTATCTGGCGCGAAGGATCTAAATACTGAAGTTGGAGAAGCATTTAAACCTACTTCATCTGGAGTAACATCTAAATCTTTAATTGTAAATATCTTAATATCTTTCTTATATGCATCTACTATACCTCCAACTGTCATGTAGCGAGGTTTGTTTAATTCACTAATAGCAGTAATTAATGCTGGCATAGATTTAACTTGTAATCTCTCGTAACCATCTTCTAATTGTCTATCTACAATAATTGTTTTATCTTCCTTATTGTACTCAAAACCCATAGCATAAGTTACTTGTGGTATATCAAGTCTCTCTGCTATTTGTGGTCCAACTTGAGCTGTATCTCCATCTATAGCTTGTCTACCAGCAAATATTAAATCATAATCACCAACTTTTCTTAAAGCTGAAGCTAAAGCATTAGATGTTGCCCAAGTATCTGCTCCAGCAAAAGCTCTATCTGTTACCAATATAGCTTCATCAGCTCCCATTGCTAAACATTCTCTTAACATATATGAAGAGGATGGTATACCCATAGTAATCACAGTAACCTTTACATCTTCGTATTTATCTTTTAATTTTAAAGCTTCTTCTAGTGCATTAGCATCATCCGGATTTAATATAGCAGGTACACCTTCACGAATAAGAGTTCCTTTTACAGGATCGATCTTTACTTCATTAGTATCTGGTACTTGTTTTACACATACAACTATCTTCAATTTCTCCACTCCTTACTTTAAAAGATTTGATGCGATTACCATTTGTTGAACTTCAGAAGTTCCTTCATATATAGCAATTACTCTAACATCTCTATATAATCTTTCTATTTTATAATCTTTTATGTATCCATAACCACCATGAATTTGTAGTGCGTCATTTACGATTTGTATAGCAGATTCAGCAGCAAAATATTTTGCCATAGAAGCTTCTTTATCTGCCTTTTCTCCACAATCCATTTTATAAGCAGCATTATACACTAATAATTTTGCTGCATTTAATTTTGTTTCCATATTAGCCAATTTAAATTGAATAGCTTGGAATTTTGCTATAGGTCTATTAAATTGCTTTCTTTGTTTTGCATATTTAACAGCTTCATCTACAGCAGCTTGTGCTATTCCTAAAGCTTGCGCAGCAACTCCTATACGGCCAACACTTAAAGTCTTCATTGCTGTTATAAATCCTTTATTTAATTCTCCAAGTATATCAGATTTATGGACCTTTACATTTTCTAAAATAATATCACTAGTAGGGCAACCAATCATCCCCATCTTGTCTTCAGGCTTACCAAAAGATACACCTTCTTGTTTACTATCTACTATAAATGTAGTAATTCCCTTTGTTCCTTTGCTCATATCTGTTTTTGCGAACACTATGATATTATCAGATATTGGAGCTCCTGTAATAAAAGTTTTTCTTCCATTTAATATATAATAGTCCCCTTCTTCTCTAGCAGTTGTTGCAACTGCTCCTGCATCTGAACCTGCACCTGGCTCTGTTAAAGCAAAAGCTAATGTCTTTTCTCCTCTAATCATTGGTTTTAAATATTTTTCCTTTTGTTCATCTGTACCAACTAGTAGGAATGGTGTGCCAAGCAATGAATTTGGTGATGATAAATATATACCAGCTACACCAGATGCTCTTGATATCTCTTCCATTATAGTTACATAGGCTCTATTATCTGCTCCAGCTCCACCATATTCTTTAGGCATTTTTATTCCAAAGAAACCATTTTGGGCCATTTTTTTCACAATTTCTTTAGGGAACTCGGCAGTTTTATCTACTTCATCTGCAATAGGCTCTATTTCCTGCTCTGCAAAATCTCTTGCTAATTTTCTAATAAGTTCATGTTGTTCTGTGAAAAACATTATATCCCTCCTAATATATTAATGAATTTGTTAATTTATATAAACATTGATTTCCCTTCGTCCATCCAAAGATAACTTTTTTTGAAAAATAAGTATTATTTTATAAAAAGAGAAGAGAAATCAATGTTTCAATTAATAAAGTTTACAGTAAATTTTGAAAACTTTTATTAAAGTGTTTCTGAAAAAGCCTGAATTGCAGTTCTAGCTTGTTCATAATTTTTCATTTGCATATCGGTTTCTATCAGTACATGTGGAATACCTGCTTCTTCAAAATCCTTTTTCATTTGTGGATAATCATATTCCTCTGGGTCACAGAATTTTGTCATGAAAAATATAATCCCATCTGCTTTTCTCTCTTTAGCCATTTCTACTATATATTTACCCCTTTTCTTTTCAGGGTCATATAAAGTACTACATTCTCTATTAGCAAATTGTTCAGCTAATCTATCCATTGGTGTATTCGCATCTGGAGTCAATGTTCTATATTGTCTAGATTCATGTGCTATATCATCACCAACTATAGCTATATTATTTTCTTCTAAAATTTTAAGTAAATCTTCTGAATCTGCAATTATACCTGTAGTTATAACTCTCTTTCCTTCAAATGGTTTTGGATCTATAGTTTTGATTTCATCCATCAATTGTTTAACTCTTTCAGTATGTTCTTTTTTATCCATATAATAAGCAGACTTCATAACATAATTACGTTTAGTTGGTGTTATTATACTTGGATATTTTGATGTTAACATTGAAAAATCATTCATTACTTTTCTGTGTTCATCATATATTTCTATAGCTTTTTCTAAAGATTTATCTGTTATTTTATTACCAGAAATCTTTTCTAGCTGTTCAATATTCATCTTATATTGACTTTTTAAAAATTCTTTTCCAGCTTCCATTTTTCTGTTTTGTGGAACTGTTACTGGTATAAAATCAATATTTTCAACGGTTAGTTTAAAATTTTGTCCCATGCATTTTAATGAATCACAATAATTTGGAATCATCATGCCAGACAACATATCATATTCCCCATTTAATGCATTTTCCAATGTTGTTTGTAATATTGAACAAATAAATGCTGGGAAATATGTTTTAGCTTTTGAAAGTTCTGTATTGCTTCCCCATACACCTACTGGAAACATTCCAGCAGCTAATACAAGTTCTTCAGGAGTATATAATGGCATACATCCTATAGCTTTTTGTCCAGTTTCTTCCATATGCTTCATTATATATTTTTTAGGATGGTCTATAACATCCTTAAAGTCATTAAAGAATTTATCTGAATTTGACATCTTATTCAGCCTCCTTTTTAGCAACCATTACTTCATTAAGTCCTTGAATTCTAGTATCATATTGTGCTTCTGAGAAATTTCTTGGGTCTGCTTGATCCCCATCAAATGATACTACAGGAATTCCAGTCTCCTTTTCTAATCTTCTTCCTAGCTCATATAAAAATCCACTCCACAGTTTACAGCTTCTATTTATATGAATAACAGCACCTTCTGTATTAGTGCTTGTAACAGCATTTAATCTCATCTTTAATGCATTTTCAAAACTAATTGAATTAGGAACTTTATTATAAGCAGCCATTAATTCATCTGTATTTTCATATATAACACCAAAAGCTTCGGCATATACAGTTGCTGTTACATTCATTCCATATTCACTAAGTTTAGTTAATTTATGTCTTAAATATGGCCAACAGGCAATTCCTTCAAATAATATACGTTGTTTTTCTTCTCCTCTATAAGTAGATTTTCCAGTCTTTACATTTTCCTCATATTCATCTGCTAACATTTTAAATGCATCCGCAGCTTCTTGAGTACCTCTAGCACAAACTGCTACTGCCATATGATTAAACAAATCAAATCCACTAAATGGTGAAGGTTTATATTTTGCATAAGATGCAGCTCTTAACCATTGTTTTGCACTTTCTTGGGATATCTTCATAACTTCTTCAAACTTATTTTCATCCCATTTTTTGCCTGTTATTTCTTCCAATTGTTTTATTGCATTATCAAACTGAGCTCTAATATATTTAACCCTGTCCTGTGAAATAGTATCTTCTGTATTGTATGGTATATCTATAAGAATCATTGGTATATCTAAAGTTTTTGCTATATGTTCATACCATTTAATCATTTGATTACAAATGTTATTACAGCAAAGTACAAAGTCTGGCATAGGTATTGGCTGGTCTTCACTATGACCTATGTCCATAATAGCTAAATTTACTCTTGCATAACCACATACATCATTAGAAAATCCCATAGCCTCAGCATGTTCACACATGTTTTGTCCATTTCCTCTAGCTGCTACAGCTGCTGCATGATTTTCTGGATAAACAACTTTTACCCCTAATGTTGTAGCTATTTCTTGTGGGAAGTTGGATGCACACCAACCAACTTTTTCTCCCCTTTCTTTTGCTTCGAGAGCCTCTTTATAATGCTTTGCAGTAATCTCTCTAAGATAATGCTTTGCTTTTTTTTCTTTTACTTCCTTATTTCTATCACTCATGTTTTTAGCTCCTTTCTTTTTGAAAACTTTCATAAGCGTATAGACTTGCTCCCAATGCTCCATTCAATTGGGAATTTTCAGATATATAAATGTCTTTTCCCAATTCTGCTTCCATTGCCTTTACTACACCTATATTTTTAGCTACTCCTCCACTCATAACTACTAATTCTTCTATACCACTTCTCTTTGCAAGGCTAGCCACTCTTGATGCTACAGACTTACAAATTCCTGCTATCAAATCTTCAGTTTTAACTCCTCTTGCAAGTTGAGAAATTACTTCTGACTCTGCAAATACTGTACAGGTAGAACTAATAGTACAAGGATTTTTGCTTTCTAATGCTTTTTTTCCTAACTCATCAACTGGAATTTCTATTACTCTAGACATTACATCTAAAAATCGTCCCGTTCCTGCAGCACATTTATCATTCATTATGAAATTTAAAAGTCTTCCACTATCTGCTAATTTTAATACTTTAATATCTTGTCCGCCTATATCAATAACTGTTCTAGCTTTATTGTTATGAAAATAGACCCCCTTTGCATGACAACTTAATTCAGAAATTTGTTTGTTAGCAAACTCGAAACTATTTCTTCCATATCCAGTAGATACAACATAATCTAAATCTTCAATAGATAATTTTGCTTCTCTTAATACAGAATCTATAGCTCTTTTGGGGCCGCTTGTTCCGGCCCCTACATTTATTACTGCCTGACTTACAATTTCTTTTCCATTTTTTAATACTACTGTTTTTGATGCAGTTGAACCTATATCTACACCCATAGTATAAATATCTGCCATTATTTTTACTTCCTTACCATAATATCTTTATTTTTTTCTAATTCCTGAATATCTTCTTCTGTGTATCCCATCTCTTTTAAAACTTCTGCAGTATTTTCTGCTATCTGTGGTGATTGCTTATACTCTGGTAATCCAGCTTCTTTAAAGAATACTGGAAGTCTTACTAATGCTCTTTCATTTCCTGTTGGATATTTCATCTTGTATAAATAATCATTTGCCCAAGCTTGTTCATCTTGTAGTAAATCTTCCCAAGTTTGTGCAATAGCAAATGGAATATCCGCTTCTCTAAATATTTTATCCCATTCATCCTTTGTCTTTGTAACCATTTGTTCTTCAATTATCTTATATACTTCCTTCGCACGTCCATCTTTTAAATTTTCTATCTTGTTGTATCTTTCATCTCCAACTAAATCTTCTCTACCTAAGGCAGTCATAAATCTATCATAGAAAACATCATATGGTGGCATACATACTTGAACAAAATAATCATCCTTAGATTTATATGAAACTATAAATGGGTTCGGAGTTTCATTACGATTTATTGGATATACTAAACCATGACCTGTATATTGAGCAGCCTGTATCATAATACCTAATCCATACATAGCGCTATGCATTAAACTTACTGTTACCTTATCTCCTTTTCCTGTTGTTTTTGCTTTATATAAAGCTCCTGCCATACCCGCTGCTAAAAACATGCCAGCTTGATGGTCTCCAAGTCCTGGAACAACATTTGGAGGCACAGTTCCTTTTTCATAAAGAGTACCTGAAACACCACCTCTAGCGAAAAATGCAGTATAATCAAAGCCTGGAAGATCCTTATCTGGACCCTTTTCACCATAGCCAGTTATTTGTGCAAAAACTAGCTTAGGATATTTTTCTTTTAGTGTTTCATAGTCTAATCCTTGTTTAACTAAAGCCTTTGTTCTCCAGTTAGTTAATAATATATCTGCTTCTTTCAACATTTCATGTAATATCTTTTTACCTTTTTCACTTTTGAGGTTTAAAACCATTGCCTTTTTATTTGCATTTTCCAAATCATAAGTAGTATTTTCTTCTTGGCTTAATGGTCTTCCTTCTGATGGAGCAGTATATCTTAAAGGATCTCCAGCAGGTGATTCAATTTTTATTACCTCTGCACCGCCATCAGCAAAAAATCTACCTGCTGCTGGAGCAGCTATAAAATTTGCTAATTCAATAACCTTTACTCCACTAAACATATTTGTATTGTTTTCCATAAAAAAAGCCTCCTTAAATAGATTTATTGTTAATTTAATATATTTATTATTAATTTAAATAGATTGTCTTAATTCAAACTTCTTTTCAAAGCATTCTTTTAGTTCATGTCTCTTAATCTTACCTGTGTCTGTTAAAGGAAATTCATCATAGAACTCTATGTATTTTGGAACTTTATAATGAGCTAAATTTTGAGAAATATATTTTTTTATATCCCCTTTGGTTAAGCAACTCTCTGGCTTAAGAATAATACAGGCTACAATTTCTTCTCCATATCTTTTATCTGGAACACCTATAACTTCCACTTCAGAAATTTCAGGATGGGATAATAACTTTTCCTCAATCTCATGTGGATTTATATTTTCTCCACCTCTTATAATTATATCTTGTATTCTGCCAGTTATATGATAATATCCATCTTTATCTACAAATCCTAAATCACCAGTATGAAGCCACCCTTCTTTATCAATAGTTTTCCTAGTTAGTAGATCATTTTTATAATACCCCTTCATCACATTAAATCCACGGACACAAATTTCTCCAACATTATTTACTGATAACTGTTTTTTCGTATCCATGTCAACAACCTTCATTTCCACAAAAGGTAAGGGCCTACCTACACTGTTATATTTCTTATCAATAGAATCTGTCTTTAAAGTTTGAGTACATCCAGGCGAAGCCTCTGTTTGTCCATATGCAATCTGAATATCCCTTATATTCATTTTTTCTATAATACCATCTAACAGTTCATCTGTAGCATTTGCTCCAGCTAATATCCCTGTTCTTATAGTTTTGAAATCGTTTATATCTATGCTATCATCCTCTAATACTCTACAGAACATTGTAGGAACTCCGTGTAGAACAGTGCAATTAAATGTTTTTATTGTATTTATTAATGGAGCTATTTTATAAGATTCTACTAGTACCATAGAACATCCTCTACCAACAGATAGAAGTATTCCTACTGACAAGCCAAAGCAATGAAAAAATGGAACAACTAAACATAGCTTGTCTTTATCTGTAATGCCTAAAGCCTCGCCAGTTATAAATGAATTGTTTATAAGAGAATAATGTGTTAGCATAACGCCTTTTGGAGAACTGGTAGTTCCAGAAGTAAATTGAATATTAACAACTTCATCTGGTTCTATATCATTGCAAATCAAATTAAATGTTTCTTCCTTTAAACTTTTTCCTAAAGAAATTAAATTATCTATTCCTGTATATTCTGGACGATTTTTCTCTCCAAAATAAATGAAATATTCCATCATTTGTGGTATCTTACATATTCCTTCATTATATCTTTCTTTAACTTTTTCAATAATATCTACATAATTTGTATCGTAAAATGATTCCATAAATGCTATAGCCTTTGCATCAGCTACCTCTAAAATTTTTTCTACTTCTTCTAATAAATAGTTAGTATTTAAAGTAACTGTACATACCCCTATTTTACTTGCTGCTAAAAAGATATAGATCCATTCTTTTTTATTGGAACCCCAAAGTACCAAGTTATCTCCTTTGTTAAGCCCTAATACAACCATACCTTTGGCTATATCATCTGTAATTTTATCAAGTTCACTCCATGAAATACCCTCTGGCATTTCTAAAGACTGAATAGCAACATCATTCGGGAATTTTTTACAAGTTCTTCTAAGATACTCTCCTATAGTAATATTATAAAGTCTCATAACTACACCTCAGATTCCTTAAATTTATTAGTAGAATATTACAAAAAAAATATTTAAATATAGCATGATGGAATATAATATCGTATCATAAGTTTTTCTGTCAAAAACAGATTATCATATCGTTTTATTTTTGTCAATTTAATTTGTAATTTAATAGAACCAGTGAATTAAAATTCCAGTAAAAAATTCATTTTTACTGGAATTTCTATTTTTTACTCTTTTTTCACATTACCCTCCATCCCCTTATTTTATAGTCTAAAGGAACTTTTAACACTCATTCACTTAAATTCCATCTTATGTTCAACATGAATTTTTTTGTATAAATTTTATCAATATTGCTTTTAATTTAAATCACATATTTCAAAATTATCTGACTATAATCCCTATAAAATTTTAATATTTCTATAATTGCTTTTTTATTACTAATATATTACTTCTACAGTTTAGCAGATTAACGTAGGTTAATTTTTAAAAGAATTTTCGTGTTCTAAGCTTTGAGGTTTATTTTTTTTCCCAAATATAGTGAATAAAATAGCTAATACTATAGTTGGCACAATCCATGGAAATCCGGCTTCAAAAAGAGGTAATTTTTTTACAATTCCCATGGCACCATTTAAAATACCAAATGTACCATTTATATTTATAATTAAACTAATTAAAAATGCTCCTATTACAGCACCAGTATAAGTCATATTATTAGGAATGTGTCGATCAAATAATGTCATTAATATTAAAACAATCATCACTGGATATACAGTAGATAAAATTGGTACAGCTATACTAATTAATCCTTCTACCCCTATTACAGATAACAATAAACTACATAATACTACAGCTATACTAATAGCTTTGTAAGAAAGTTTACCATTACTTACACTATTAAAAAAATTAGCTGCTGTAGAAGTAAGTCCTACCGCTGTAGTTAAACAGGCTAAAGCTACTGCTATGGATATAGCTACAGCACCAGCATTTCCAAAAAGTCCATATACTAATTTTAATAATAAGTCAACTCTACTAATATCACCCTTAAAAATTCCACTTCCAGTAGCTCCTACAAATGTAAGACCTCCATATACCAATAATAATAAAACTCCTGAAACTAAACCTACTCTAATAGTCATATATTCTTGTTCTTTTCTATCTTTATACCCCTTTAAAATTAAATCTGTTAATACTATTCCAGCCATTAATGATGCTCCCAACGCATCCATTGTTTGATATCCTTCCTGAAAACCTATTAAAAAGTATCTATTAGGTTTTGTTGCTACTATTGGCCCTACAGGTGTTACTATACTTGCAATTACTATAGCAGCTAGTATAATTAATAACAATGGTGTTAAAATTTTACCGATATTATCTATTACATGCCCCTGATTACTTACAAATATATAAGTTAATATAAAAAATATTAGTGATATAACTATAATGGGTACACCAGGTGCTATTGGTTTTACTGCTATTTCATATACAGTAGCGGCTGTTCTAGGAATGGCAAATAAAGGACCAATAACCAAAATACAGACAGCTCCTAAAACCTTTGCAAAACCTGGACTAACTCTCTTACCTAAGTCCTCGGCTTTGCCCCCTACTTTAGCTGTTGCAATTACACCTAGAATCGGAAGCACTGGATCTGTAAGCAAGAAACCAAAAGCAGCTAAAGCCCAATTGTCTCCTGCAGCCATTCCTAAACTAGGTGGAAAAATTAAGTTTCCTGCCCCGAAAAAAATTGCGAATAGTGCGAATCCTTGTACAAAAATATCCTTTCGTCTTTTTTGTTCTGACATTTTTCACACTCCTTTTTTTAAATTGTTTATTCTTTATCAATGTACCACAGAAATAAATTGTAGTCAATATAGCAATTATTCAGAATTTCTTCAAAATTTAAAATTGTATAAACCATTATTTTTCAGTTTTTTCAAATTCATCATATGAAATCGTTTTACAAGCCATAATAATTATGTTTTTAAATCCTGTATTATCAACGGTTAAAGATGAAATACATTTTAGATGTAAATAAGGTAAATTTTGATAATAAAATTATATTTTACAAATACAAAAATAAGTTTTAAATTTATCAATATTTTTTATAATATTTAATTTTATTTATAATATTTTCTTATTTGTTAAAATTTTAATCTAAATTATTACAAAAAAATATAAAAAGTGCTTTCAATATACTTTAATATAGTAATGAAAACACTTTTTAAATATATAATTTTATATCTTTAAAATATTATTTTATTCCCACTCAATAGTTGCTGGTGGTTTTGAAGTCACATCATAAACAATTCTATTTACTTCTTTAACTTCATTTACTATTCTTCTTGATACCTTATCTAATACTTCATAAGGTATTCTTGCCCAATCTGAAGTCATTGCATCTGAAGATGTAACAGCCCTTAATGCTATTGTATGGCAGTATGTTCTTTCGTCTCCCATTACTCCTACTGACTGTATATTTGGAAGGCAAGCAAAATATTGCCATATTTTTTCTTCTAAGCCTGCTTTAGCTATCTCTTCTCTAAATATAGCATCCGCTTCTCTTGTAATAGCTAATTTTTCCTCTGTAACCTCTCCTAATACTCTTATAGCTAAACCCGGTCCTGGGAAAGGCTGTCTCCATACTAATTTATGTGGTATACCTAATTCTTCTCCTACAGCTCTTACTTCATCTTTAAATAATTCTCTTAAAGGTTCTATTAATTTAAATTCCATATCTTCTGGTAAACCACCTACATTATGATGACTTTTTATAGTAGCTGATGTGTTTGTTCCACTTTCTACTATATCTGGATATATAGTACCTTGAACTAAGAAACTTATATCACCTAATTTTTTAGCTTCTTCTTCAAACACTCTTATAAATTCTTCTCCAATTATCTTTCTCTTTCTTTCTGGGTCTGAAACTCCCTTTAATTTTCCTAAAAATCTATCTTGTGCATTAACCCTTATTAAATTCATATCAAATTGATCTTTAAATATTTTTTCTACTTGATCGCCTTCATCTTTTCTAAGTAAACCGTGATCAACAAATATACAAGTTAATTGTTTTCCTATAGCTTTATGAACAATTACCGCTGCTACTGATGAATCTACACCACCAGATAAAGCACATATTACTTTTTTGTCTCCTACTTTTTCCTTTATAGCTTTTATTTGTTCTTCCGCAAAAGAACTCATAGTCCAATCACCTTTTAAATCACATATGTTGAATAAAAAATTCTTTAGCATTTGTTTTCCAAATAAAGTATGCTCTACCTCTGGATGAAATTGAACTCCATATAATTTTTTTTCTCCATTTTCCATAGCTGCACAAGGACATTCATCTGTTGTTGCTATAGTTTTAAAACCCTTCGGAACCTTTGAAATATAATCTGTATGACTCATCCAACATTGATCTTTTTCTTTTATATTCTTAAACAATAAACTACTATTATCTAAATTTACTTCTGTTTTACCATATTCTCTTTTTTCAGGACTTGTTACTTCTCCATCTAAACTATGAGCCATAAGCTGGTCTCCATAGCATATACCTAAAACTGGGATATCTAAATCGAATAGTTCTTTTTCAACTCTTGGTGCATTTTCTCCATATACACTATTAGGCCCACCTGTAAATATTATTCCTTTTGGTGCTTTTTCCTTTATTTTTTCTATAGATGTAGTATAAGGTATTATCTCACAATATACCCTATTTTCTCTTACACGTCTTGCTATTAATTGATTATATTGACCTCCAAAGTCAACTACTAATACTAATTCTTTATTCATATGTGCCTCCTTTTATTGATTAACACTATAATTTGGTGCTTCTTTTGTTATTGAAATATCATGAGGATGACTTTCTCTTATCCCTGAAGATGTTTGAATTACAAATGTAGCCTTTTCATATAAATCATTCAACGTAGCGGATCCTAAATATCCCATCCCAGAACGAATACCACCTAGCATTTGATATATAGTTTCCATTACTGGTCCTTTAAATGGTACTCTTCCCTCTACTCCTTCAGGTACTAATTTTTTGTTATCTTCTTGGAAATATCTATCTTTACTACCACAGGCCATAGCAGCTAATGATCCCATTCCTCTATATACTTTATAACTTCTTCCTTGATATATTTCTGTTTCTCCTGGTGCTTCTGCACAGCCTGCAAACATTGACCCCATCATAACAGCTTTGGCTCCAGCAGCTAATGATTTAACTATATCTCCTGAATATTTAATTCCGCCATCAGCTACTACTGATATTCCATATTTATTTGCTTCTTCAACGCAGTCCATAACTGCTGTAAGTTGAGGAACTCCAACACCTGAAACTACTCTAGTTGTACATATAGAACCTGGTCCTATTCCAATCTTTATACAATCCGCTCCTGCATTTATTAAGTCTCTAGTTGCTTCAGCTGTTGCAACATTACCTGCAATAATTTGAATATCTGGATATTTTTCTTTTATTTTTTTTACGCCTTCTATAACTCCTTTAGAATGTCCATGGGCAGTATCTACTGTAATTATATCTACTTGTGCTTTTACTAAGGCGTCTACTCTTTCCATCATATCCTTTGTAACTCCAACTGCTGCACCACATAAAAGTCTTCCTCTAGAATCTTTAGCGCTATTAGGAAATTTTTTAACTTTTTCTATATCCTTTATGGTAATAAGTCCACGTAAATTATTGTCTTTATCTACTAAAGGTAATTTCTCTATTTTATGTGACTTTAATATATCTTTTGCTTCTTCTATAGTGGTATTTTCTGGCGCTGTTATAAGATTTTCTTTAGTCATAACTTCTTCTATTTTTTTTTCATAATTATTTTCAAATAATATATCTCTATTAGTTATTATTCCGACTAATTTTTCTCCTTTAGTTATAGGCACTCCAGAAATTCTATATCTACTCATAAGATTTAGCGCATCCTGTATAGTATTATCTGGTGCAAGATAAAAAGGATCTGTTATTACTCCATTTTCTTGTCTTTTTACCTTATCAACTTCACCAGCTTGCTCAGCTATAGTCATATTTTTATGTATTATTCCCATACCGCCTTCTCTAGCCATAGCAATAGCCATTTTGGACTCCGTAACTGTATCCATTCCTGCACTCATAAGAGGTATATTTAATTTTATTTTTTTAGTTAAATTTGTGCTTAAATTAACTTCCTTTGGTAAAACTTCTGATTTATTTGGAACTAAAAGAACATCATCAAAAGTGTATGCTTGTTTTATTATTTTTGCCATTTAAATCATCCTTCCTATAAAATTATAAAAAAAAACACATTAATTACCACTGAAACTATAAGTGAAAATTAATAGGCCTTTATTGTAGCATTATTAATAATCACTCATAGTCGAAAATTTATGGTTTTCGGTAGATACTCCCACCCTTATTATGGGGATATATGAGTCAATTTTGCAAATATTGATTTTTTTATTGCATTTTAAAACAGTAACGAATTTTCTTATGCTTTTTATTAAAAATATTTGTTAGTATTATACTTCATAAAAAAGATAAATTCAATAGTAATTTCGTTTTTAATTTGCAAATTTTATCTTTCACACTAAATATTTATTCTTATTATTGAAAATCTATTTAATATTATTATAGAATCTATTTATATCTACTATTTAGTATTGTAAATTATATATGTTTTTATGTAAACTGAGAAAGGAGTTATTTTATTGATTATATTTGAAAAAAACTATAATAAAAAATTTTTAAAGTATGTAAGAAGAGCTATAGATGACTATAATATGATATCTCCAAGAGATAAAATCGCTGTAGCTGTTTCTGGTGGTAAAGATAGTATATTCTTGCTATTTTGTTTAAAGCTAATACAATTAACAGCTATAAAAGATATTGAAATAGTAGCTATCCATGTAGACTTAGGCTTAGATATGGGTCTAGAACCATTAAAAATTTTTTGCAAGAAAAATGGCATAGACTTAATAATAGAAAAAACCAATATTGCAAATGTAGTATTCAATGAAAGAAAGGATAAAAACCCATGTTCCCTTTGTTCTAAACTAAGAAAAGGTTGCCTTGTAAGAGTTTCTAAATCCATAGGTGCCACAAAAATAGCTCTTGGTCATAATTGTGATGATGTAATAGAAACTTTATTTATGAATGTTTTAAAAATTGGTAAGTTCGGATCTTTCAGTCCACATATAGATTATAAGGATAAATATGTTCATATAATCAGACCTTTAATATATTTAAGAGAAGATTTGATTAAAGATTTGGTAGAAAAATATAATTTACCTGTAATTAAAAGTACTTGTCCTGAGGATAAAAAAACTACTAGAGAAGAAATGAAAAATTTAATGTTTAAACTAGAAGAAGCTTATCCTGAAGCTATAGATAGACTTATGACTTCCTTATGTAATATAGACATGAAAAATATTTGGAAACAAAGAGACAATCATTTTTAATAATAAAAATGATATTAAATATAAAAAAATAAGAAACTCTATACAAAGAGTCTCTCATTTTTATTTTTATTAATACATTCCATCCATTCCCATTCCTGGTGCCATTGGTGGTGTATTTTCTTTTTCTGGGATATCTGCTACTGCAGCTTCTGTTGTTAAGAAAGTAGACGCAATTGAAGCTGCATTTTGTAATGCTGATCTTGTAACCTTAGTAGGATCAACTATACCAGTCTTTAACATATCTACATATTTATCATTTAAAGCATCATATCCAACGCCTGCTTCACTAGCTTTAACTTTTTCAATTATTACTGATCCTTCAGCACCTGCATTATTAGCTATTTGTCTTACTGGTTCTTCTAGAGCTTTTCTTATTATGCCTATTCCTAATTTAACATCTATAATATCAGAAGTTAAATCAGCAATTTTAGGTATAATATCTATATATGCTGTTCCACCACCTGGAACTATTCCTTCTTCTACTGCTGCTTTTGTAGCTGCAAGAGCATCTTCTATTCTTAATTTTTCTTCTTTTAATTCAGTTTCCGTAGCTGCTCCAACTCTTATAACAGCAACTCCACCTGCTAATTTAGCAAGTCTTTCTTGAAGTTTTTCCTTATCAAATTCTGAAGTTGTATCTTCAATTTGCACTCTTATTTGAGATACTCTTTCTTTTATAGCTACTTTATCACCTTTGCCATTAACTATTGTAGTATTCTCTTTAGTAACTTTTACACTGTCTGCTGTTCCTAACATATCTATAGTAACATCTTTTAGATCTCTTCCTAATTCTTCAGAAATAACTTCACCACCTGTTAAAATAGCTATATCTTGAAGCATCTCTTTTCTTCTATCTCCAAAACCTGGTGCTTTTACACCTACACAAGTAAATGTTCCTCTTAACTTGTTAAGTACTAATGTGCTTAAAGCTTCTCCTTCTATGTCTTCACTTATTATTAATAATTTTTTACCTTGTTGAACTATTTGTTCTAAGATAGGTAATATTTCTTGTATGTTGGATATTTTCTTATCAGTTATTAAAATATACACGTCATCTAATACTGCTTCCATTTTCTCAGTATCAGTTACCATATATGCACTCACATATCCTCTATCGAATTGCATACCTTCAACTACTTCTAGGTCAGTTCCCATAGATTTTGATTCTTCTACAGTTATAACTCCGTCATTTCCTACTCTTTCCATAGCATCTGCAATAAGTTTTCCTACTTCTTCACTTGCAGCTGATATAGCAGCAACTCTAGCAATATCTTCTTTTCCATTTACAGGTTTAGAAATAACTTTTATTTCTTCTACAGCCTTTTCTACAGCTTTTCTTATTCCTGTTCTTATTTGGATTGGGTTAGCCCCTGCTGTAACATTTTTTAAACCTTCTCTTATTATAGCTTGAGCTAATAACGTAGCTGTAGTAGTACCATCTCCTGCTACATCATTTGTTTTAGTTGCAACTTCTTTTACAAGTTGTGCCCCCATATTTTCATATGCATCTTCTAATTCTATTTCTCTTGCTATTGTAACACCATCATTTGTTATTAATGGTGATCCAAACTTTTTATCTAAAACAACATTTCTTCCTTTTGGTCCAAGTGTTACTTTTACTGTATCAGCTAATTTATCAACACCAGCTTGCATTGATCTTCTAGCTTCTTCTCCAAACAATAAACTTTTTGCCATTTCTCATACCTCCTAATAAAATATATAATTAACCTTCGACTACTGCTAATATGTCATCTTGCTTTAATATAGTTACTTCTTCACCTTCAATTTTTACTTCATTGCCAGCGTATTTTGAGAATAATACCTTATCCCCTACTTTTAATTCCATCTTAACTTCTTTTCCATCAACTAATCCACCAGGTCCTACAGCTATTACTTCTGCAACCTGTGGTTTTTCTTTTGCAGCTCCTGGTAATACTATTCCGCTTTTTGTAGTCTCCTCTGCTTCTACTCTTTTGATTACTACTCTATCTCCAAGTGGTCTAATCTTCATATAAACCCCTCCTTAAAATATTTTTATATTTTAAATAATTACTATCTTTTTTGTTAGCACTCATTAATCTTGAGTGCTAATACAATTATTATAATAGGCAATAGTGTTTATAATATCAAATTTGAAATAAGAATTTAATAGCTTAATTATAGCCATATTTTAAATTTATAATGCTATATATCGATATTTTGTTATTTTAGTATTATTTTCTATGTTTTTTATACATTTGTATTATTATCATAAAAATATGTTTTTTATACTCCTTTTGGTATAAAATATACATATATATTTTATAATTAGGAGATTCTATTATGATATTAAAAAACAAAGGATTTTTTATAGATATACTATTATCAATTATTTTAACTATTATTTTTATAATTGTTTCCGTAAAATTAACACTTAATTTTAAAATTTTATATTATTGGGATATTACAAATTTATCTATAATAAAAAATACAGATTTGAACATGAAAGAAATAAAAGAAAATTTTAACTACTTAATCTATTATTTAAATTCTCATAAAAACATTGTATTCTGTCTTCCTAGCTTACCTTCATCAAAAGAAGGGATAATCCATTTTAAAGATGTTAAAAATATATTCAATTTTTTAGATAAGTTTTTATTTATAAATATTTTTATTTCTGTACCTGTTATATATTATAAATTAAAAATAACTAAAAATGTTAGTTTTTTAAAATATTCTTCCATTTTAACTATTATTATGCCTCTATCACTAATAATTCCATTAACCTTGAACTTTGACAAGGGATTTACCCTTTTTCATAGGATTTTTTTCTCTAATGACTATTGGATATTTGATCCTAACAAAGATCCTATTATAAACCTATTACCTGAAGCTTTCTTTTTTCATTCTGTTTTACTTATACTATTTTTTATAATACTTTTTTCTTTAATTTCTTACATATTATATAAAAATATTAGGAAATTATAATTCCCTAATATTTTTCCCTATTTTTTTTATTATTTTTTCCCCTTTTAATACTCCTATTATAAAAAGTAAAGATGATATAACTCCTACTGTTATCAGAATAGTCCTATTTCCAGCATGAATATTTGCTCCAAAATATGCAGATGCTAAAACTCCTGGTATTCTACCTAATGTGGATAAAATAAAAAAATCCTTAAATTTAATATCTGATATACCACATATATAACCTAATGCATCTTTAGGTATTCCTGGTATTAAATATAACAAGAATACTATTAATTTTACACTTCCTATATTTAACAATCTATCAAAAAACTTTAAATCTTTTTTAGAAATTATTTTATTAACTAAAGGTCTACCATACATTTGAGCTAATAAAAATACAAAAACACTTCCTAACGTAATCCCTATAAGAGAATATACACCTCCTAGTAAAGTTCCGTATATATATCCTCCAGTTATTTGTATTACTTCTCCTGGTATAAAAAAAGCTACAACTTGAATTATTTGAAATAACAAAAAAACAATAATACCATAACTACCATAGGACAGTATAATATTTTTAATATTTCTAGGATCTTTTAATACTGCAAAATTTTTATAATATATATAACCTACAAAAATTATAAATAAAAAGAATAAAGATAATATTATACTCCCTTTGTTATCACTTAATATTTCTTTAATGATATTTAAATTCTTTTTTATATATTTTCTTATACTTTCCAGCATAATTCTTCCCCTTTATTTATAAAATATTATTTTTTTATTTATATAAATAATATCATATTTTTTTATTTACAAATTACTACTTTATAAATTTTATTAATTCTTTAAAAATCTAAAAATTATATTAAATAGTTTTTGTTAAACTGCAATAAATTATAAAAATAAATATAGCTATAAAAATAAATATAATAATTTATTTTTATAGCTATTTATTGAATAAAAATACTTTTTGTGTTAATTCTATACTTTCTGTTATTTATGCTTATGCATACTTACTTTTTCAAAATTTTCTACTTTTTTATTTTCTATAACATCTTTACTTTCAGATTCCTTACTAAATTTAATTAATTGACCTTTAGCTTTCATAAGAGAAGTCATAGTTGCTGGACCTCCAATACATCCTCCTTCACACATCATTCCTTCTACAAAGTTAAATGGAATTCTTCCTGCCTTAGCTAGCATAAGAGTTTTCTTTATTTCGTCTTTACCACTTACTTTAGTTGGATTAAATTTTATATCTATTTCTTTAGAATCAATAAAGTTTTGTATTGCAGCTGTAACACCACCACTTTGAGCAAATCCTCTTGCAAAAGCTGAAGCATCCTGAACTTCATCTTCTTCACAATCAGAAGGCTCTATTTGTAGAGCACCTAAAAGAGCTGCTATTTCTTCAAAGGTCATAACATAGTCTACTGCATCTTTTAGTTCATCTCTTAAAACTTCACTCTTTTTAGCAGTACAAGGCCCTATAAATACCACATAGGCATCTTTATCCATCTCTTTTATCATTCTTCCTGTAGCTATCATAGGAGATACCGTAGTAGATATATTTCCTGCTAAATCTTTAAATTGGTTTTCTATATAATTCACAAAGCCTGGACAACAAGATGTAGTCATACATTTTTGTCCTTCTTCCATTCTTTCTACAAACTCTTGAGACTCACTAAATACTACTGCATCCGCTCCACAAGCAGCTTCTACCATATCTTTAAACCCTGCTTTTGTTAAGGCATTCTTTACTTGTCCAACTTTTACTTGTGGACCAAATTGCCCTGTAATAGCTGGTGCTATTATCGCATATACTTTTTTCTTTTCTTTTAATAATCTAGTTATATTGACTATATAACTCTTGTCTGAAATAGCCCCAAATGGACATGCCCCCATACAGGCTCCACAATTAATACAATTTTCTTTTTCTATCATAGCTCTTTTATCATCTGGATTTATTTCTAAAGCTCCTGTAGGACACACTCTCTTGCATGGTCTCATAACCTCTACTATAGCATTATAAGGGCACACTTTTTTACACAATCCACATTCCCTACACTTATTTTGATCTATATAGGATTTACCATTTATTCTGGCTAGTGCCTTAGCTGAACAAACTTCCATACATTTATGTTGTATACATCCTCTGCAGGCTTCCGTTACTGTAAATCTATTTATAGGACATTGATCACAGGCAGAAGCTATTACATATATTATTTGGTCATTATCACTTATACTTTCTAATTCATTTGTTAAATTATCGTCTGGCTTAAATCCCGCTGCTAACTGAGCTCTTTCATATACTACTGTTCTTTCCCTATAAACACAGCATCTGTATTCTGCTTGTTTTTCATTTAATATTTTATATGGTATTTTGAGCATGTCTAGCTTATCCATATTACCTTTAATAGCTAACTGGGCAACTTCTTTTAAAACTAAATATTTTATTCTCTTTAGTTCAGTTTCAAACTTTATCATCAAACATCCTCCATATTCTTAAACTTTATATTAAATATTATTTTGTAATTTATACATATATTTTACATAAGTAAAACAAACAAAAAAATTTTAAAATACAAACATATAAATTATATCAAAAATTTGAACTTATTTTAATATAATATTACTTCCTGTACTTCATTTTATTAATATTATTCCTCATTAACATCAATTTTGTTTTCTCTTGCATAATAAAACAAATATTGTTGGGCAAATCCTGATAATTCTCCAAATTTTTCCCTTCCAAAATCTCGTATTTTTTTTAGTGATACATCAGGAGCTAGATAAAAATATTGCATAGCTCTTTTTACCCAAACGTCTACTGGAAATGCAGAGTACTTTTCCATAGAAAACAACATAACACAATCTGCAACTTTAGCACCTATGCCACTATAATTTTGTAACATTTTATGACATATATCATCTTGTTGATTTTTTATCCATAACATATCATACTCTTTTTTATATTGCTCACTTTGTTCTACAGAATTTTCATAAATTTTATTTACAGTATCTTTTATATATTTAGCTCTAAAACCAACACCACATTCTTTTAGTTCCTCTTCTGTTGCATCTTTAAGTTGTTCTACTGTAGGGAAGCTATAATATATACTTCCTTTATACTCTATAGGATACCCCCATTTTTCACTTATGTTTTTTATAGCCCTTTTAATCATTGGTATTCTATTATTCGCAGAAATTATAAAAGATACTATCATTTCAAATGGATCTTGTTTTAAAAGTCTTATTCCATGTCCAAATTCAACAGATTTAGCTAATAAATCATCTTTACTTAGTATATGTTTTATTTCGCCATAGTCTCTATATAAATCAAAATATTCTGCCCAAATATTTTTAAAATCCTCTTCTGTAGCATTATGTAATATTACATCATTATTTGCTTTTTCTACTTCTATAACCTTTCCGTAGGCTACTCCTATATAAGAACCCTTTTCTTCCCTGTACCATCTAAAGCATTGACCACATTCAAAAATATGTGCTAATTCAAAGTTTCTTACATCTTTAATAACTATAGCATTTGTACAATTTTCTATATAATTAAAATCCATATAAATCATTCCTTATAAATAAATTTTTATACTCCTTAAATAGTATATACTAAAACTTAAAAATAAATAAGCCGTACTCTAAATATAAAGTACAGCTTATAGATTATAACTAATTATATATATTTGTCAATATTTATTATAAGATAATATTATTTATCACTTAAATATTCATCTATAGATTTAGCAGCTTTTTTACCTGCTCCCATAGCCAATATAACCGTAGCAGCACCTGTTACTGCATCTCCACCTGCAAATACTCCTACCTTTGTAGTAACTCCAGTTTCTTCCTCAGCTACTATACATCCTCGTTTTGTACTTTCTAAGCCTTCTGTTGTAGATGCTATAAGTGGATTTGGAGATGTACCTAACGACATAATAACGCTATCTAACTCTATAGTAAATTCTGAACCTGGTATTTCAACAGGTCTTCTTCTTCCTGATTGATCCGGCTCTCCTAATTCCATTCTAATACATTTCATCCCTTTTACCCAACCATTTTCATCTCCTAAAATCTCTACAGGATTAGTTAGCAAATTAAACTTTATTCCTTCTTCCTTGGCATGATGTACCTCTTCTACTCTAGCTGGTAATTCTGATTCTGATCTTCTATAAACTATATATACTTCAGCTCCAAGTCTTTTTGCGGTTCTTGCAGCATCCATAGCAACGTTTCCACCACCAACTACAGCGACTTTTTCCCCTACTTTAATAGGTGTATCATATTCCTTTTTAAAAGCTTTCATAAGATTAGTTCTTGTTAAAAATTCATTAGCAGAAAATACTCCATTTAGATTTTCTCCTGGTATCCCCATAAATTTTGGAAGTCCTGCTCCAGAGCCTATAAATATAGCTTGAAAATCTTCTTCTTCTACTAATTCATCAATAGTCACAGTCTTTCCAACTATTACATTAGTTTCTATTTTAACGCCCAATTTTTTAACATTATCTATTTCATGCTTTACTACTGTATCTTTTGGCAATCTAAATTCTGGTATACCATAAACTAACACTCCACCTGGTTCATGTAAAGCTTCAAATATAGTAACATCATACCCTTTTTTAGCCAAATCACCTGCACATGTAAGCCCTGCAGGACCACTTCCTATTACCGCTACCTTTTTATTTTTCTTCTCTTCTGTTTTACTTAAATCCACATTATTTTTTCTTGACCAATCCGCTACAAACCTTTCCAATTTCCCTATAGCTACTGGTTCTCCCTTTATTCCAAGAACACATTTACCTTCACATTGAGTTTCTTGAGGACATACTCTTCCGCAAACTGCTGGTAATGCACTATCTTTTGCAATTGCTTTAGCTGCCTTTTCAAACTCACCTTTTTTTATATGTTCTATAAATTCTGGTATATTAATGCTTACAGGACACTTTCCAACACACATAGGCTTTTTACAATGAAGACATCTTTTAGCTTCTTCTATAGCTTCTTCTTCCGTATATCCTAAACAAACTTCATCAAAGTTTGTAATTCTCTTATTAGGATCTTGTTCTTTCACTGACACCCTTTTCATTTTATTCATTATTTATCACCATCCAATCCTACATGGCATACATGTCCTTCTGCTTTTTCTTGATCTTCTAATAATTTCTTTCCTTCTTCAGTTTTATACATTTGTTGTCTTCTAAGAGCCTCTTTGAAATCTACTAAATGTCCATCAAATTCCGGACCATCTACACAAGCAAACTTAGTTTGTCCTCCAACAGTTACCCTACAAGCTCCACACATACCTGTCCCATCTACCATTAAAGTGTTTAAACTTACTATAGTCTTTATGTTGTATTCCTTTGTAAGTAAAGTTACAAATTTCATCATAATCATAGGGCCTATTGCTACTACATGATTATAGGCTTTTCCTTCTTTATCAATTAAATCTTTTAATAAATTAGTTACAAGTCCTTTATATCCATAAGAACCATCATCTGTAGCTACATAAACATTCCCTGCTACCTTCTTCATTTCTTCCTCTAATATTAAATGTTCTTTTGATTTACATCCAATAATAACATCTGCTTTTATTCCATGATCACTAAGCCATTTTACTTGTGGATATACTGGTGCCGCACCAAGTCCCCCTGCTATAAATACCATTTTCTTTTTCTTTATATCATCCAAATTTTCATTTACAAAATCTGAAGGTTGTCCCAATGGTCCTACAAAATCTTTAAAGCTATCCCCTTCTTTAAAAGAATCCATTTTTTTTGTTGAAGAACCTATAGCTTGAATAACAATAGTTACACTACCCTCTTCTTTGTCGTAATCACATATAGTAAGAGGTATTCTTTCTCCTTTTTCGTCCATCTTAACTATAACAAATTGTCCTGGTTTTGCTGACTTTGCTACCCTTGGTGCTTTAATCTTCATGAGAAATATACTAGGTGCTATGTTTTTCTTTTCTAATATTTTGTACATAATAATTATTCCCCCGTATTTATATTCTTTATTTACAATATAATTATAACATAATTATTATATTTTTTTATCCTAATTAAATAAATTGCATATGCTTATACCTGTATTAAACAACATAAATAAGACCCTCTTTAACAGGATTGAAGAGAGCCCTTAAAAGTTTTCAATTTTTTATTTGGTTTGTTAATACAATAACAAACCAAATCTAAAAATAAATAAAGTTTAATGTTTTACTCAGTCTTGTTTATTAAGCAAGTCAAAGTTAAAAGACTATCACTTAAATGTACATTTTCTACTACTACATCTTCTGGAACTGACAAATCTATAGGTGCAAAATTCCATATGCCTTTTATGTCATTTTTAACAAGAATATTGGCTACCTTTTGAGCGTTATCATGGGGTACACATATTATACCTATATCTATATTGTTTTTTTCTAGATAACTAGACAAATAATCAATATCTAATATTTCTATTTCTCTTATTTTTAATCCTATTAATTTAGGATTTGTATCAAACATAGCTTTTACATTAAATCCCAATTTTGAAAATCTAGTGTAATTTGCTAACGCTTGCCCTATGTTACCTGCTCCAATAATTATAATATTGTAAGGATTGTTTAGCCCTAATATATTGCTTATTTGATGATGTAATTCGCTAACATTATACCCATATCCTTGTTGTCCAAAATCCCCAAAACAGTTTAAATCTTGGCGTATTTGAGATGCAGTAAATCCTATTTTTTCACTTAATTCTTTTGAAGATATTCTGTCTACATCATTTTTTAATAATTCATACAAATATCTATGATATTTAGGTAATCTTCTTATAACTGCCATTGAAATATTTTTTTTCTTATCCATATTACACCTCTTAATATCATATTTTTACTATTATTATTACCTATATTGTATCATACAATTAAATATTATACACTAAAATTGCTGAATACTATAGTAATATATTATATTACTGAAGTAAAAAAATCAAATCCTCCTATATAATACTACAAAAAAAATGCAATACATAGTAAAATAGTACTTGTTAAGGATGGTGAAATTAATGGTTGTATTAAGTTGTAAAAATATTTCAAAAGCTTATGGTGTTGATTTAATTTTAGATAATTTAACATTTAACATAAATGAGAATGATAAAGTTGGTTTAATAGGTGCTAATGGTGCTGGTAAATCCACTCTATTTAAAATTCTTACTTCTTCTTTAGAACAGGATAGTGGAGATATATTTATAGATAAATCTAAATCTTTAGGATATCTTGCTCAACATCTTTCATTAGATTCTAACAATACTATTTATGAAGAAGTATTAGATGTTTTTCATGATCTTATAAAAATGGAAGAAAAACTAAATAAATTAGAAAAATTAATGAATGAACCCTATGATAAAAACAATAAAGAATATCATGATAAAATTATAAAAGATTATACTACCTATACAGATTTGTATATAAATAGAGGGGGCTATACTTATAAAGGTGAAATTCATAGAGTATTAAGGGGTTTAAGTTTTGAGGAAGAAGATTTTAATAAACAAATAAATATATTAAGTGGTGGCCAAAAAACTAGAGTAGCCCTTTGTAAGCTTTTACTTCAAAGTCCAGATATATTGCTTCTAGATGAACCTACAAATCATTTAGACTTAACAGCTATAAATTGGTTAGAAGAATATTTAAAAGCCTATAAGGGTACTGTATTAATTATATCCCATGATAGATATTTTTTAGATGAAATCACAAACCAAACCTTTGAACTTATAAGTGGTCATATAAATTGTTATAATGGCAATTACTCTAAATTTATAGACCTTAGAAAAAAAGAATATGAAGTAAAGTTAAAAGCCTATAATCTTCAACAATCTGAAATTAAGAGGCAGGAAAAAATAATAGAAAAATATAGATCTTTTAATAGGGAAAAAAGTATAAAGGCAGCTGAAAGTAGGCAAAAATCTTTAGATAAAATTGAGAAGATAGATGCTCCAGATAAATTACCTAAACCTGTAAAAATAAATTTTGAAACTCAAATAAAAAGTGGAAATGATATACTCCATTTAGAAAATCTAAGCAAAAGTTATGGAGATATAACCTTGTTTACCAATGTTGAAATGGATATAAAAAGAGGAGAAAAAATCGCTTTAATTGGGGATAATGGTAGAGGTAAAACCACATTACTTAAAATAATAATGGATAAAATCCAAAGCAACTCTGGAACAAAATATATAGGTAAGAATGTATTCATTGGTTATTATGATCAAGAACAATCTGACTTAAATGAGTGTAATACTGTATTAGATGAGGTTTGGGACGAGTTTCCTGAAATGACTACTACAGAAGTTAGAAATTCTTTAGCCGCATTTTTGTTTACTGGGGATGATGTATTTAAAGAAATATCAAAGCTTAGTGGTGGAGAAAAATGCAAAGTTAATTTATTAAAATTAATGCTTTCTAAATCCAATTTTCTTCTTTTAGATGAACCTACTAACCATTTAGATATAATGTCTCGTGAGGCTTTAGAAGATGCCTTATTAAATTACGATGGTACAGTTTTAGTTATATCTCATGATAGATATTTTCTAAATAAGGTTATCGGAAAAATTTATGAACTAAATATAGATGGTATAAAAGAATATTTAGGTAATTATGATTATTATATTCACAAAAAAATTAATCCTAATAGATTTGACTATGAAGCTATAACTTCTGAAAATTCAAAAACTAAAACTCAAATACACCAAGAAAGAAAAAAGAAAAAAGAAGAAGAAAAAAAATTAAAACAAGAAAAGCTTAAAATAAAAAATTTAGAAAAGGAAATAACAGCCCTAGAAGAAGAAGTAAATTCCCTTCAAGAGCAACTTTGTCTTGAAGAAGTATATTCGGATTCTGGTAAAAGTGAAAAAATAAATAAAGATATAATAAATAAACAAAAACTAATAGAAAATCTTTATTCAGAATGGGAAAACTTTATGGAATAGTATCTTAAAATAAATTTAATTTTAACACCGCAAATATAAGGAAAATACACGTAATGAAATAATTCACATGTTTATTACGTGTATTTTTTATATTTGCTATATTAAAATTAAATCTATTTTAAAACAACCTATTATATCTGTATTTACTTGTAATTATAAGTTAACCTTGCCATTTTGTTACTATATTAAATTTATATTCCTAATATTTGTTTTACTTTTTTAACATTATTTCTACTAACAGGAATTTCTGATTGTTCTTTGTCATTCATAACTAATTTATATGTACCATTAAACCAAGAATACAATTCCTTTATATTGTCCATATTTACTATATAGCTTCTATGAACCCTAAATAAATCTGTCTTTTTTTCTATTTCTTTTAATGTATTGTGGGTTATATATTCTTCTGAGTCTGTTTTTACATAAGTTTTATCCTCCATTGTATAGCAATAATGGATATTTTTTGTGTCTATTAATATTATTTTACCTCTATATTCACAGGGTATCTTTTTAAGTGTTTTTTCTTCTTTTTCTAATTTATTTAATATATCGCTTATCATAACTGGAATTTTTTCCTTATATTTTTCCTCTATTTTTTCCTGCAATCTTTTTATAGTTACACTTATTCTTTTATCATCAAAGGGTTTTAGTATATAATCTAAAGCGTCTATTTCAAATGCTTCTAGAGCGTATTGTTCATATGCTGTTATAAATATTATATTTATATCTTTGTTAAATTCTTTTATTTTTTTAGATACAATTATACCATTTTCTATAGGTATATTTATATCCATAAAAACTACTTCTGGTTGTAGTTTTTTAACTAATTCATATCCAGCATTTCCAGTCATAGCTACATCTACTATATTTAAAAAATTATACTTAGATAAAACATACTTAAGTTCTTCTATAGCTGGCTTTTCATCCTCTATTATAATAGCTCTAATTTCTTTCATCTAAAATACCTCCTTAGGTATATAAAACATAACTTTTGTTCCTTCATTTAATTTGCTTTTTATGTGTATGAAATTTTTTTCCCCATATAGTAATTTTAATCTTTTATTAACATTTGAAAGTCCTATACCTGGCCAATCTTTTACTACACAATTAAGTGTATTTTCATCCATACCTACTCCTGTATCTTTTATTACAAATTTAATTTTATCTTTTTCATCTATTGCAGTAATTGTTACTTCTCCTCCCTGTGGCTTTATTAATATACCATGCTTCATAGAATTTTCTATTATAGGTTGAAGTACAAATACTGGAACTTTAAAATCTAAAAGTTCTTCTGGTATATTAATATCTACATTTAGCCTTTCTCCAAATCTTGCCTTTTCTATAGCTAAATAGGATTCTAAAAACTCTATTTCCTCTTTCAATATAATTTTTTCCTCTTGTCTTTTTAGGGTTTGTCTAAAATAATTTGAAAGATTCAATATAAGCTCCCTGGCTTTTATTGGATCAGTTCTACAAAAGGATGCTATGGTATTTAGTGTATTAAATAAAAAATGTGGATGTATTTGATTTCTTAACATTTTTAATTCTGCCTTTGAAACTTCTTGAGCCAATTGGTCTAATTCATATAGTTCTATTTGGGTAGCTAAAAGGGCACTTAACTCCTTAGCAAAATCACTAAAATATTTATCTACACTTTTATAGGACTTAATTTGTATTCCTATGACAAACTTAAACTTATCCTTGTCTGTGTATATAGGTATACAATAGAATAATTTTTCTTTATTATTATCTTCAAATTTTATTAACTTATAATCTTTAAAATTAAAATATTCCTTTATTTTATACTTTAATTTTTCCTTGTTCAATTCTTCTCCATTATAAGAAAATATACCATCATTTTCAGCAATAAATATGCTTTCTAAATTTATTGCTTCATATATTATTGAACATACTTTATCTGAAATTTCTTGATTAAATCCACTTCTTAAATAAATAGAAGTTTTTTTAGCTATATTAAGAGCTTTTTGAGATTGTATGGCACCAATTTTCTTATAATGTTCTTGAGTATTATTTATAATATTTATAAATATACCTACTCCAATAGAATTTGTTATTATCATCGGTAATGCTATAACTCTTTCTAATTGTAGAGCATTTTCATAGGGTTTTGCTATTAATAAAATTATTATCATCTGCAATACTTCTGCTATTATTGCTGCTGTAATACCCGTTGAAACATCTAAACTTTTATCCTTTGTAATTACATTAGCTATTCCTCCTACTATACCTTCTATTATAGTAGATATGGCACAAGAAAGGGCTGTGAAACCACCTAAAAAATACCTATGAGTTCCTGCTATAATGCCAACCATAATGCCTACTAATGGTCCACCTATATATCCAGCTACTATAGCCCCTATAGGTCTTGCATTAGCTAATGCATAAGGCTCTATATTAACTCCAGTATAAGTTCCTAACATAGATAGCACACTAAAAAAAGTTATAATTATTAACTTATATTTATAATCAGATTTATTTTTAAGAAATTTATTAAAAGTTTTAGTTTGACTATATAAATAGGCTGCTATACCAATAAGGGACATACTTTCTAATAATTGTATATATATCATAAATTTCTCCCCTTAAATTACATTATTATAAATAATTTATTAAATATTCTTTAATAAATTATACAATAAATAAATATTTTTTCTATGGTAATTTGCTAAACAGGGAATTTTTTTTACAATTCAATGTGTTTTTATGGCCTTTTATAAAAATATTATTAATAAAAATTTAATAATATATTATGATTTAAATGTAATTTATAATTCAATATTGTAATCGATTAAATTTAGTAGGAGGTAATTTTATGATATCATTTTTTCTTTCATTAATAGCACTTATTGTTGGTTATTTAATTTATGGTAAAATAGTAGAAAAAATGTTTGGGGCAGACGAAACAAAAGAAACTCCAGCCATTAGATTAGAAGACGGAGTTGACTTTGTTCCAATGCCAGCTTGGAAAATTTTTATGATTCAATTTTTAAATATTGCAGGTTTAGGTCCAATATTTGGAGCTATAGCTGGTGCACTTTGGGGACCTGCCGCATTTTTGTGGATTGTTTTTGGTTCTATTTTTGCAGGTGGAGTACATGATTATTTTTCAGGTATGTTATCTGTAAGACATGATGGTGCAAGTATACCGGAGGTAGTTGGTAAATATCTTGGACCTGGTTTCAAACAATTTATGAGAGGTTTTTCAGTAATACTTTTAATTCTTACTGGCGTTGTATTTATAATAGGACCTGCTGGTCTTTTAAATACCTTAACTGGTTATAATAAAGTTATATGGATATATGTAATATTTATTTACTATATTCTTGCAACTATGCTTCCTGTAGATAAAATTATAGGAAAAATATATCCTATATTTGGTTTATGTTTACTTATAATGGCCATAGGCGTTGCTACTGGTTTAATAGTTCAAGGATATCACATACCAGAAGTAACTTTAGCAAACCTACACCCTAACAAACTTCCAATGTGGCCTTTAATGTTTGTAACAATTGCCTGTGGAGCTATATCTGGCTTCCACTCAACTCAATCTCCATTAATGGCTAGATGTATAACAAATGAAAAACAAGGAAGACAAATATTTTATGGAGCAATGATAGCCGAAGGAATACTCGCTTTAATCTGGGCTGCTGCTGCAATGACTTTCTTTGGAAGCACTGGAGAGCTTGGCAAACAAATGACTGCTCATGGAGGACAAGCTTGGGTAGTAAATACTATTTCCAATTCATTACTTGGAAAAATAGGTGGTGCCTTAGCAATACTTGGAGTTGTTGCCTGTCCAATAACTTCTGGCGATACAGCTTTTAGAAGCTCAAGGCTTATAGTAGCTGACTTCTTAAACTATGAACAAGGACCTATAAAAAATAGATTAGCAATAAGTATACCTCTATTCGTTATAGGTTTTGTATTAACAAAAATAAATTTTGATATTGTTTGGAGATATTTTGCTTGGTCAAATCAAACCTTGGCTATGATAGTTTTATGGACTGCAGCTGCTTATTTACACAAAATAAATAAATCTCATTGGATGGCTACTATACCAGCCGTATTCATGACTGCAGTTTCTATAACTTATATACTTGTAGCTCCAGAAGGATTTAAACTTAATCCATCAATTGGATATCCTATAGGTATCGTAGTAGCTTTAGCTGTTCTAGCACTATTCTTAAAGAAAACAGCTTCTAGAAAGAGCAATATAAGCATAGCAGAATAGTATAAAAAGAATGTCTCAAAAATAAATTTAATTTTAATATAGTAAATATGAATAATATATGTAATAAGCATATGAATAAGCTTTAGAAGTTCTTAATTTGACGGAATTAAAAATTTTTGTAATTCCTCACAGGACGTGAGGAGCCGGCAGTGAAGACAGGACGTCGCCTCTACCGGGTAAAAAATCTTTAATGTAGTCAAATTTAGAACTTCTTAGCAAAATGAATTGCTTATGAATGTATTATTCATATTTACGGTTTTAAAATTAAATTTATTTTCATTTTGAGACATTCTTTTTTATTATTCAAATAAATTTATTATGTTGTTGAATTTATCCTTGTTTTCTTTTATCTTATCTTCATTTCCAATAACACATATATAATTTTCTTTCATTAACTCTTTAATAACATCACTAAAAGCTTTTATAGCTTCTTTATTAGTAGATAATATCTCTTCTCTTTCCCTTTGCCTATCTTCATAAGATATTCTTCTTAAATAATTTTCAGTAGCTCTTTCCCCTTTGGCAGCAGGTGTTAAAGGAGTATCTAAATCAGAAATAGTTCCTATAATGTACTTTGTCATTTCTCTATCCTCTGGATTAAATTCAGAAACATATTTAAATGCTTCATTGTAAGCTTCTATAGTTTTTATTAAATTAGGATCTCTATAAGATACAAAGAACATATTACCATTCTTTATAAAGGATGAAAAAGCACCGTAAGCTCCTCCTTGAACTCTAATTCTATTCCACAAATAATCATAATTTACTATAGTTCTTAAAACTTGCATGCTTCCACTATATTCATATCCCAATTTAAAGTAATTATATCCCTTAGCCACATACTGAACTTTAGAGGAGGTTGAAAAAGCTTCATTTCTATTATCAAAATTAAATTCATAATTATTATATTGTAATTTCTCTTCACTTAAACTATCATATAATATTTTAAATTCTTTATTTACTTCACTAAATTCTTCCTCTTCTCCAGTAACACTTACCAATAAGTTTGTGGAATTAAATATTTTATTAAATACACTTTGTAAATTTTTACTTATATCCTCAAATCTATCTTCAAAATTTTTCTCTATATCTACAATAAATTTATAAAATTCTACTCCTGATAAAAGTTCATCATATTTACCATAGGATGAAAAATATGAAAACAACCTTTTAACAGCTACACTATGGCCTCTATCAAACATTATCATCTCTAATCTTGATTTTAATTCTTGTATTATTTCCCTTAGTCTATTCTTTTCATCAAATTTAGAATTAGTTAATATTTCTGATAATAGTTTTATAAGTTCTTTAACATTGCTAGTTAAACACTTAGATTTTATAGTAAACATAGACGTATAATCTTCATAGCTTTCTTTTTGACTAAATATTTCTGCATTATATCTAATCCCGCCTGTATTTATATTAACTTCATTAGATAAATCTTGATAATTATAATTTTCTGTACTTACTTTACCAAGAACAGCTGATAATAATCCTATATAAGGTATGTTTTCTTTTTCTACTGCCCTTGTATTAAAATATAAATTTAAATATGAAATTTTATTAGTAAATACATTATGGTATAAAGTTTTAATACCTAAAATATTTTTTTCTTCTAAAGGAAGTCTTTCTGCTTCTTTATTTATATCTCCTATGGAAAGCAATGGTATTTTACTTAAATTTTCTATAGAATCCTTTTTATTCTGTCTTTCTTTTAGCTTCTTAGTTTGTTGTATTAATAATTCTAGCTCTTTTTCTGTTAAACTGTCTTTGTATTCTTTTAATTTTTTTCTTATGTTTTCTATTCTATTTTCTTCAAGTCCTTTTTCTGGTTTTACTATAAGTACTGAATAATGATTATTGTCTAAAATATATCTTTGAATTAAGTCCTCAAAATAATTAGAGTTTAATGCAGATTTTATTTTTGGTAGTACATCTTCATATTTTAAATGCATTGTAGGCTCTTCATCATAAAGCCAACTTTCCATAGATTTCATATTATATATTAAGCCTTTTGGATACCCTTGATAATCTGCTTCTCTTAAACTAAACTCCTTTATATTTATTGATGATTCTATTAATTTTTTATCTATACCTTCTTTTACTAAGTTTTCAAGTGTATTAAATACTACAGATTTAAATTTTTCTACCTTATCAGTATTAGAATTCTTAACTATTATACTAATTGTAGATTGAAGTATGCTATTATCATAAACTCCAAATACATCTTTACCTAATCCTGCCTCTAATAAAGCTTTCTTTAATGGTGAAGATGGTGTTTCAAGAAGTATATGCTCTAAAATCTCAAATGCCAAATATAATTCTTTATCTGTAGAATTCCCTACTGAAAAATTTAGACTTAAATAAGTTTTATCTTCAATTTTTTCTTCCTTAGATATAGGATATTTAACCTCTACATATTTAGGATCTTTAAACGCTTCTTGAGGTTTTATTTTTGAATCTACTTCTTGTTTATCAAAATCTTTTAAATAATTTTCGTCTATAAATTTTAATTTTTCTAATATATCTAAATCTCCATATAAGTATATATAGCTGTTAGATGGATGATAATATTTTTTATGAAATTCTTTAAAATTATCCTGTGTAAGATCTGGTATATAATCAGGATCTCCACCTGATTCTACCCCATATACAGTATCTGGCAATAAAGATTCTTGTATTTTTCTAAATAGTATAGATTCTGGTGAAGAGAAAGCTCCCTTCATTTCATTATATACAACACCCTTATAAGTTATATCATCTTCCTTATTTTCTATCTCATAATGCCAACCTTCTTGCATCATTATTTCTGGATATTTATATATATTAGGATATAATACTGCATCTAAGTACACATCCATCAAATTTGTAAAGTCTTTATCATTTGTACTCCCTACAGGATACATGGTTTTATCTGGGAAGGTCATAGCATTTAGGAATGTGTTTAGAGAACCTTTTATTAATTCCACAAAGGGTTCTTTAACTGGAAACTTCCTTGATCCACATAAAACAGAATGTTCTAATATATGAGCTACCCCTGTACTATCCTTTGGGGGAGTTCTAAAGCTTATAGAAAAGATTTTGTTGTCATCATCATTTTTTATAAAAAGTAATTTAGCTCCACTTTTTTCATGTAAAAATACTTGGGCTAAAGAATTAATCTCTTTTATTTCTTCTTCATTTATTAATTTAAACCCATTATAGATTTCTTCTAATTTTAAATTCATAGCATTTTTCTCCTTTCTAAATTTACTATCTATGCCTATTATTTTATATAGTGATATTAATTATACCATATATTTCTTATGGTATATATTTCATTAAAATTCTCCTAGGATAATTATATGTTTAACAAATATATTCAAATCATTTACATTTTTAAATTATAATTTAATAATTTAATTTAATAATTATCATAATATATCCATTTTAAAATCTTCTATTTAAATTTTTTTAAATTTTTATTGTTAATGTTTTGACATAGTGTGTTTTTTATTGTATAATAAGTTTATAAGATAGATGAATAAAACTAGTAAAACCCATTATAAACTTCCCATAGTAAAAAGCACCGCTTCCCCAAGCAGTGCTTTTTTTTTATTTATCTAATTATTCTAATTCTAAAAGTAATTGCCCTGACTTAACTTGATCCCCTTCTTTTACTAACAAGTTTTCTACTATTCCTCCAAAACTAGCTACTATATTAGTTTCCATTTTCATAGCTTCTATTACAATCAAGCTATCTCCTTCTTTTATTTTATCTCCTTTATTTACTAAAACTTTTATTACTGTACCCGGTATACTAGATCCTATATGTTTTTTATTTGCAGGATCTGCCATCTTTGTACTATTAGAAGTTATATTCTGTACCATTAAACTAGATTTATCTTTTATTTTTATTTCTCTTCTATTCCCATTTATTTCAAAGACTACTACTCTATTTCCCTCTGAATCTACTTTTCCTATTTCAGATAATTGAACTATAAATGTTTTTCCTTCTTGCAGTTCTATTTCAGCCGTTTCTCCTTCATATAACCCATGGAAGAATACATCACTGCCCATATGACTTAAATCTCCATATTCCTTTAAGAAATCTAAATACTTATCGAAAACCTCTGGATACAATGCGTAACTTATAATATCCTTTTCTGTTGCATCTAAATCATGTTTATCTTTTAAATGTTTTCTTACTTTTTCAAAATCTTCTGGAGGTAACATTTCTCCTGGTCTACAAGTTATAGGTTCTTCCCCCTTTAAAACTAGCTTTTGTAGTTTTTCTGGGAAGCCCCCCATTGGCTGACCCATCATTCCTTTAAAATATGATACAGCTGAATCTGGGAAAGCCATTTTTTCAGCTTTTTCATATATATTTTCAGGTGTTAAATCATTTTTCACCATAAATATAGCTAAATCTCCAACCACCTTTGAAGATGGGGTAACCTTTATAATATCACCAAGCATTTCGTTAACTTTTTTGTACATTTCTTTTACTTCTTCAAATTTATGACCTAATCCAAAGCTTTCTACCTGTGGTTTTAAATTAGAATATTGTCCTCCAGGTATTTCGTATTTATATATTTCTGCAGAGCCTGATTTTAAACCTGACTCAAATTGATTATATACTGGTCTTACAGCACTCCAATAGTCTGATAATCTCTGCATATCTGTTAAATCTAGACCTGTCTCTCTATCCGTATTTTCTAATGCTGCTACTATAGAATTTAAGGCTGGTTGACTTGTAAGACCTGACATACTATTAAAGGCAGTATCTACAATATCAACTCCTGCATGGGCTGCCATAAGTACTGTGGCCACACCATTACCTGTAGTATCATGAGTATGAAGATGTATTGGGATAGATATTTCATTTTTTAATGCCTTTATAAGCTTAACCGCGGCATATGGTTTTAATAAAGCTGACATATCCTTTATTCCAAGTATATGTGCCCCTGTTTTTTCTATATTTTTTGCTAAATCCACATAATATTGTAGGCTATATTTATCTCTATATCCCTCTAGTATATCTCCTGTATAACACATACAAGTTTCTGCTACTTTATTTTGTTTTAAAACTTCATCCGTAGCTACTTCCATTCCTTTTAACCAGTTTAAAGAATCAAATATTCTAAATACATCTATACCTGAATCTGCAGACTGTTTTATAAATTTTCTTATAACATTGTCTGGATAATTCTTGTACCCAACAGCATTAGCCCCTCTTATTAACATCTGGAACAATACATTTGGTATAGATTTTCTTAACTCTTCTAATCTAGTCCAAGGAGATTCTTTTAAAAATCTGTAGGCCACATCAAAGGTTGCTCCTCCCCACATTTCTATGGAGAATAAATCTTTTCCAAGCGCTGATTGAGCCTTAGCTATTTTAAACATATCTATACTTCTCATTCTTGTAGCCATAAGGGATTGATGAGCATCTCTCATAGTTGTATCTGTCAAGAGAAGTTTATTTTGATTTCTTATCCACTGAACTAACCCATCTGGACCTTTTTCATCTAATATTTGTTTAGTTCCTTTTAAGCTTAATCCTTCATCTACAATTGGTATTGTAGGAACATCAAAGTCTTTCTTTATTCCATGAGTTTCATTTACTACCTTTTCGCCTATGAATTTTAATATTCTAACTTCATCATCAGTCTTTGATGTTATTTCAAATAATTCTGGATTTTTTTCTATGAAGTTAGTATCACATTGTCCTTTTCTAAATTGTTCATGATTTAAAACATTTATTAAAAATCCTATATTAGTTTTAACACCATCTATTTTAAATTCCTTTATAGCTCTTATAGATTTTCTTATAGCATCATTAAATGTTCTAGACCAAGATGTGGTTTTAACTAATAAGCTATCATAATATGGACTTATTACAGAACCCGTAAAACCATTTCCACCGTCTAATCTAATACCAAATCCTGAACCTGTTCTATAATCTTCTATTTTTCCTGTATCTGGTGCAAAATTATTAGATGGATCTTCTGTAGTTACTCTACACTGAATAGCATATCCTCTTGTTTGTATAGATTCTTGAGATTTTATACCTACTTCTTCTGAATCTAATTTGTATCCCTCTGCTATTAAAATTTGGCTTTGAACAATATCAATTCCTGTAACCATTTCTGTAACAGTATGTTCTACCTGTATTCTTGGATTCATTTCTATGAAATAATGATGCCCACTAGTATCTACTAAAAATTCTAATGTACCTGCACTTCTATAGCCTACAGTTTTAGCTATTTTTAAAGCATCACTACATATTTCTTCTCTCTTTTCCTTTGGTAGAGCAAAAGCTGGTGTAAATTCTATAACCTTTTGATGCCTTCTTTGTATAGAACAGTCCCTTTCATGTAGATGTACTATATTTCCATGCTTATCTCCTAATATTTGAACTTCTATATGCTTAGGATTTTCTAAATATTTTTCTATAAATATATCATCTATACCAAAAGCTTTTTTAGCTTCATTTTTTGCACTTTTAAAAGAAGATATTAATTCTTCTTCTGTTCTAACTATTCTCATACCTCTACCACCGCCACCGGCAGCTGCTTTGAGCATTATTGGATATCCACAGTATCTTGCAAATTCTAAAGCTTCTTTCTCTGATTTAATTGGTTTTTGAACTCCAGGTATAGTAGGTACACCTGCTTTTTCTGCAACTATTTTAGATTTTATCTTATCTCCTAATTTTTCCATCATATCCGCAGTAGGTCCTATGAACTCTATTCCTGCTTCTTTACATTTTCGTGCGAATTCAGAGTTCTCTGATAAAAACCCATAACCTGGATGTATTGCATCTACCCCTTTTTTTAAAGCCAATTGTATTATTTCTTCAATATTTAAATAAGCATCTATAGGACCTTTATTTTTTCCTATAAGATATGCTTCATCTGCCTTTGTTCTAAATAATGAAAATTTGTCTTCTTCAGAATATATTGCAACAGTTCTAATGCCTAATTCGTGACAGGCTCTAAATACTCTTATTGCAATTTCTCCTCTATTTGCCACTAATACTCTTTTAAATTTGTTCATTGTTATCCCCCTTTTTGTAAATATTGTGCCCTATTCTTAACTACATTACTTTGTAAATTATAGATATACCTTTACATTATATATAATTTATAAAATTTTTTCAATTGAATATTTTTTTTATTTTTCTTTCATTTAACATTTTAGGTTATTACACTTTATAAAAATGATAAAATATTTGAAAATTTACTATCATATTAATATAAACCTAATATAATAATATAATAATTTATCACACTATTCAATGATATAGTAGTATTTTTTCAATATTTTTAACTTATTATTAATTATTTTTTAATATAATTACTACTATAGTATTAATATTTCAAATTGAATACATTTAAAAAAAGACTTCCTTATAAATAAATAACAGTAGATTTCTATTTTAACCTATCGTTTATTTATAAAAGAAAGTCTTTATTATTATCTAAAATCTTACTTATATTGAAAGTTTAATAGCTCCTATCTTTCTCCAAGTTTTAAATTTGGTACAGCATTTATATCTAAAGAAGTCCTTCTCCCTTTAATATATTCAAAATAAGCTGCACTTCCTATCATGGCTGCATTATCTGTACACAATATAAAAGGTGGTATTAGTACTTCTATTCCTTTTTTCTTACACTCTTTTACCAAAGTCTCTCTTAAGCAGGAATTAGATGCTACCCCTCCTGCTACTGCTACCTTATCTACTTTTTTATCCCTACAAGCCTTTATAGTATTATCTACAAGAACATCCACCACAGACTTTTGAAAGGATGCTGCCACATCTGCTCTATTTATTTCTTCTCCTTTCATTTCTTTCTTATTTAAATAATTTAATACTGCTGATTTTATTCCACTAAAAGAAAAATCTAGAGTATCATTATGAAAATTTGCTCTTGGAAATTTTATAGACTCTTCATTTCCTTCTTTTGATATTTTATCTATTTTAGGTCCTCCAGGATAACCTAATCCTATAGCCCTAGCTACTTTATCAAAGGCTTCGCCTGCTGCGTCATCTCTAGTTTCACCTAACACTTCAAATTCACCATAATCTTTCATATAAACTATAAATGTATGTCCTCCTGATACTACTAAACACATAAAAGGTGGTTTTAAATCTTTATATTCTATAAAATTTGCACTTATATGACCTTCTATATGATTTACTCCTATAAGAGGCTTTCCTGTTGCAAAAGCTAATCCCTTTGCATATTGTAGTCCTACAAGTAAAGCTCCTACTAATCCTGGTCCATAGGTTACACCTATAGCATCTATATCCTCTAAAGTAAAATTAGCTTCATCTAAAGCTTCTTGTACTACTGTACTTATAACCTCTATATGCTTTCTTGAAGCAACTTCCGGCACTACACCTCCAAACTTCTCATGAGTACTTATTTGTGACGCTATTATATTAGATAAAACTTCTCTGCCATTAACAACCACTGCCGCTGAAGTTTCATCACAACTACTTTCTATAGCTAAAATATTTATGTTTTCTTTCATATTTCTTACTCCTTTTTATGTAATTAAATATATATTAACTATGTAATTTATTATTCTTTTATAAATCTAAATTACATTATACTTTATTGAATTTATATATTCAAATATAGTTTTGACATAAAAAATTAATAAGTCACAGTTGAAACAAAATCCAATCTATTAAATCTAAATTTTTAATCAAATATGCTATAATAAAATACAGAATAGTAAAAGGAGCTTAAATATGAAAAATTACGCTAAAGTAATAGTTGAAGGGTCACCTATATCTAAATCTAATTTTAAATTATTCAATTTACAAGGACGAGCTATAATGCCATTAAATTCTGGTAAATATCATGATAGATATGCAGTATATGAAGAAAGAATAGCTTATGAGACAAGACTTCAAAATCCTAATACAGTATTGGAAGAATCATTAATTGCAGTATTAAAAGTATATTATAAAAGTGAAAAAAGACATCCTGATACAAACAATATAACTAAAAGTATATTTGATGGAATAGAAAAAAGTGGTCTCATAGTAAATGATGCTCAGATAAGAAGACTAATAATAGAGGAATTTTACGATAAAGAATTCCCACGATTTGAATTAGAGTTATTTGCAGAAAGTATTTTTAAAATGGAATATAATATTATAAAAAAAGAAAATACAGATAAACCAATAAATTATTCTCCTCCTCCAAACAAAAAAGTTAAATTTAATAATAAGAAAGATAAGTCTGTGTTGGTAACAAAAGATAAAATAGTATGTGAAATATGTGGTAAATCCATAAATAAAAATGATATTGTAACAGCAAATAAACAAACAATAATAATCTGTAAAAAATGTCTAACAAAATTATTTTAACAAGATATGTAGACGGATTTGTGTAAAAAGATATTTCCCTAGATAACTCTATTAAGAAAGTATAAACTTTAATATATCATATAAAAAATACACTACATAAGCCATATGTTTATGTAGTGTATTTTTATCTTTAAGTCATTAAAATTAAATCTATTTTAGCTCATTTTTTTATTTTATCCCTATAGTTATCTTTTTTAAATCTTTATAGCTTAACAATTTATCTTTAGATATTTCTATATTAATAATATCTCCAGGTTTTATATTTTCATTTGAACTTAATTTTTCTTTAATCTGATCAAAATAAATATAAATATTCTGATTTTCATATAGTTTATCAAATTTTAATTTTAACTGTACATTTTCTTTTAAATTGTGTAAATTTATAAAATTAGGCAACAAATATTTTATACCTTTATCTGCCCATAATCCTATTCTTTTACCTTCTAAAAAACTTTTCCCTTTAATATATTTAGAAGCGCTTTCCCCTACGCTATACCCCTCTTTTGTTACATTATCCGCAGTATCATATACATGTAGAACATTGCCACAAGCAAATATGCCTTCTACCATGGTTTGGAAATTTTCTCCAACCTTAGGTCCCCAGGTAGATTTGTTTAATTCTATATCTGTTTTTCTTATAATTTCACTATCTCCTCTTAGCTCTACAGATAACATTAAAGTATCACAAGGTATATACATTTCTGTACCTTGTATTGGAATTCTATCCTCATCTACTCTTGCTATAGTAACTCCCTCAACTCTATCTTTTCCTTTTATATTTACAACAGTATGACCTAACTTAAGTGGTATATCAAATTCATCTAAACAGTTCACCACATTATTTTCTGTTCCATAGCAATAAGACATAATTTCAACTACAGCTTTTATATTTGCTCCCTCTAAGGCCATTCTTCTAGCCATTACTAATGCTACATCTCCAGAACCTAATATAACCACCTCTTTACCAGGCATATATCCTTCTATATTTATAAACTTCTGTATGGAACCTGCTGTATATATACCTGCGCACTTACTTCCTGGTATATTTATTGCTCCTTTAGGTCTTTCTCTACATCCTGAAGCTAGTATAATAGCTTTAGCTTTTATACTAAACATTCCATCTTCAGGGTTAACTGCTTTAATACTTTTATCTTTATCTATAGATAAAACCATTGTATCTATTTTATATTCTATATCTAGTCTATTTATTTCATTTATTAATTTTTGAGCATATTCTGGACCAGATAAATTTTCTTTAAATACATGCAATCCAAAGCCTGTATGGATACACTGGTTAAGTATGCCGCCTAAAGAATCTTCTCTTTCTAATATCAAAATGTCATCAATACCTTTATTTTTAGCCGAAATTGCAGCAGCCATTCCTGCCGGTCCTCCCCCTATAATTACTAAATCTATTTCCTTCATTATTAGACCCTCCAGCGCAATGCTATTAATATGAATTTAGATTTAATTCCTATATAATTTTATCATATATATGAAAGAAAATAAAATTACTAATTTTTATGTCATATGAAACAATATTAATTATATTATGCTACACTGCACAAATAAATTTATATAAATAATATATAAAAAGTAACGCACAACAAAAAAATAAACTGCCTCCATTAAGTAGACAGATAAACATTTAAATTTAAACACATTGAACTGGCTCACATGCTTGATAATAACCCTAATTTTTCAACTTTAATTTTAAAATATCTATTTTTTTGCAAATTAGAATATTTACTGCAAATTAGAAATATATTTTTTCATTTGTGACATAAATTCTTTAGAAGAAATTTTTTTACCAGCTTCCATATCCAATACTTTAGAAGCACCTATACTTAAGTATATCTCATCTATATTATTATGAGAAATAACAAATATACCTTGTCCTTCAAATTCAAAATATTTTATATTTTCTTTTGACTTCACATTATTTTTTATATCTTTATATATTTTCATTAAATCTTTACTTCTGTTTTTTCCACCCATTTTTATTGGTCTAACATCGTTTGCCACTACAATTCCTTCTGGTTCATCTTCATTCATCATAAACCATAGCTTTTTATCTGTGCTTTGTAAAAGCTTAGATATGTTTTTTCCGTCACTAGATAAAATATATTTTGTTTCAGCCATGCTGTAAATTGGAAGTGAAAAATCTGAAAGTTGAAGTCCATCTTGATTTTTTTTAGGTAAAATATATTTTGCACTTTGATTTTGTCCTGCTTTATAGTCCTCTAAGGCTAAATTTTCTACTCTATCAGAAGCCATAATATTGTAAGAAGTAATTCCAATAGCACCTATTACTACTCCAGCTAAAACTAAAGTTTTAAATATTTTTATCACAAAAAAACCTCCTTTAAAAATTAATTTCTTCTAAAATTACCTATATAAGCTTGCCATGAAAATTCGGAATTTGCTTTATAGTAATCAAAAGCATAATCAAAATGATCTCCATACCAAGGATCCATAATTTTTATATAGTTTCTTCCGCCATTAGTATAGCATCCATCTAATACTTGAGCATGTCCACCTCCACTAGACCAACTAATCATAGTTTCTAATGGATTCCCATTGCCAATTTCAGATTGAACAGCTAAATAGGAAGGTAGAGTATAGAATACTTGAGCATATAATCCAAAATGATTAGCTGCATTTAACATTTCTCTATCTGTTCCAGTTTGATTTACTAAACCTCCTTTTATATAAGAAACTACTTGTTGTTGAGTTACATTGAAACCATAATGCTGAAGGATTGCGCTAGTTGTAGTTGCCCAACACCAGTTGCTCATTTGTTGTTTAATTTCTGGAACTGTGGCACTTCCAGATGGGTCAGATGGATCAGTAGTTGAAGGCGGATTTCCATCTATTCCTGCTGAAGCAATATAAACTTTTCCATAATTTCTATCTGTGTAAAAGAACCATTTGTTATCTGGTTCACCTGTCCAATAATCATATATGGAATCACCAGTTACCCACCCTTCAAAATTTACAGTTGTGTTACCTGGTATAGTGTAAACTGTTTGGCTATTAATACTTGGCTGTAAACGAACATTGCATCCTATGGGGGCTGTAACGCCTGAAAAATTCACATTTTCAGCACAAACTTTTCCCATACTTGTTTCTTGAAAACCAATTAACAGAAAAGTTAAAGTCATCAAAAATACAGTAACTAACTTTTTCATACATTATACACCCTTTCTTATATTATTTTATTGATAATAATATATCAATAAATATAGGAAGTCAATGCCTTTTTGTGAATTTTTTATATAAATTATAATGAAATTTACAATAATTGAACAAATACACTGTGCAGTTTGTTAATTTTATAATAACTTAAACTATTGATGTATAATTTAAATTTCACAAAATTTTTTAGCATATTTTAGTGTATAATCATATATACAGTTAAATATTTATAACACTTCTTAATTTCTATTTATATAGAATTTTATTAACGCTATCGTACTTTATTTAGACACATTGATTATAATTATCCCGCAAATTATGTACAAACTCCTTTTATAATATACATTGAACCATTCCTGTTTAGCTAATGCTTTGATAACAAAGAATATTTCTTTTTAAATTCAATTCATAGAAAATACAGAACAGTTAAAATTAGATAAACATTAAATTTTTAAAAAGATATCATTAATATTAGTACTTTCATATTCAAGATTTATAGTTTATATTTTTTCTAATAATAAAATATAAGAAATGTTATTTTTATTTTTTGTAAATCTTTTGATGAGTTTAAAAAGAACCACTGACATACAATATGAAAGATTAATTATCATGTTAAAATAAGTGTTTTAAGACTTGAAAAAATTTATATAAGCTAATAGAAAAGCCTAAAGAAATTTTATAACATGTTTAAGAGTATTATAAAACTACCTATATAGCAATTAGTTTTATAACAAGTAAAAAGCCAGCAATCTTTACGATTACTGGCTTTTCTAATGGCAGGGGCACGAGGACTTGAACCCGGAACCAACGGTTTTGGAGACCGCTACTCTACCAATTGAGCTATACCCCTATATTAATGTGCTAAGTTTTAATAAATATTTACTCTCAACCTAGTCACCGGTCTAATGACAAGTATTATAATACATTATTTTTGCAATTATGTCAATATGGAATTTTATTTTTCAACTAAAAATATCCTTTTATATATTTCGATAGCTATTACATAAAAGCGCACTAAATATATTTTCTAGTTTTTAAACTCTTTATAATTATTCCATAATCTCATAATTGGAGTTGATAATTTAAGTATATCAACATTAGACTTATTGCTACATAACTTATCAAATACCGTATCTATAATTTTATTATCTAAATTTTTAACATGAAAGTCTAGCTGATCATCAGTCAAATTTTCCATAAATCTTCTAAAAACCAAAGAATGATTATAATTTTCAAATAAGTGATTAGTAAGTTTCTCATAATTTACTACTCCACAAATATCATATGCTGAATATATTCCTGTTAGAATTGAATTAAATTGACCAAATCCCAATCCAGGTGAAATGCTGCCAAAACAATTACCTACAAAATAGGTATTATCAATTTTAGGTTTATTACATATTCCCATCATATATCTTGTAATTTCAAATTCATCTGTTATATTAAAGTTTTGATCTAAATTCTCACAGGCTAAATTATAGAATTTTTCCCACATATAGTTTATATCTAATTTTATATTACTCGGGTAATCCGGATAAGCCATCACTAAATTAGCTTCTTTTTCAGAAAAAGGGATTAGCCACGCATATCCCATAGGTAGTATATCATAATTAAACCACACATGAGGACTACTTGTTATAAATTTTCCTTCTACAGTTACTCCTTTTATTGTACAAGTTAAATCACATCTATAATTACCTAAGTGAGAAGAATATTCTCCATCCCCAGTAGCTAACACTACATAATGAAATTCTTTACATAAATCTTCATATTCATAGTTTGAATTAAAATTAATATCACACTTTACTTGTTTTTCCAATTGACTTTCATATGAATTTTTGTGTCTGCCTCTTATATTTGTATATCCAATTTCCCCATCAATAGTACCAAGTTCATTTTTAGAATGAACATATAATTTATTAACTTGATCTATAGGTTTTAAATTTATATGATAATTTTCTGCTATGTAATGTATGCAATCTTTAACAGGCTTATTAAGAATATTAAACATTGCTTCACCATTAATAAACCTGTCACCTACTCTATTTCTTTTTTCAAAAATAGTTGGTGTAATTCCATACTGTTCTAATATTATGGCACAAGAAAGTCCAGATATTCCAGCTCCCATTATAGCAACCTCCATTTACAACACCTCCTATATCGTATAGTATAAACTGAAATAATCTCTCTATACATTATAGTAAATTGAAATAGAGTAACCATAACCTTATTCCTTTTTAAAAATATAACTTTTCCCCACAATGTGGACAATATTTAAAAGAACAATTTATCGCTCTTCCGCAATTACTACAAATCATTGTATCATTATTATCACTTGAACTTTCTGTATATATTTCCTCTAAGTGAATATTGTTAAAGCTTCTCTCTACTTTAACCCTATCTAAGTTTTCCTTTGATATAGCATATATAGTATTACAACATCTAGATTTTAAATAATACTTTTCTCCCCACTTAATAAGTGGTATAAAGAAAAAATGAAAAACATTATAGGTTTTTATCACAGTGTACCTACTTAAAATACCACATTTTTTACAAACCAAATTTTCAAAATCCTCGATTTCTTCTTGTTTTGTATTTATACCAAATATACCAAAGAAGAACATAACTCTTCTCCTTTCATATTAACATATATAATTTACCAGTAAATTATATATGTTAATTTTACCAACTTTTAAATAACGTAATTTTAATTCAACTTTAATGTTTCCAAAAATCATTCCAATCATCATTGGTATTTAGCCTTCTCCAGGGTCTAAAACTGCCAAACTTACTTCTTATAGGTATACCAATGCTTAGTGGAAATATAAATAATATAATAACAGCATGACCTAACCCTAAAAAGATTACACTCCTTATTACTTCATAAAAGACTACACCAACTAATATAGAAGTCATAGGAGATACCTTTGATTTTAAAAATCTTTTTCCTACATATAGGCACATAGATGTAAATCCCACAAGAAAAGTTATTATGAACACTATTGCTACTATTGGGATCAATATAATGCCTACTATACTAAATAATAAAGTAATCAACAGCATAGCAATCAATATTATAGTACCATATCCATAGATCAAACTTTTCCCCAATTCCTTATCTATAGCAGATGCCATTCTCATTTCATTATAGGGCATTAAGTTATATGTTATAATGCACAATATAAATAATAATATAGCTGATGCTACTCTACTATGATCAAATTTAGTGCTTTCTATATTTTTATTACTATTTATAAAAGGAATCTTGCTTTTTTTAAATCTTTCTTTTATAGTTCCTTTTATGATTCCTTTTGAACCCTTTGTAACTCTTCCACCTATAGCTGTTGCATCTCCTGTAACTTTGCCATTTATATATACATTTCCACCTATAGAAGTTACATCTCCATTTACAGTTCCATTTACATATATATCTGATCCTATACTTATAACATCAGCATTTTCCACTTTATCTGGCTGAATATATATATTTTTATTTAACTTAACTACCCCTTCTGTAATCATATATGTACTATTTGCTTTAACATTTCCCATAGGAATAAGCAATATAACTAACAGTACACCAACTATGTAGGAGTATATTTTTTTCAATACAAACACCGCCTTTTATTTAAAAGTACTTTTTAGTAGTGATATATTATACTGTATCATATCCTCATATAAAATATCATTATCATAAATTTTCAGTAGTAGAGGTTTTATTTTATATTTATCTAATAAATTTTTATTATTTTTTAATATATCATTACTGCTAGATAAAAGTACGCATTTTCCTTTATGCTTTTTACATATATCTTCTATTTCTTTTTCATTAGTTATATTATCTTTTTCATCTCTCTTGATTTTTAGTGTGTTTACATTTAAATATTTTATAAAATAATCTAATTTATCTTCATCAACTATAAATACAAATTCACCAGTTTTATCGGATATTTTACTAAACTCCTCTTCATAACCTTCTATTCTTTTTAATATATTTGAAAAATTTTTTTCATAAAAATCTCTATTGCTAGGATCTTTATCCTGTATAGCATTTTTTGTATTAGATAAAACTATTTTGTAATTATTCAAATTCAAAAAATAATAGGGATTATCTTTTAATACCTTATTTTCAAACTTTACTTCTTTCTCATAAGGCATTAGCTTAGATCCTCTAGATACATTGACAACTCCCACTTTGCTTTTATCCAATTTTGATAAGAATTCATCAATCCAAGGTTCAAAACTAGCTCCTACATAAAAAAACAAATCCTTGCTACCTATATTCTCTAATGTATCTTCTTTTATTTTATAATTTATTAATTCTTCTCTATTTTTAAATATATATTCTACATAATGCTTATCTTTTACTATTTCTTTTACTATGTTATATATGTTTTTATCTGTAGTAGCTATATCTAAATAAACTTCTTTTTTTATATTCTCTTCTTCATTATCACTAATATTTGGTTTTGAGCATCCAAACAAATTTATACATATCATAAATCCAATTATAAAAATTATAGTTTTTTTCATAAATACACCTCTGTAACATATACATTGAAATATATGTATTATCTAATAACATTATATTATATTTTACATAATAGATTTTTTTATTGCAAATTTTATATATTACTTTATTCATTTTAGCTCATTAAGGGAATTATATTTATTATTTAATGTAGCTATGTTAAAATAATAAGGAAAATTTAGTATTGAGAGGTTTTATTATGTATATAAGCATGGATAAAGTTTTAAGATCTATCTCTATAGCCTTAGACTTAGCTGAAATGAGTTCTATAGGAACTAATAGTATAATAGAAGATGTTACTAACATCGATTATTCAAAGCACCTATTTCTTAATCACTCTCAAAGGACATGCTATATATCTTTATGTCTAGCTAAAGCTTTAAATATAAGTGGTACCCATTTAGAAGAATTATATGTTTCTTCCCTACTCCATGATATAGGTGCTACAAATTTTCTTTCCAAGAGTCACTCTAGCAATGAATTTATTTTAGGACATTGTCTTACTGGTTCTGAAATAACTAAATCTTTCCCTATTTTTAATAATATATCTAACTTTATACTATATCATCATGAAAATTGGGATGGAAGTGGAGCTTTAAAAATAAAAAAAGATAATATTCCTGTTCAAAGTCAAATAATAAGATTAGCAGATTTAACAGACCTTTTATATAATGATGATATACCCTCTTATGCACAAAAAACACATATAGTGAATTGGATTAAAGGGAATAAAAATAAAATCTTTTGTCCTAAAGTTGTAGAAGCCTTTTTAGAAATATCTTCTACAGACATGTTTTGGCTAGATTTAGAAAATACTAGCTATTTAAAATATATTTTAGATAAGGTCAGCCCTATATACAATTATGAATTAGATTTATATAAATTTATGGATATGGCTTATATATTTTCAGAAATAATAGATAATAAGAGTGCTTTTACCGCTGAACATTCCAGAGAAATTGCGGAACTCTGTTACAAAGTAGGTAAAACTATAGGATATGATGAAACAAAATGTATAAAACTTAAAATAGCTGGTCTTCTTCATGATATAGGAAAATTAGCTATACAAAAAGAAATTCTAGATAAAAATGGACCTTTAAATAAAGATGAATTTTCAATTATAAAATCTCATCCTTACTATACTGACATAATATTAAACAGATTCGGTGAAATTGGTGATATCGGATTTTGGGCATGCAATCATCATGAAAAATTAAATGGTAAGGGCTATCCTAGAGGATTAAAAGCAAAAGATTTGTGTGAAGAAGATAGAATTATAGCAGTTTGTGACATATATCAAGCTCTAATAGAAGATAGACCTTATAGAGAAGGAATGGACTTTAAAAGAGCTTTTTCTATATTAGATAAAATGGTATCAGAGGGCTTACTATGTGATAAAGCCGTATACCACTTAAAAAAAGCTATGACACAAAGTAGCTAAAGTTGTTTTTCATCTATCTTTGTGCTATAAATATTTTGAGGTAGGATAAATTAAGATATGAACTATATAAAAATTTAATTGTTATAATATTTTACTTTTCTATGAAATATTATAACTACATTATTCGAGGTGATTATATGGAATTTATAGTTGACTCTATAAATAAAACTATTGATATAGGTAATTTTATAGGGAGCCATTGTAATTCAGGAGATATTCTATGTCTAAATGGAGACTTAGGTGCAGGTAAAACTCACTTATCTAAAGGAATAGCTAAAGGCTTAAATATTAAGGATAATATAACTAGTCCAACTTTCAATATAGTAAATGAATATGATGGAAGATTAAAACTATATCATTTTGATGTTTATAGAGTAAATGATCCAGATGAAATAGAAGCTATTGGATTTGATGAGTACATATTTGGAGAAGGTATAAGTATTATTGAATGGTCTGATTATATAGAAGACCTTATTCCAAATGAACACATGGATATAAGAATAAATAAAATACCGGAAAAGGGAGAAAGTTATAGAAAAGTAACAATAAATTACCATGGCAATAGATATGATTATATAAAGGAGCTAAAAATATGAAAATACTAAGTATAGATTCTGCTACGGAATGTGCTAGTTGTTCTGTACTAGATGAAGATAAATTATATGGCGAAATAAATTTTAACTATAAAAAACAACACTCTACCATATTAATAAATATGATAGATACTTTACTTAAAAACATAAATTGTGATATATCCTCTATAGATGCCTTTGTTATATCTAAAGGACCTGGCTCTTTTACAGGATTAAGAATAGGTGCTGCTACTGTAAAAGGATTAAGTCAAGGCACAAAAAAACCGTTTGTTTCTATATCTTCCCTAGATAGTCTAGCTTTTAATTTAGCTTTTGCAGAGGGGATTATTTGTCCAATATTAGATGCTTTAAGAGGAAACGTTTATACATCATTATACAAATTTGAAAACCATAAGTTGGAAAGATTAATGGACTATAATGTAATATCTATAGAAGAGTTAATAAATATATTAAAATCTAAGAATGAACCTATAACCTTTATTGGTGATGGAATTTTCAAATTTAAAGATACCATTTTGTCTAATATGGATAATGTAAAATTTGCTCCTACTCATTTAAATTTAGCTCGTTCTTCATCTTTAGGTGAACTTGGATTACATTTATTAAAAGAAGGACATAAAGATGATATATATACTTTTGCTCCTTTGTATATAAGAAAATCCCAAGCTGAAAGGGAATACGAGAAAAAAATAGGAATGAAAAATCATGAATAAAGAAGATATAATTGTATTATCCTTTTCTCTAGAACATATAGATGGAGTAATGGAAATAGATAATTTAAGCTTTTCTGTGCCTTGGAGTAGGAATTCTTATGAAACAGAACTGAAAAATAAATTTGCAAAATATATAGTTGTTGTAGATAAAAAAACTGATAAAGTCTTAGGATTTGCAGGAATGTGGCTTATAATAGATGAATGCCATATAACAAATATAGCAGTTCACCCCTATTATAGAAGATTAGGTATAGGGAATATTTTAATGAATGAAATAATAGAGATTTGTAAAAAATACAATATAACTGGTATAACATTAGAAGTTAGAGAATCTAATGCAGCTGCTAAAAATCTTTATTACAAATATGGATTTAAAGATAGCGGTATACGAAAAGGCTATTATGCAGATAATAATGAAAACGCCTTATTAATGTGGAAAACAGATTTATAACCATAATTAAAAAATACTATTTTAATATACATGCCAACTTTACATATATATTAAAATAGTAAGGTGTCTCAAAATAGATTTATTTTTGAGACACCTTTTTATGCATTACTCTACAACTATTCTGTTAAAGTTCTTTTTACCTCTTCTAATCATTATTCCATCTTCTGTCACATGTTCTTCTGTTACTACTAAATTTATATCTGTAACTTTCTCATCATTTACATAAAGACCACCCTGCTTTATTAGTCTTCTAGCTTCACTCTTAGATGGGAATATTTCACACTTAACTAATAGATCTACTAATGGATTATTTAAATGATCTTTACCTATATAAGCTGTAGGCATATTCCCTAAATCTTTAGCATTTCCTCCGAATAAAGCTTCTGCAGCGACTTTAGCTTTTTCAGCTTCTTCTTCTCCATGTATAAGCTTAGTAACTTCAAAAGCTAAAACCTTTTTAGCTTCATTTATTTCTGCTCCTTCTAATGATGAAAGTCTTCTAACTTCATCCATTGGTAAGAAAGTTATTAGGCGTAAACATTTTTCTACATCTGCATCTGCCACATTTCTCCAATATTGATAAAATTCATATGGTGATGTTTTTTCTGGATCTAACCATAGGGCACCACTTTCTGTTTTACCCATTTTCTTTCCTTCACTATTAGTTAAAAGGGTAAATGTCATACCATAAGCTGATTTGCTTTCTTTTCTTCTTATTAAATCCACACCAGCTAATATATTAGACCATTGATCATCTCCACCTAATTCCATAACACAATTATATTTTCTATTTAATTCTAAGAAATCATAACCTTGCATTAACATATAATTAAATTCTAAAAAAGATAATCCTTTTTCTAATCTACTTTTAAAACATTCTGCTGTTAACATTTTATTTACTGAAAAATGAACGCCTATTTCTCTTAAGAATTCTATGTAATTTAAATTTAAAAGCCAATCTGCATTATTAACCATAATAGCTTTATCATCTGAAAAATCTATTATTTTTGCTAATTGCTTTTTAAAACAGTTACAATTATGTTCTATTTGATCTTTTGTCATCATCTTTCTCATATCAGTTTTTCCAGTAGGATCCCCTATCATTCCTGTTCCTCCACCTACTAGAGCTATAGGTCTATGCCCAGCCTTTTGCATATGAGCCATAACCATCATTTGAAGAAAGTGACCTACATGTAGACTATCTGCTGTAGGATCAAAACCTATATAAAAAGAAATTTTTTCTTTGCCTAGAAGTTCTCTTATTTCTTCTTCATGTGTTAATTGTTTTATGTAACCACGTTCTTTTAATATATCATATACATTACTCAATATTCATTCCTCCTAATATTAGTTCCTTTTTTTAGTATATATTGAAAGCTATATTTTATCAATATTCATATAAGCGATTAAGCAATGTTTCATACAATTTAAATCTTAACATAAAAATTATTGTTTGTTTTTCCAAGATTAAAGCTATTGAAAGTTCCCTTATCAATAGCTTTAATATTTACTATATAAAATTATTCTTTATCTATATAAACTAAAAATTGTTTTCAACTTTAATAATCTTTATGCTACATACTTTTTTATAATCTCAGGTATATCCTTCTCTTCATTTATACTTATATAAAAATTCACATTATATTGTTCCCCAATATCTTCCAAGGAATAAAATAATTGTGCGGCATTACATACACTCTTAGTTACAATATCAAACAGCCCATCAATATATACGCTTTCAATATCATAATCTTTTGATAAAATGCCGCACAAAAATCCATAAAAGCTCTCGCAACTATTAATTTTAAACTCTGAACTATCAATCAACCTTATTTCACTATTAAGCTGAAACATAGCACTATTATCCTCATCGATGTAAACAATATTACCCTCTCTAAACTTAACCTCCTCATTAGCCATATTAATCATAGCCTTTGTTTTTCCTGATCCTCTTTGATCACAAAAAACTTGAATCATCTTTACCACCCCTTTTATAATATTTAGGTGAACTCCTCAATTTAAATTATATAGTAATTAAAAATGTTTTTCAATAATATTGGGAATATTTTAAAAATAAAAAATAATCTAAAATATTACATTTTACAATATTTTTTTATCTATTTTTCTTGTAGAATTTATTTATTCCAGGAAACATAACTTTAAAACAGTTTTCTTTAAAAGAATTTATAAAAATAACCTTTCCCTTTCCCCTAAAGGCTTTTTTCATTCTCCTAAATCCATTACCGGATTTAATGAATCTATTTTTATCATCTAATGATATTAACTTTTCATATATCCACATATTTCTTTTTAGTGTATTAAAAGAACTCATATTATTATCTCTTAAAAGACAACCAGGACTTATTATACTAATAGTTTTATAATCTATTAAAACTTCTATTTCTTCATAAAATATAGAATAATCCCTATATAACACCGCATTGTTTATAGCCTCACATACAGCATCTATAGGATATGATTTTGGTAAAATATTTACCAATATATCTCTAGACTTATCTATAATATATATTAAATCTCCTTGAATTATATTAACTTTATCAAATTTTTTATTTATATTATTGATTATTTTTATTCTATTATGAGGTAAAAACATATTATTTTTTTTACAAAATATGAGTAATCCCCCTAAAGAACCTATAAATTCACCTTTTTCTTTATCATAATTTATTATAGATGCCTTTTCCATCATGCTTACCCTATTGTCTTCATTAACCAACACACCTATAGCATTAAAATATTTATCTACTAAAGATATATCCATATCCCTTTCATCACTTTTGACTATAGAACATAATTCAATATTTAAACTTAAATTATCCTGAAGAGATGATATAATCTCCTCTTTTCTCATAGTATCTGTAGTTGATCCTCTTCTTATATAAAAAACTCCATTTTCTCTTGTTTGATAAGGTTTTTGATCACTATCATATATATTAATAATAGCTAACTTTTTCCCATAGTATTGCAGTGTATCTAAAGATACTGGTACAGGGGGATCTATTCTTGAACTTATAATCTGTTGAATCTGTTCCTCTTTAAAATCCATATTATCTATACCAACTATATTTTTAGTTTTATCCTCTATCCCTATAATAATATATCCTCTACCACCCTTAGAATTAGCAATGGCAGAAACATCCTTTGCTAATTCTTTTTTCCCACTTTCTGTATTAATATCTATCATCTGTTTAAAATCTAATTTTAATCCTTCATTTTTTCTAATTAAACTAGCTAATTTTTTTTCATCCATAACATTACTCCTAAAATACTTATAGCTGATAATATATTATATACATTAAAACCTGTTTATATATTATATTTTAATGTATTTAATTTAATATTTAAAGAGTACAATGAACAAAATAAGGAAAGTGCGTCCCACTTTCCTTATTTTATACTTTTCATTAGATTTGATTTTTTTAATGCTTTTCCTAGTGGCAATGCTATTACAATTCCAACTACTGCTTGTGCTATATTTGATGGTATATCTTTTAAAGCTATTAATAAGGCTTGATTTAAAGTTGCACTTTCAAACATTATAAATCTTGCTATTATAGCTCCTGCTAAATAGTAAGCAACTATCATCCACATCCCTGCTAATATAAATCCTAATAATTTTATAGATAAAGTTTCTTGTTTTTCTTTATTTTTGTATATTATTGTTCCAGCTATAAATGCCATTAAACCCTTTATTACTATTGTGAAAGGTGCCCAAATTAAGTATCCACTTATTATATCCGCCATTCCCATTCCTATAGCTGATGATAAAACTCCCTTTTTTCTTCCTAAAAGTACTACTGATAAAAGTACCATACTATCGCCTAGGTGAGTGTATCCAGCATAGGTTGGAACTTTTATAGTAAAAGTAACAACACATATTATTGCTGCCATAATAGCTACTTGTACTATATCTAATATATTAGTATTATACATAATTTTTTTGTGCTCCATTATAATCCCTCTCTTTAAAATATACTTTATATACAGTATATAAAGTATTTATATTTTTTTAAAATGTATGGACACACTATTTAAATAAATTTTATTATTATAGGAAAAGCTATGTTTATAAATAAATTAAAACATATTATAAGTATAATTGCTAAAGGAGATGACTTCATGAATTTCTTAAAATGGATAGCATCTATTATTCTTATGTTTTCTCTAATATCCTTTGTATTTAAACTAGGGAGTATTTTCATAAATTCTCTTCTATTGCTTGCAACAACAATTTTTATAATTGATATCTTTACGGAAAGGGAAAAAATAAAATAATTATATATATTGCAGTTGTTACTAATCAACTGCAATTTTTAATATGGATATATAAAGTATTTATTAATTTAAACTTAAATAAATATTTTTGTATATACATTTTTTTGTATATATTATATAATTTATTAATGAAAGATTAATTTTTTTAATTTTTTTTAAATTTTATTAATAATGAAAGGAGAATATCATTGGCTAATAATAAAAAAATATCTTTCTTTATGAATAAATGTAAATTAAATTCTGTTTTACATTTTTTGGACAAGTATTATTCAATAATTATAGGTATTATAGTTTTATTTTTCTTTATAAGATCTATAAATATACCTAATTTATCTCAAGATTATAAGTTTTATTTACTTTTACTAGCCATTGCTACTCTTACAGCATATAAGGAAATTAGAAGAGATGTAAAAATATTACCTTTTTTAATACTGGCAGTCCCTTTTTTACTCTTTATAATGTATATAAATAAACACGGGTATGCATTTTGGGGAAAAATGTTAAGTTGGCAAATAAGTAGAGATATCGTGGTGGATCTTAATCCATCCTTTAAAAATATACCTTTTAACGATGCTGGTTTTGCACGAATTTTCCAAACGGAAACTCTTACTTGGTTTTTCAGATTGGTTTACAATAATGGTTTTGTTGTACCTGCTTTAATTCCTATGTATAGAGCAGCTTTGTCTAAAGATTTCAGAAAAATGATGCGATATGCTTTATCTGCCCATGTACTTCAAGTTTTCTTAATAACCCCATTTTATCTAATGTTCCATCTACAAGAAGTTTGGTATGTAAATGGACATCCTGATGGTTTAGCTAGAAACTTAAGTCCTGAAGCTGCTGCTGGAGTTACTTTGAATTGTTTTCCATCCATGCATACATCTATAGCTTTTGCTATGTTTTTAGTTGTATTACATGAAAAAGACAAAATATTTAAATATATATGGTCATTTTTCTGTTTATCTGTAGTCTACTCCACAATGTATCTAGAAATACATTGGATTATAGATGTATTTGGAGGAATGATATTAGCTTTTGTAACTGTAAAACTAGTAGACTTTATATTGGCTAAGGGAAAGATTTTATTAAAGGATAAACTAAATAGGTTTTATTATAAAAAACCTAAGGAAACTGTATGCTTAGATAATGTATTAGTAGGAAACTCTACGTCACTATATTAATATAAAATAAAAAAGAAATGATACTTAAATTATATTTTTAAGTATCATTTCTCTTTTATTATTTAAAAAATATTAACTTCAATATTTAACTATTTAAATTTAATTTTTGCCTATATCTGAAAGCACTAGTCCCTCATTATGCTCCAAAGCCCAACTTATAGCCCAATCACTTTGGAATAATAATAAATCTCTATCTTTTAAATCTTTTACTATCTTTGTATCACTAGTTATACTTAATTTTTCTGCTTCTTTTTCTGTTTCCTCAATCCATCTTACATATTTATAAGGTACTCTTTCTAATTTTATATCTACATTATATTCATTTTTCATTCTATATTCTAAAACTTCAAACTGAAGAACCCCTACTACTCCAACTACTATTTCTTCTATTCCTATATGAAGTTCTTTAAATACTTGTATTGCTCCTTCTTGAGATATTTGAGTTATACCTTTTATAAATTGTTTTCTTTTCATAGTATCTATAGTTCTAACTCTAGCAAAATACTCTGGAGCAAAAGTAGGTATACCTTCAAATCTAAATTTATCTTGAGCAGAACACAATGTATCTCCTATTCTAAATATACCTGGATCAAACACGCCAATTATATCTCCTGCATAAGCTTCATCAACTATTTCCCTATCTTGAGCTAAGAACTGTTGTGGTTGAGCAAGCTTAACCTTGTTTTCGCCTTGATAATGGTAAACTTCCATGCCCTTCTTAAACTTACCAGAACATATTCTCATAAAAGCTATTCTATCCCTATGAGCTGGATTCATATTAGCCTGAATTTTAAATACAAAGGCAGAAAATTTATCACTAAATACATCTATTTCTCCAATATCTGATTCTCTTGATAATGGTGGTGGTGTTAAATTTAAGAACTCTTCTAAAAATGGTTCTACCCCAAAGTTAGTTAAAGCGCTCCCAAAAAATACTGGTGTAAGTTCACCAACTCTTACTTTTTCTAAATCAAAATCATCTCCTGCAATATCTAAAAGTTCTATATCTTCTTTTAATTTTTCATGTAAATCTTCACCTATTAAATCTTTAAATACATCATCATCTATGTCCCCGGATAAAGATTCTACTGCTGTTTGACCATGGTTTCCGCCATTAAAGGCTTGAATTATCTTTTTATTTCTGTCATAAACTCCCTTAAAGCCTTTACCTGATCCTATAGGCCAGTTTATTGGATAAGATTTTATACCTAATACATTTTCTATATCCTCCATAAGTTCAAAGGGATCTTTACTTTCTCTATCCATTTTATTTACAAAGGTAAATATAGGGATTCCTCTTAAACTACATACATGGAATAATTTTTTTGTTTGCTCCTCTACACCTTTGGCAGCATCTATAACCATTACCGCACTGTCCGCCGCCATTAAAGTTCTATATGTATCTTCACTAAAATCTTGATGTCCTGGAGTATCTAATATGTTTATACAATATCCCTCATAATTAAATTGCATTACAGATGAAGTTACTGATATTCCTCTTTGTTTTTCTATTTCCATCCAGTCTGAAGTGGCATGTCTTGATGCCTTTCTAGCTTTTACAGAACCTGCTAGTCTTATAGCTCCTCCGTATAATAATAGCTTTTCTGTTAAAGTAGTTTTACCAGCATCTGGATGTGATATTATAGCAAAAGTTCTTCTTGTTTCTATTTTTTCTCTTAAATCAGCCATTAAATCACTCTCCTTTTTTCCAATAAATATTTATTCTCTAGCTAATTAACATTAAAACTCCATCTACAAAATAATATAGGAATAATTTTTGTAAAGATTGATTAAAATACTTTTTACATGAAGCCTAATATAAATCAACTTTGAGTTTAATATTATAAAAAATTCTATAAGCATTATGAAATAAAATAGAGGATGTCTAATGAGCTACATCCTCTCCTATTAGATCAAAATTATATATGTATAGTATTTGTATAAATTATGTACATAATACTTCAATAAAACAAGTTAAATTATATCATTTACACAATTTATTTTCAATAAAAATACATTGGCATAATCTCCTAATCCATTTAAATCAACTATTAATTGAAATATAAACACAAATAAAATTTCTAAAAAATTTGTAAATATTAAAATGTAAACAATATCACCAATGCCTATAAAGTTGATTTTAATTACAAAATGATATAATATTTTTATATTATAACTAATATGGAGGTCATAATATGTATAAATTAATAGCATTAGACATGGACGGAACTCTTCTTAATGATAAGAAAACTATCTCTAGAGAAAATAAAGAAGCTATAAAAGCTGCTATATCCAACGGATCTAAAGTAGTTTTAGCTACAGGAAGGCCTCTTAAAGGTATTGAAAAGTATTTAAAAGAATTAAATTTAATTAACAATGGTGATTATGCTATTGCTTTTAACGGTGCTTTAGTTCAGGAAACAAAAACAGGTAAAGTTTTATATGAAAATAATATGACTAAAGAAGATTTAAAAATATTATATAAATTAAGCAAAGAATTAGATGTAGATATTCATTTCTTAACTATTGGTGAATGCTATACACCTAAATTTAATGTATATAGCCAAATAGAAACTACTCTTAATAATATACCTTTAAATATAATAGATTTTGATAATATACCTGAGGATTTAAAAATAATAAAAATAATGTTTGTGGGTAGTGAAGAAAAAATAACTGAAATAATTAAACTAGTACCAAAGGAACTTCAAGAAAAGTATAATGTGGTAAGAACTGCATCTATTTATTTAGAATTTTTAAATAAGGATACAAGTAAAGGCTACGGCATAGAAAAATTATGTAATATTTTAAACATAGATAAAAAAGAAGTAATATGTGCTGGTGATGCAGAAAATGACATACATATGATAGAATATGCTGGTCTAGGAGTAGCTATGGAAAACGCTTATCCCCAAGTAAAAAAAGTAGCTAACTATATTACTAAAAATAATGAAGATCATGGTGTTGCGCAAGTAATAAATAAATTTGTATTAAATAAATAATTAATAAAATTACAGATTATAATAAATAAAAAGTTTTCATTACACTTATGAAAACTTTTTATCTTTACAAAAATTTATCCTATCTAGGTATAAATCCTATCTTTTTTTGCATTTTTCTTAGCATTTTATAAGATACTTTATAAGCTTTTTCTGCTCCTTTTTTATATATAGATTCTAAGTATTCTTTATTAGTTAATAATTCATTTACTTTGTTTTGAATTGGTTCTAGTTCTGAAATTATAGCCTCTGCCACATCATTTTTAAATTGAGCATATCCTTTTCCTTCATATTTCTTTTCTATCTCTTCCATATTCATGCCAGTTATTGTACCTAGTATTGTCATTAAATTTTTAATTCCTGGCTGATCATCTGTATATTTAACTATTCCTAAACTATCTGTTACGCACCTATTAATTTTTCTTCTTATAGCATCTGGTGGATCCATAATTAATATATATGAATTTTCATTATCTGATGACTTAGACATTTTTTTAGTTGGATCTTGAAGATCCATTATTTTAGCTCCAGCTTCTGGTATATATGGATCTGGCATTTTAAAAGTTGGACTATATAAATTATTAAATCTTTGAGCTAAGTCTCTTGTTATTTCTAAATGTTGTTTTTGGTCTTTACCTACTGGTACCAAATCTGTATTATATAATAATATATCCGCAGCCATTAGAACTGGATAAGTTAATAACCCTGCACTTACAGATTCCCCATAGCGTTGAGATTTATCTTTATACTGAGTCATTCTAAACAATTCTCCTATATATGTGTTACAGTTTAAAAGCCACCCTGCTTCACAATGAGTAGGTACATGTGATTGTATAAATATAGTATTTTTATCAGGATCTATACCTGAAGCTATATATATTGCTAATACCTCTAAAGTTCTTCTTCTTAAATCTTTAGGTTCTTGTTTTACTGTTATAGCATGTAGATCCACTACACAATAATAACAATCATATTCATCTTGTAATTTAACCCAATTTTTCAATGCACCTAAATAATTACCTAAAGTTAAATTTCCGGAAGGCTGAATTCCACTAAATATAACCTTTTTATTATCTTCCATACTTCTACCTCCATTTATTTCATTAAAAAAATATATAAAAAAACCCTACAACAAAAGTTATAGGGCGAATTATCGCGGTACCACCTATATTCAAGAAATTTTAAATTTCTCCTCTACGAATATAAAATTCTGTCTTTATAACGTAAGACCTACGCCTAGAGCTACTTTTATTTCACTTAGGTTTTCCGGGGCCCATTCAGCTTAATCATAACTACTGTAATTCCACCCTATACAGCTCTCTTTAAGTTTGTTTTTAAACTTACTTTTTCCCTTCTTAAAATATTAATATGTAAATTTTTGTATTATTACTCATTAATGTTTAAAATACTAATTTGAAGCTATTCTACAATTATATTATACATTATTTAAGTACACTGTTGTCAACAATTGAATTAAAAACTATTTTTTATTATTCTAACCAAATATACTAAAGTTATTATTAAAATTATAAATAAAAATTTATTATTAATTTACAAAATATGCAAAACCCTATTTATTTATATTTAAATAGGGTTTTGTTTAATTATTAATAAAGAATATTTTTTAAACTAGAAAACTACATTTAAAATTTTTAATAAATTTCATACTCCATCTCAAATTATTATATTTTATTTTTTCCATAGTCCATGTATATTACAATATTCTCTAACCTTTACTACTTCTTCATCTAATTTAAATTCTGCTTCTGGTTTTTCTCCTGGTTTTAAATATTTTTTATAAACTTTGTTTTCTGTAATAACTTCTATCCATTCTATATAGTGTTTTTCTTCCATTGGATGCTCTTTTTCTCCAACTTTTACCTTAACCCCATTCTCTGTTTTTTCAACTACTGGAACATGTTTTTCTAATGCTGCATCTGTTGTATTTTCTTCCAATAGCCTCATAGGCTTACCACAGCACACTAATTGTCCTGCTGAAGCATGAACAACCTGTACTATATTACCACATACTTCACATTTGTATACTTCGTTTAATTTTACCATAAAAATTCCCCCCTATTATTTAAATTTTTATATATTATATGATTTCTCTATTTATTATATTTTTCCTTTTAAAAAGAAAATATTTCATAAACATTTAATATCAGTTAATAATTCATTTACATAATTATTTTTATTATTAGTGGAATAATAAATTATATAATCATTTTAAAAGGAGTGATTTAAATGGATAAAAAACCTTATCTTCCCAAGGAAAGAGACTATTTAGAACAAAACCCTAAAATAATAAAAACTATGTCTCCTACTGGTAAAACTTATTCTAAATTACCTGACAATGTAAGAGATCCTATAGTATGCAATAATATAGCTTGGCCAGAATTTGATTATACTTCAAATGAATTAGGAGAAGATGACATATAAATATTAAAATTAATCTTTAATATAAAAAATCAAATTTTATAATAAAAATTACAAATAAAATCTTATTTAATAAAAACCCTATTTAGTTAAATAAAAATTGTAACTAAATAGGGTCTTCTTGTTAGTCAAATATTTAATTTAAAAATCATTATGTTTTACATAACTTTTAAAATTTAAATTAATATATTTTTATCCGATGACTACCCGCTCTAATACTCCCATCTTCTTCAAAGTGGGAGTAAAGAGCGGGTACGTACCCGAAAACGATTTCTAAGCTTCAGTGGGAGTAAAAACTCCCTCTGAAGCCAAGAACTCTGTTTATATTACAACCTTTATTTCATGAGTACCTTCTTCAAATATTGGTATAATATTTTCCTCTTTTAGTTCACCATCTACCCAAAGTTCTTTTTTATTTTCTCTAATAACTTTTATATTATATTTACAGTTTCCTCTATTGTAGACTATTTCATATTCACTCCAATCTTTAGGAATGCATGGATCTACATAAAAGCCATCTTTCCCCTTTAATTTTAACCCCAATATTCCTTCTATGCCTGTTCTATACATCCATGAAGCAGCTCCTGTATACCAGCTCCAACCACCTCTTCCTATATGAGGTTCTACATCATATATATCTGCAGTCATAACATAAGGTTCAACTTTGTAATTTTGGCAGTTAAAATAAGATTTTGTATGATTTATAGGATTTATCATATTAAATAAGCTCCATGCCTTATCCTCCATTTTTAATTTAGAAAAAGCTAATACTACCCATATTGCTGCATGAGTATATTGTCCTCCATTTTCTCTAACACCAGGTAAATAACCCTTAATATATCCTGGTTGCAGAGTTGACTTGTCAAAAGCTGGAGTTAAGAGAGCAATTATTCCTTTATCCTTTTTAATAAGATTTCTTTCAACCGCTGCCATTGCCTCTTTAACTCTATCTTCTTTACCTGCTCCTGATAACACTGACCAAGATTGTGATAAAGAATCTATGGTACATTCTTCATTTTCTATAGAACCTAAAGGAGTACCATTATCAAAGTAAGCCCTTCTGTACCAACTTCCATCCCAAGCATTTTTTTCTATATTTTCTTTTATAAATTGTAAATATTCTTTATATCGTTCCATATTTACAACATCTTTTTTATAATCACATATATTTATAAATGACTCTAATATAGTATACAAAAACCATCCAAGCCAAACGCTTTCTCCTTTTCCTTGGTTCCCTACTGTACTCATCCCGTCATTCCAGTCACCAGAACCCATTAAAGGTATATTATGTTCTCCAAATTTTAAAGCTCTGTTAATAGCTCTTATGCAATGTTCATATATTGTCCCTTTTTCACTAGATACATAAGCTACATTATATCTTTCATCTTCTCCTTCTTTTAATGGTGGTTCTTCCAAATAATTTGTACTTTCATCTAGAATGCTATAATCTCCTGTGTTCTTTATATAATCTATAGTTACATAAGGAAGCCATAATAAATCATCTGAAAATCTAGTTCTTATACCACTTTCCACTACTGGATGCCACCAATGCTGAACATCTCCCTCTTTAAATTGTCTTGAAGAACTATATATTATTTGTTTTTTTGTTATCTCTGGCTTTATATAGCATACTGACATTACATCCTGAAGCTGATCTCTAAATCCATATGCACCTCCTGATTGATAAAAAGCTGTTCTAGCCCATAACCTACACACTATTACCTGATATAAAAGCCATCCATTTAACATTAAGTCCATACTTTTATCTGGAGTTTTTACTTTTATAGTTTCAGTAAGACTTTTCCAGTATTCCTTAGTATTATCTAGCTCTTTAAAGGCTACTATTTCATTGTCATACTTATTAATATTTTCTTTTACAGCCTCTATACTGTCTTCTGCTCCTAATATAGCTATCAATACTTTTTCTTCATTAGGTTCTAAGGTTATTTTTGAATTTTCAGCCATACAAGGATCTATACCTGCACCTACTTCATTACTTAGTTTTTCATAATTTAATGCTTTAGGATTTTCTATAGTACCTTCAATACCTAAAAATTCCTTTCTATTCCCTGTAAAGGATTCTTCTTCTCCTCCTACTATTTTTAAATAAGCGGTAGTTTCTCTAAAACTACTATTATAAGGATTTCTAGAATATATAAAATTTTCTTTATCTAAATAGGTACTTATATATGGTGAACTTAACTGTTTAGATACCCCTAAAACCGTTGAAGCATAATAGGTAACAGATATTTCTCTTTTTATATTAGTGTTGTTCTTAAGTTTTATTAGAGATATTTTGCAGTTATCTTCCATAGGACAATAACTTGTAATTTCTCCAATTATACCCTTTGTATAATGCTTAAAATTAGAATACCCAAATCCATGATTTATTATATACTGCCCTTCATCTCTTATAGGTTTAGGTGTAATACTCCATATTTCTCCTGTTTCCTCATCTCTTATATAAATGTGCTCACTTTCTCCATCTATTACTGGATCATTGCACCAATTAGTTAGCTTATTTTCTCGACTATTTTTATACCAGCTATAGGATGATCCACTCTCTGATACATGAAATCCAAAGTTACCATTAGACATTACATTTATCCATGGTAGGGGAGTATTATTATAATCCTTTAACACTATGGTATATTCATTATTTCCCATATCAAATCCACCTATATCATTAAAATACTCTAATTTAGGCACTTCAAATTTATATGATTTAGCAGTATATTGTATTTCTCTTTTTTGTAACAAATCTAATTCCTTATTTTTATTATTACCTGTATCTATTTGTTCTGCTAAAGAACCTTTATTAGAGTCTATATACAACCTACACATAGCCTTCAATAAACTTAAAGCTTCTTCCTTCATAGTAGATTTATTAAATAGAAATATCCCTGATGATTTATTTATATTATTCATTAATCCTAGAGTATTTATTAAATTTAATATAGAATCTTCTATTGGTTGTATATAAGAACTTTCTTTAGTATTAACTATTATTAAGTCTACATTTATATTTTTCATTTTCCAATATCTATAAGCAATTAACAATTGTCTTACCATATCTATTCCACTTTCTTTATCTAAAGTAGCTAAAACTATAGGATAATCTCCTGATATTCCATAGGCCCAAAGATCTGATTGACCTGATTTTATATATTTTATATAATTTTCTCTTTCCCTCATATTTCTATTTATAAATAATATATTAGATACAATATACTGATACATATTAGCTGCGGTGGATCTTATACCTAAATGTTTCATTTCTAAATTACTGTGACTCCAAGATAAGTTAAAGGCATTTTTTACATTATCTATATTTCTATATTTCTCTGCTATTTTTATTCCTTCTTCTTTAGAATTACAAAAAGCAGTTGTATAAGCTACTATGCAGTTTTCTTTAGCCTTTAATCTTACTCTAGTTCTTATGCTTATAATAGGATCTAGCACCGGTCCTATAGAACTTTTAAGGTTAGCTTCATTATCCATAGCCTGTGGATTAGATAAGTTTCTTCCTCTTCCTATAAAATCTATTCTACTTGTTTCATATTGAAATCCACCAATTTGTTCCCCTTCCACAGCTACAGTTTGAATTAACCAAGGAGATATATCCTTTTCACTTCTTTTTCTCCTATTGGCTAAAATACAAAAAGGTTCTTCCTTCAATTCTGTTTTTACAAATAAATTGCTAAAGCTAGGATGAACTAAATCTGCATTATAATTTGATAATGTAGCCTCACAATAACTAGTTACTTCTATCATTCTGTCATTGCTACTATTATTTTTTAAATTTATGCTTCTTATTTCTGCATCATCTTCTTGAGAAACCGTAACATGAGTTTCAGTTATTATATTGCCATCCACTCTTGAAAAAATAATTTTATCACTAGAAAACTGAGCTTTATAATACTCACCTTCAAATTTACAAGGTTCATAAGTAGCACTCCAATAATTATTAGCATTTATATTTTTTATATAGAAAAACAATCCTTTAGAATCAGAAGTTAAGTCCTCTCTCCATCTATAAATAGTAGTATCATCTTTTTTACTATATCCTCCACCCCTATTAGAAATCATTAAAGAATAACTTCCATTAGATAATAACCCTACTCTAGGTATATCAGTTTTAGCTGTGTTATAGATTCTACTATATTGATTGATATTATTAAGCTTCAATTCTGTGTTATATTTCTTTATACTTCTATTGTATATGATTCTATTACTTTTTCTTTCTTGCAATAATAGTTCTGTAGCTTTAACTTCTGGTTTATTATGAAATCTATTTTGGAGTATATTATTATTAAGAATATTATTTAAAGCCATAAGGCTCATTCCCTGATGATGTACCATAAAAGATTTAATTATAGCTTTACTCTTTCCTTTCGGTATTCTATTTTTAGTATAATCTACAGCCTCATAAAATCCGTATCTATCTAATAATTTAGAATTTATTAGTGTATTTATATTCTCAATACCACTACTTATATCTTTTTGCAAAGCTAATATAGTTGAATAAGGCGATATAACTAAATCCTTAGACAATCCTCTTTTTATTCCTATGCCAGGCACTCCAAAAGCCATATATTGATAGTTTTTATCTCCATCAAAATGATAAAATGCAGATTCGGATATTCCCCAAGGTATCCTTTTATTTTTAGCGTACAATTGCTGTCCTTTTATTACTGATTTATATGTTTGGTCTAATAAAGTACCTTCATAATTCTTCATTATTAATAAAGGCATAAAATACTCAAACATAGTTCCACTCCAAGAAGCTAACCCTTTTAATTTTTTTCCCATATAAGTTATACCTCTACCTAATGTTATCCAGTTATCTTGTGGGATGTCGCCCTTTGCTATAGCAACAAAACTTGCTTGCCTAGCTTCTGAAGCTAGTAAATCATAATAAGAATTTGCCATCTCTCCTGAATCTACATTGTATCCTATAGTAAATAAATTTCTATCCTTATTGTATAGAACTTTAAAGTCTGTATTTTTAGCTAATTCATCTAATTTTAAATTTAATCCATATATACCCTGTATTAAATTTTTAATATTATCACTACTAGTATTTAAATTATTTATAAAATTTAAAATCCATTCTCTTTCATAATTGTCCTTTGTTTTTATTTGTTCTAAATTTTTAGTAATATAATTTATTTTATCTGGCATTTTTTTTATAGGTATCTTTGTAACAAAGTCTCTAATCTCTTCTATTACATCTTTACATAATCCTATATTTTCTATTATTTGATCCTTCCAAGGAATTAATTTTTTAAATTCCTGAAGAGATTCATTTAAAAAATCGTATAACTTTTTATTCCAATAGAAATTATTTATATCTATATTAAAATTATCTAGTTCCTTTTGCTTGTTCAATATTTTTATAAATATGTTGTTTATAAAAACAATATCCGGTTCCATTTCTTTTAAAATAAATATTATATTAAAATAAAAGTTATCTATATCCTCTTCTTTTTTTAATTCTTCATTAGCTAATTCTAGTATACTTAATAACCCATCAATATTTTTTTTGCTTAATAAAGGTTTATTTATAATATCCTTTAAAGATTCTTCTGTAAGCCATAAATATCCTACTAAATTTCCACTATCTACTGCAGATATATATCTAGGATTTAGTGGTTTACCATTTTTTATATCATACCAATTATAAAAATGGCCCTCATATTTATCTAAATTATTCATACTAGATACTATATTTTCCAGTCTATTTATAAGATTTTCTAATGTTATAAATCCTAAATCATAGGCTACAATATTTGAAGTTATTCCCATTCCCATATTGGTAGGTGATGTTCTATAGGCTATTCCTTTATATGGTTCTTTCTGATAGTTATCTGGTGCTAACCATTTAGTATCTTCATAAACAAAATCCTCAAAATAAGCCCAAGTTCTTCTAGCTATATTAAGTAATAGCTTTTTATCATCTTTATTTATATATAATCTATTTTTCTTATCCTTACTTACATAGAAAGCTATATAAGGACTAATAAACCAAATTATACAAGCAGGCACAAGCAATATAGCTAATTCATTAGATCTTATTATAGATAGATAAAGTATAAGAAGAGCTATTAAGCTTCCTACCCACATACTTTTTACATATCCTTTTAAATCCTTTTGGGACATTTTCTCTGCTTCTTCTGCAGTTTGCCATTCTAATAAATTTTTTTTGCTTATAAGAAGTCTATATAAAGTTCTTGTTATAGCATCTAACATTAAATATGCTTTGTGAGGTATAAAAGTAAATATTAAGAAGAATTGTTTTAGTACGTTTTTCACACTATATATCCTACCAGATAAACCTATACCTTTACTTGGGAAAATAATGACCTCTGAAACATTAAACAATATAGGTGCAATAATAGAAAGAAAAGCTACTGTAATCATTTCGTTAGTTCCATAATAACTAATTAATGAAAATAATATAAGTCTAATTATAGCTGGTTCTAAAAGACTTCTCCTTAGGTTATCTATTATTTTCCATTTTGACAATCTATTTATTGCTGTTCTTTTAAATATCCAAGGTATAAGCTGCCAATCACCTCTAACCCATCTATGTAGTCTTTTACAACTTGAATTGTAATAGGCTGGATATCCATCTACTAATTCTATATCTGTAACTAAAGCTGTTCTAACATAAGATCCCTCTAATAAATCGTGGCTTAAAACAGAATTTTCTTTTATTTCTCCATTAAGCATAGTATTAAAAGTATCCACATGATATATCCCTTTTCCTGTAAATATACCTTCTTTAAATACATCTTGATAAATATCAGATACAGCCGTAGTATAAGTATCTAATCCTACCTGTCCGGAAAAAATTTTTGAAAATAAAGTTTTATTAGCATCTTCTACACCTATACTAATTCTAGGCTGCATAAGCCCGTATCCATGAATCACTGATTTTTTCACATTATTTATTATAGGTCTATTAAGTGGATGCTCCATAGCGCCTATTAGACTTTTAGCCACATCTCTTGGAAGTTTTGTATCTGCATCTAGTGTTATTACATATTTAACTTTTTTTAAAATATTTATATCTCCACTTATAGTATTATAGCTAGTATTTTTTTCTCCACGTATAAGTTTATTAAATTCTTCTAACTTCCCTCTCTTTCTTTCCCATCCCATCCATATTTTTTCTTTTTCATTATATTGCCTATATCTATTTAAAAAGAAAAATATTTCTTCTCCTGCTTTGGAATGCTTATTGTTTAACTCCTTTACTCTCTTTAACATTTCTTTTATTATTTCTTCATCATTTTCTTCTTTTTCACTTTTGCTATCTTTAAAATCTCCTAAAATAGCAAAATAAAGATTCTTTTCTTTATTAGCTAAATAATATACTTCCATATCCTTTACTAATTCTTGAGCTCTTTTTTTACTTCCTATTAATGTAGGTATTACAACAACTGTTGAATTTTCCTTAGCTATACCATTTGTAAATTGTAATTTAGGTATAAAATCTGGCTTAGTTAAATTATTCAAACTCCAATTTAGTATGGATATTATGATTTCACTGGTAGGTATTAAAAGTACTCTGATTTGTAACAACATTATATATACATTATTGTATTCTATGGATTTAATGATAAAAAATTCGAATATAAATGTAAAAACTATTATGCTAGTTATATAAGATCTAACTTTATTTTTAATTAAAAAATCTTTTATTTTATCCTTTCCTTCATTTTTTACACCTAATACTTTTTTGAGTAATCTAACCCCTTTTTCTTCAACTATATAATATCCTACATGTTTTTTATAATTATCTTCCTCAGTTTTAACTTCAAATTGTTGTGCACATTCTATACTTTTTTTTGCTATATAACTTTCTGGAAGTTTTAATTTTCTTGAAAGTCTCTCTATTTTACTTCTATAAAAGTCTTTGGATGGAAAATCCATATCATTATAAACTTTTGAAGGGTCTTCTTTTAATATTTCTTCGATAACACTAACATTTTGAAATATATTTTTCCAATTAATAGCTTCTATATCTCTTAATCCATTTATACAATTACCCATAATTATTTGTTGTTTAGATTGTTTTCTATATCCTAAATTTATTATGTTATCTATGTTTTTTTCTTTTATCTCTAATTGTTCTTGTATAAATAGATTTAATTTTTCTTCTTTTATTCCATTATCATTTATTATATTTATAAATGTTTCCATAAAATAAGGACTAATATTTATCCCTTTATCCTTTAATTCATCAATAGTTTTTTCTAAATCTCCATCATTATAATTTTTAATTATTTTATCTGCTAATTCTTCCCCCCTTTTTCTTTCTCTTTGTATATATGTTATTTCTTCTGTTATTATAGATATCTTTTGTATTAAAGCTATTCTCAACATTATAGGCAAAGCCCATACTTCTGAGCTAGTCAATATATTATTTTTCTGATATCCATTCATAAATTTTATTATAAAATCTTTATCCATATTTCCATGAAAATTGTGTATTATGGCTAAAGCTAAATGATATACCCTAGGGTAACATTTCATTATGCCTTTATTTATAACAGGTAATTTTACATAATGAGAAGATGGCATATTTTTTTTTATATCTTTATATTCTTTTTCTATAAGATATATATTGTCTAATAACCACTCTCCAGCAGGTACAGTCATATTTATATCTTCATCTAAAGATACTATGTATTTGTGATTATTCATTATTCTCTCATAACTTTTATCTAAGCTTTCCAAAACCAATTTTCTACATTTTCTATTAGATACTATACTATGAAATTCTGAGATATCTTCTGCAAATTGTTCTAGATCCTGTTTATCTTCACTAAAAAATATATTATTTATATCATCTATTAAACTTTCTTTACTATCACTATTCTTATATATTAAATATGTTAAAATAATTAAACTCACACAAATTGGTATAAACACTGTCATAAGAATTCATCCTTTCCTTATCAAGAGTATGCCTAATTTAGTATTTCCAATTAATATAAAAATATTACATTTAAAAACTAACCTATAAACAAACATTAATTACATTTCCTTCAGTTACCACTACTTTAAATTAATATAAAATTAATTAAATAAAAAAAATCTTATTAAGTTAATTTAGATTTAACTCAATAAGATTTTTTATTTATCATTACTAAAAAACATTTATTTTAATAACTATATTATTTTTGATAAATATTTTACACTTCATTTTGTATTAAATTTTCATAGCTTTGTCTTCTACATACTAATTTTACTTTATCATTATTAACAAAAACCACAGATGGTAATAAAGCTTTATTATAATTACTTGCCATAGAATATCCATAAGCTCCTGTATTTAATATTGCAAACAAATCATTAGTTTCTACTATTGGTAATTTTACATTATTTATAAGTACATCTCCTGATTCACAACATTTCCCTACTATTTTTACTTCTTCTAATAAATTATCTAAGGCTTTGTTACATACTACACATTCATATTCTGATTTATATAATGCAGGCCTTATATTATCCGTCATCCCTCCATTTACAGCTACATACTTAGCTACATTAGGAATTTCTTTAATAGAACCTACAGAATATAGTGTAACTCCTGAATTACCTACTATAGACCTACCTGGCTCTATTATTAAAACAGGTTCTCTAACCCCTATCTCTTTTGAATAATTTTTCACTTTATCTAATATAATTTTACAAAACTCTTCTATTTCTTTAGGCTTATCTCCATCCTTATAATATATTCCGAAGCCCCCACCTAAATCCAGCTCCTCTATATCTATATTTAGTTCTTTATTAGTTCTTTTTATTAACTTAAGCATTATTTCTATTTCTTCTTCATAAGGTTTTGTTTCAAATATTTGAGAGCCTATATGACAATGGAACCCAACAAATTGTATATTTTCTAGTTCATACGCTTTTTTTACTGCTTTGATAGCACCATTATCTATTAATGTAAATCCAAATTTAGAATCTATTTGTCCAGTTTTAATATATTCATGGGTATGTGCTTCAATACCTGGAATTATTCTTAAAATTACTCTTTGCTTTATATTTTTATTTTTACAGGCATTATCTATTATATCTAATTCCTGAAAATTATCTGCTACAAAGGTTCCAACACCTAAATTTATGGCCATCTCTATTTCTTCTATAGTTTTATTGTTGCCATGAAAATACACCTTTTCCATAGGGAATCCACTTTTATAAGCAGTAAATATTTCTCCTCCTGATACTACATCTAAATAAAGCCCTTCTTCTTTTATTAGATTACACATAGCCTTAGTAAGAAAGGCTTTTCCCGCATAAGCTACTTTGTTTTTTTCTTTATTAAAGGAAGTTACATATCTTCTACAATTATCTCTTATAAGAGTTTCATCCATTACATATAAAGGTGTTCCAAATTCCGTAGCTAATCCTAAAGTGTTTATTTTACCTATATATAAATTATTGTTCTTTATATTCATACTTCCAAAAAGTTTCATACTCCCACATCCTATTTATAAATTAAATTCTTTTGCTACTAAATTTATAGCATTTATTTTATCTTCTACATTTATTGCGCAAGTAATCCTTATTTCTGAGGTTGTTATCATTTTTATTTTTATATTATTATCACTAAAAATTTTTAACATTTTAGCTGCAACACCGGATGTATTTTTCATTCCTATTCCTACTATAGAAAATTTGGTTAAATTTTCGTCAATTTTTATTTTATCCTTTGGTGCATACCCTTTTATTATTTTCATTCCATCCTGTAAATCTTCTTTTGGTATAGTAAAAGATAAACTTATTCTACTATTTATAGGTGCTGTTTGACTTATCATATCTACATTTATTTGCTTTTCTGCCAATTTCGTAAATATATCCGCTACTATGTTTATGTTCTCATTTATATCTTCCATTGTTATTGCAACATCATCATCACTAGTTGCTAATCCTGTTACTGATTTTATTTCCATATTCATATTATTCATCCCCCTAATAACTGTTCCCTTGATATTGCCATTGCTTAATCCTACATAAATAGGTATATTATATTTTTCAGCTAATTCTATAGATCTTGAATGCATAACCTGTGCACCTAGGCTAGATAATTCTAACATTTCTTCATAGTCTATATAATCTAATTTTTTAGCTTTATTATATACTCGCGGATCTACGCTATATATTCCATCCACATCTGTGTATATTTCACACATGGCATTATTTAGCTTTGCTGCTATTGCTACTGCTGAAGTATCAGACCCACCTCTACCTAAAGTTGTTATATTACCATCACAATTTATTCCTTGAAATCCTGCGACAACAACAACCTTTCCTTCCTTTAGGCTTTTATCTATCTTTTTTTCATCTATATCATTTATTAAAGATTTTCCATGTTGTCCATTGGTGCTTATATTTATTTGATAAGCAGTATAACTTATAGCATCTTCCCCTAGTTCCTTAATTGCCATAGATAAAAGTGATGATGACACCATTTCCCCTGTAGAGATTAATGCATCTAATTCTCTTTTATCTGGTACATTGCTTATATCTTTAGCTAAATTTATAAGATTATCTGTAGTGTGTCCCATAGCAGAAACAACAACTACTATATCATTTCCTTCTTTTTTTCTTTTTACGATAGATTTGGCTACGTTTTTTATCTTTTCTACCGTTGCTACAGATGTACCTCCATATTTTTGAACGATTGTTGCCATATAAATACCCCCTACTTCTAAATAAAATATTTTAAATATTTCTTTAAAATTTAATAAATACTCTAACTTATGTATTTCACAAAAATAAAAAATAATGCAACAAAGGAACACCTTTGCTGCATTATTTCAATAATACAAATAAATAATATGCAACTTCCGTGTACCTATGCAGCTCTCCACTTTTTCAAGTGACAGCCTTACACATATTATGTGCAAAGCCAGGAAAAACTTTTACCAAACCTTTTCCTTCGGCCATAATTCCTTTTTTTATTCCTCAAAGTCTGCCGACTAAGAATAAATACTATTAATTACAGCACCTCTCCATAAGTAGCTTTCATTTAATTAAATTTTCATTAGTTTAACATGAATTATGAAATAAATCAATACTTTTTATTTAAATATTAAAAAATTCTAGAAAAGACCTTATAGCATAAACTTGATCCTTTACTCCTCCTAACTCTCTAATAGAATGCATAGCAAGTAATGCCGTTCCTATATCTACTGATTGTATATTTATATGAGTTCCAGATATAGGCCCTATAGTAGATCCCCCTCTTTCATCAGATCTATTTACAAATTTCTGTACTGGTACTTTAGCCCTGTGGCATATTTCTTCATATACAGAAGAAGAATAGGCATCTGAAGTATAACTCTGACTAGCGCTAATTTTTATAACGGGGCCATTATTCATAATAACTTTATTAGTAGGATCTGATTTTTCACTTACATTAGGATGTATAGCATGGGCTGAATCACAAGATATCATAAATGATTTTGAAAGGGTTCTAAAGTACTCTTCTCTATTTTTGTTTAAACATAATGTTATCCTTTCTAATGTTTGAGATAAGAATGGTGAATCCGCACCTTGTTTTGTTGCACTTCCTACCTCTTCATTATCAAAACATACCATAATTTTTGTAGATTTATTATTAGTGGAAGAAAGTAAAGCCTTTAACGATGCATGAACCATGGATAAATCATCTAATTTACCTGTAGATATAAATTCACTCTTATCTCCAATTAAACATCCCTTCTCAAATTCATATAAGAATAATTCAAAATCTAATATCTCATCTATATTAGCATCTAATTCTTTGCATATTATATTAACCAAGTAATTTTCTTTTTCTAATTTATCCTGAACCATTGAGATTATAGGCAGCATATCCTTCTGTTTATTGAGTTCTATACCTTTATTTATATTTCTATTCATATGAATAGCTAAATTAGGAATTATAAGTATAGGTCTTTTTATATTTACAAGTTCCATTTTAGGTTTTAATGGATTTTCCCCTTTTAAAACTACTCTTCCTGCCAAAGATAAAGGTCTATCCATCCAAGTGTTTAGTATAGGTCCTCCATATACTTCCGTATTAAGTTTAATATAATTACCCTCGGCAAAAATTTCTGGAGCAGGCTTTACTTTAAAAGTTGGAGAATCTGTATGGGAAGCCACTATTCTAAAACCTGAATTCTCTATTTCATCCTCTCCAATAAAAAATGCTACTATTGCAGAATCATTCTTACTGGTAAAATATTTACCACCTTTTTTCAATTTCCAAGCTTCACTTTCTTTAATCTCTATAAAACCTTCCTTTGTTAATACGTTTTTTAAATTATGTACCACATGATATGGCGATGGACTATCATATATAAAATCTATTAGTTCATTAGATACCTTAGATAGCTTTATTTTATCCATATAAAACACCTACTTTTCATAATATTTTATAAATTTATTATATCAGAGTATATTAATATATTATATGCTATAAAATATTTTAATATAGAAAATTTTACTAAAAAAATATGTTATAATACATTTTATATTGAATTGAAAGTAGGTGCTATTATGTTATCTAAACTTTTAGTGATTAAATTTGTAAAAGACTATAAAAATACTAATCATAAAGAAGTTAGAGATTCTTATGGATATTTAGCTAGTATAGTTGGTATTCTAACAAATATATTTTTATTTATAATTAAAATTTCTGTGGGATTAATATCTCATAGTATTGCAGTTACAGCAGACGCTTTTAACAATTTATCTGATGCTGCATCATCTATAATAACATTCTTAGGCTTTAAATTAGCCTCTAAACCTGCAGATAAAGAACATCCCTTTGGCCATGGTAGAATTGAATACATATCTGGATTAATTGTATCTTTTATGGTACTTTTAGTTGGATTTGAATTTATAAAATCTTCTTTTGATAGAATAAGAAATCCTTCTATAGTAAAATTTCAATGGATACCATTTTTATTAATATTATTTTCTATTATTATAAAATTATGGTTAAGTAATTTTAATAAATATATAGGTAATACTATTAACTCTGGTGCACTTAAAGCCTCTTCTTTAGATGCATTAAGTGATGTTATAACATCTTCCTCTGTTGCCTTATCTTTATTGTTAGCTAAGTGGATTTCCTTTCCTATAGATGGATACTTCGGAATATTGGTTTCTTTATTTATAATATATTCTGGTATTTCACTTATAAAAGAAACTTTAGATCCATTATTAGGTGAAGCTCCAGATAAAGAACTAGTATCTGAAATAATAGAAAGAGTTATGAGTTATGAGTTAATAATGGGCGTGCATGATTTGATAGTACACAATTACGGTCCTGGGAGATGTATGGCTTCTATCCATGCAGAAGTTCCTTCAAATGAATCTATTGTTAAAATTCATGAAGTTATAGATAAAGCTGAAAATGAAATATCTAAAAAATTAGATCTTCTTCTAGTTATTCATATGGATCCTATTAATGTAGATAATAAAGAAGTAGCTTATACTCGTAAAGAGGTAGTTAAAATTTTAGAAGAATTTCCTATAATAAAATCTATGCATGATTTTAGAATGGTTGGCGAAGATGAATATAAAAATCTAATATTTGATATAGTAATAGATCATTCTTTTAAGCTTACTCCTGAATTGGAAAATCAGCTTGAAAAAGATATAGATAACTGTATAAAAAAGTTACATCCTAAATATAATACAGTTATAACCATAGATAGAGATTTTTATTAACTTAATTTTTTTATTTCATATATAAATACTCTAAAATCTATATATGGGAACTTTCATTAGTATACAAAATTATGTTTTGTGCATATTATATATAGTGATTTTAATTAAGGAGTTGATTTTTTTGATAAACCCATCAAAACACTTCTTTGCTGGTGGTAATACCGCTGAAGGTTTCTACTCTCTCTTTAATAATATAATAGATATTAATGATGCTAATAGAATTATATATTTAAAAGGTGGTCCTGGTACTGGGAAATCTTCTCTAATGAAAAGCATTGCTGATTTTTTTATAAAAAGTAATTATACTGTAGAGTTTTTTCACTGTTCTTCAGATAGTAATTCTTTAGATTCTATAAGAATCAAAGAATTAAAGATAGCTATGGTAGATGGAACAGCTCCCCATATGCTTGACCCTAAGGTACCTGGGGCCATAGACAAAATAATAAATTTAGGTGATTTATTAGATGAAAATAAATTAAAGAAACATAAAAATGAAATAATAAAGATAAGCAATGAAATAAGCGAAACCTTCAAAAGAACCTATAGGTACTTAAATGCAGCTAAAACCATCCATGAAGACTGGAGTATTTTAAACTGTAGGGCTAAAAACTATGATAATCTATATAAATTAGAAAAAGAATTAAAAAATAACTTATTTAAAGAAAATATATCTAATGATTCTAGAGGAAAGAAAAGACATCTATTCATCAGCGCTATTAGTCCTGAAGGAATAGTAAGCCACACAGATAGTGTATATATTGGTATAAAAGATATATATGTTTTAAATGGAGCTCCTGGAACTGGCAAAACAGAAATATTAAATAGCATAAGCAATGAAGCTATAAATAGAGGTTTCCTTGTTGAATATTATCATAATCCCTTAATTCCAAATATGCTAGAACATATTGTAATCCCAGATCTTAATTCTGCAATTGTAACCTCTAATGAAATTAACAAACAATTTTTAGATGGTGAACAAATATATATGGACAATTTATTAGACTTATCTATTTTAAATAGTAATAGAACAAAAATAAATGAAGATAAAGAATTATTTTATACACTTATAAATAAAGCTACAGATATACTTCATTCTGAAAAAAGTCTTCATGACGATCTAGAAAAATATTATGTAAATAATATGGATTTTTCTAAAATTCCACAAATTAGAGAATCCATAATTGAAGATTTTTTAAGTTTTAAAACAAATTAATTTAATTATAGCTTTTATTAGTATCATTCATCAATAACTAATTAAAATTATGTGTAAAATTTTAAAAAGATCTTATAAATTTAAATATAATTCGGAAAATTCCACAAAAATAAAGAACTGCTAATTCTTAAGAGTTTATAGACTCTTCGGAATTAGCAGTTCTTTTTATTAATCTTATTTAAACTATTATTAATTACAACTTATAGTGTAAAATTTATCTGTTAGTATTTTTGTATACATAGTCCCCATTATTAGTGCAAAGTTATCCACACTGTTTATAACTTTTCATCTTTTTTGTGTACAACTATCATTTCATGTAAAGCTCTTGTAGCCATTATATATTTTAAGTTTTCTCCTACATTACTATCATCTAATATTAAAATAGTAGCATCAAATTCTAAACCTTTTGATAAATAAGAAGGAATTATTATCTTACCTCCAGAATAAATTATATTTTCTCTTTCTATTAAATTAATATACATTTGCTTTTTTAATTCTGTTCCTATAACTTTCCCCTGTTCTAGTGTAGTTGTTATGATTGCAATACTTTCATAACCTTTATTCTCTAAGTAGCTCAAATAATAATTAACTTTATCTATTACTTCGTCTGTATTCTTTACTATTACTTCTTTTACAGGTTCTCCTTCTCTTACTAAAGGAACAATTTTATTTGTTTTTAAGTATTTATTAGCATACTCCATAATCTCTTTTGTTGATCTATAACTTTTGTCTAAATTAAAATACTCTACATCAACTCTATCAAAGACAGAATCTAAGCATAACATAGGAACTTCATCCTTGCAAGGTAATGTTCTTTGATTAACATCTCCTACTATAGTTATAGATTGACAATCTGTAAGTTCTTTTAATACTACAAACTGTAAAAATGAATAATCTTGTGCTTCGTCTATTACTATATGTTTTATTTCAGTTTTATATCTTAAACCCTCTAATTTTATTTTTAAATATAATATAGCTATAATATCATCTACAGTAAGTTTTTTGTTATTATTAAACTCATTATATATATCCAGAACCTGTGGATTATCTAGCCATACTAATGATTTTTTTACCTCCATAGATTTTTTCACTATGTTTCTTATATTATTCTTTCTTTCAAACTCTAAATTATTTTTATTGAGTTGTAGTTCTTCTTCTGATAGCTTTTTTATCTCTTCTTCATATTGTCTTTGGATTTCATAGACTTTTTTGTTTCTCACATCTCTTATTTTAGAAAATACTATTCTTTTTACCTTTTTACTTCTTTTAAACAAAGGCATATATTTATAATAAGAATAAAGCATTTCATCTATTTCTTTTTTATCTATAGCAACTTCGTCCATTAATACTACGTCTTCTGTAATAAATATGTTTTGTTCTAACTCTTCCATAAAACTATCTAAATCTTCCATATATGCTTTGGATTGTTTATATGTTATATCTTCTATAAATTTATTATCTTTTTGTATAAATCTTTTTATATAATTATCATATTCTAGAAAATTATTTACAGGTAGCAAGTCTTCTATAAAATCCTTAAAGGTAGTTTGCTTAACTCCATTTTCACCTAAACTTGGTAATACTTCTGATATATAATCTACAAAAATATTATTAGGTCCTAGTATTAATACTTTATCTTGTATTTGATTCCTATAATTATATAATAAGTATGCTACTCTATGAAGAGCAATAGTAGTCTTACCACTACCTGCAACTCCATTAACAATCATAGATTTATTTTTAGGTTGTCTAATTAAGTTATCTTGCTCTTCTTGTATAGTCATAACTATATCCTTTAATTTTTCCTTGGTGTTTTCACTTAAAATCATTTGAAGAACTTCATCTTTTACATCTAAAACAGAATCAAACATACCTTTTAATATACCCTTACGGATAACATATTGTCTTTTAGATTTTACATCTACCTCTATTTTACCTTCTGGTGATTCATAGGCTATATTTCCTAATTTACCTTGATAAAATATTTGGCATATAGGAGCTCTCCAGTCTACAATAAAAGGTTTATAATTACCTGTTTCTAAAAATCCGTATCTACCTATATAGATAGAATCTTCATCCCCTTCATCTACAAAATTAACTTTTCCAAAGTAAGGATTCTGTTCTAAAACTGTGAGCTCTTTTAGTTTTTTATCTATAAAACCATAAAGCTTTTCTTTTAAGTATCTTTCATGATCAAAGTATTCTGCTACTTTATCTTCATCATTTTTATCTTCCTCTAAAAATTCTTTTCTATATTCTACTATATCCTTTACTATATCTTTTCTTTTATCTAAATATATTCCTGTCTCTTTTCTTACTTTATCTATTATAAAATCTAAATATTCTCTTTCCATACTTAATTCTATATATTTATCTATGGAATTATTTATCTGATTATTATCCATAAACCTCTCTCCATTCCGGTTTATTCTTCTATAGGTGATTTATCACTTACTCTTTTTGTCTCCATTATAGATTCATCTATGACCTTTTCATCTAATATTCTATCCTCTATTTCATTTTCGTCTACTTCTTTTTCCTTTTCCTCTACCTTTGTTCCCTTTGATGTAGACTCATCTTCTCCTTTAACCATTGCCATAAATTCATCTCCCATAAGAGTTTCTTTTTCTAATAATTTTTCTGTTATCTTGTTTAATAACTCTTCATTTTCTTTTAGCATTCTCTTTGCTTTTTCATGACATTCTTTTATTATATTTAAAGCCTCATCATCTATTATAGCAGCTGTTTCTGCACTACAATTTTGAACTGGTCTTCCATCTAAATATCTATTTTGAACAGATTCTAAAGCCATCATATCAAATCTATCAGTCATACCATATACAGTAACCATACTTCTAGCAGTTTGAGTAGCTCTCTCTATATCGTTAGCAGCTCCTGTAGATATAGAATTAAATTTAACTTCCTCTGCAGAACGACCACCTAACATAACTGTTATTTTGTCTAACATTTCCTCTTTATTTATTAAATATTTATCTTCTGTTGGAAGTTGCATAGTATAACCTAATGCCCCCATAGTTCTTGGAACAATAGTTATTTTGTGTACTGGATCTGTATTAGGAAGCAATGCTGCTACAAGAGCATGCCCAACTTCATGAAAAGCAACCTGCCTTTTTTCTTGAGGAGATAATATTCTGTCTTTTTTCTCCTTACCTGCAATAATAACTTCCACTGCTTCTTCTAAATCCTCTTGTATTACTTCCTGCCTACCATTTTTAACAGCTCTTAAGGCGGCCTCATTTATTATATTAGCCAAATCAGATCCTACTGCTCCTGGAGTACTTTTTGCAACAGATGACATATCTACTTCTTTTGATATTTTTACTCCCTTTGAATGAACTTTTAATATATCTTCTCTTCCTTTTAAATCTGGTCTATCTACTATTACTCTTCTATCAAATCTACCTGGTCTTAAAAGGGCTTTATCTAATATTTCTGGTCTATTAGTAGCCGCTAATATAACAACACCTTTAGATGAATCAAACCCATCCATCTCTGCTAATAATTGATTTAAAGTTTGTTCTCTTTCATCATTGCTACTCATAGCATTATCTCTACTCTTACCTATAGCATCTATCTCATCTATAAATATTATACAAGGAGCCTTTTCTTGTGCTTGTTCAAATAAGTCTCTTACCCTAGCAGCTCCCATACCTACAAACATTTCCACAAAACTTGAACCAGATAATGAAAAGAAAGGAACCTTAGCTTCTCCAGCAACTGCCTTAGCTAATAGAGTTTTACCTGTTCCTGGAGGTCCTACAAGTAATGCGCCCTTAGGTAGCTTAGCTCCTATTTCTGTATATCTTTCTGGTTTATGTAGAAAATCTACAATCTCTACTAAAGATTCTTTAGCCTCATCCTGACCTGCTACATCTTCAAAAGTAATTCCTGTTTCATTTTCCGCATATATTTTAGCTGTGTTTTTCCCAAAGGACATAACACCGCTACCCATTTTTTTATCTAATTTACCAAACAACATTCTTCCTAAAAACATAAATATTATTATAGGTATGACCCAGTTTACAATAAAACTTTTTATGGCTGAATTTTCCTGAGGAACACCACCATATTTCACCTTAGAATCATCTAATTTTTTTACTAAATTAGGGTCATATATTGACTCTGTGTACATTACTTTCTTTTTTTCGCCTTTATTAATCTTAGGATGAATTATTATTTTATCCCTTGTTAATTGAACTTCTTCTATTCTATTTTCATTTAAATATTTTACAAATTCACTGTATTTTATATGATCTGACTTTATGTTTGTAACATAATCATTAAGCATATATACTATTAGTGCTACTGCTATAGCATAATAAGCAAAATACTTTATTTTGTTCTTGTCAAATTTATTATTTTTAGACATAATTTTTCCTCCATTTTATATTAAATAAATTTACGCCTTAAACACATAGTATATTCTATCATAATTATAAAAAAATAAATATAATTTTTCTCCCCTATAAATACTATTACATTTCTATTATTATTTCCATATTCTTATTTAGAATAATCTTAAATTTATTATTAAATATTTGTTACAAAAAATATTTAATAATAAATTCAAGAAAAAATTATGAATATTATAACTATATATACTTTTAATACCATCTAATTTAGCATACTATATATGTATGTTTGTTTATATTAGGTATATGATTTGTACCATAAACAAAATCATTTACTATTATAATTTTTTATAAATTACTATAGACAAATAAAAGATATGAGCAAATACTATATATTTATCTCACATCTTTTTATAAATAACTATAAAACTTATAAATATACTATTTGGCTAATTCATATATAGCATGTCCGTATATCTTAGAATTTAATACCAAATTTTCTAGTTCTATATATTCATCTTTTTTGTGAATTACATCTGGTTCTCCTGGGAAAAGTGGTCCAAAAGCAACCATATTAGGCATTTCCTTTGCATAAGTTCCTCCACCTATAGCTAATAATTCTGGTTCTTTTCCTGTTTGTTCTTTATATACCTTTTGTAATGATTTTATCAATGGATGTTTATCATCAAAATATAAAGGTTTTTGATCTTGAAAATTTTCTATTTTTATTCCTGTTCCCTCTATTTTTTTATTAAACTTTTCCATAAGATCCTCTGCTTTGTATGTAACAGGATATCTTAAATTTAATGACATTTTTATTTCATTATTTTCCATAGAAATAGTTCCTACATTAAAGCTTAGCTTACCTGAAGGTTCATCCTCTAAATCTACACCAAAAGATTTACCATCAGTTTCATTTCCTACATTATTATTAAAAAATCTTATAAATTGTAATTCATCACAATGGCCTAATGGAAGTTCTGCTAAAAATTTAAACATTTGCATGATAGCATTTTTCCCAATTTCTGGTGTACTCCCATGAGCAGATAGACCAAAAGATTTGACTACTACTAAGCCATCTTTTTCTTCTGCTGTTAATTCTATTCCATTTCTATTAGCACAATACTCTACAGACCTTATTATCATATCTGTATCTGGACATTCTATACCAGCTTCACAATAGTCAGGTACCATATTAGAAGCTTCCCCACCCTTAATATATTTTAATTTAATTGCTTTATCACTTTTTATTTCTAATTTTTTTACTACATCAAATATTGTAATTCCTTTTTCAGCATAGATTATTGGATACTCAGCATCTGGAGTGAATCCAAGTACTGGTGGTTTTTCCTTTGCTAAATAATGTTCTATTTCATTAGATCCTGTTTCCTCATTTGTCCCAAACAAAATTCTAACCTTTTTAGATAAAGGAAGTTTTGCTTCTTTTATAGCTTTTAAACCATAAAGTGCTGCCATTATAGGTCCTTTGTCATCTGTAGTTCCTCTACCATACATTTTTCCATCGTGTATTTCTGCCGCATAAGGTGGATACTTCCATCCATCTCCTTCTGGTACTAAATCCAAATGACCTAAAACACCTACATATTCATCACCTTCACCGTATTCAGCATATCCAACATATCCGTCTACATTTACAGTTTTAAATCCTAACTTTTCGCTTATTTCTAATGCTTTTTCCAATGCACTGGCTACGCCTTCCCCATAAGGTTTACCTTCCTTTGCTTCGTCTTCTATACTTTTAATTTTAATCAATTCTGCAGTAGAGTCTATAAGATCATCTTTTAACTCTTCTATTATTTTATTTATCTCCAAAAAAATACCCCCTCAATGTATAATGTATTTTCATATTACAAATACATTATACCTCTTTACTTCCAAAATTTACACCATAATTTACAAATATAAAAGTTAAAGCTTACCACATAAAAGGTATAGAAAAATCATTGATTCCCCTATACCTTTTAATTTTCCAATATATTACTTTATAAGATCTATTAATTAAATAACTTTTTAATTAATATGCTCTTCCCCAGTAAACTAAATTTTTAGCTTTTTTGCCACAACATACACAAGTATCTGATACATCTTCTCCATCAAATGGTATACATCTAGAACTAGCCCCTGTTTCTTCTTTTATTTTTTCTTCACATTCTTTATCTCCGCACCACATAGCCTTTACAAAACCAGCTTTATTTTCAACAACTTTTTTAAATTCATCCATGTTTTTAGCTATACTAGTTTTTTGTTCCATTCTTTCTTTAGCTTTATTAAACATAGATTCATGTATTTTATTTAACAATTCTGGTATAACTACTTCTAGTTCATCCATAGAAACTGTAATTTTTTCTCTTGTATCTCTTCTTACCAAAACCACTTGGTTTTTTTCTATATCTTTAGGTCCAACTTCCAATCTTATTGGAACACCTTTCATTTCATATTCATTAAATTTCCAACCTGGCATCTTGTCTGTATCATCAAGTTTAACTCTCGCTACTTTACCCACTCTTTCTTTTAGTTCATAAGCTTTATCAAGTACTCCTTCTTTATGCTGAGCTACTGGTACTATAACTACTTGTATTGGTGCTATTCTTGGTGGAACTACTAATCCACTGTTATCTCCATGAACCATTATTATAGCTCCTAACATACGAGTTGTAACGCCCCATGAAGTTTGATGTACATTTTGAAGTTTTCCTTCTTTATCTGAATATTGAATTCCAAAGGCACTTGCAAAATGGTCTCCAAGATAGTGAGATGTACCTGTTTGTAGCGCTTTACCATCATGCATTAAACTTTCTATTGTGTAAGTAGCCACTGCCCCTGCAAATTTTTCTTGTTCTGTTTTTTGTCCCTTTATTACAGGTATAGCTAACACATCTTCAACATGTTTTGCATATACATTAAGCATTTGTTCCGTTTCTTTTCTTGCTTCTTCTGCTGTAGCATGAATTGTATGGCCTTCTTGCCATAAAAATTCTGCAGTTCTTAAAAATGGTCTTGTAGTTTTTTCCCATCTTACTACTGAGCACCATTGATTATAAAGCTTTGGCAAATCCTTATAAGATTGAACTATTTTTGCATAGTGTTCACAGAATAATGTTTCTGATGTAGGTCTAACACATAATCTTTCTGTAAGCTCTTCTTCTCCACCATGAGTTACCCAAGCAACCTCTGGAGCGAACCCTTCTATATGATCTTTTTCTTTATTTAATAAACTTTCTGGTATGAATAAAGGCATATATACATTTTCATGTCCTGTAGCTTTAAATCTTTCATCTAAGTCCTTTTGAATCATTTCCCACATAGCATAGGCATAAGGACGTATTATCATACACCCCCTTACACTTGAATAGTCTGCAAGTTCAGCCTTCTTTACTATATCTGTATACCATTGTGCAAAGTCTTCATCCATTGGTGTAATATCTTCAACAAATTTTTTATCTCTTGCCATATTAAATTCCTCCCTAAAATTTATTTTTTTGTAAATAAAAAAAACTTCTAATCCCTATACAGGGACCGAAGTTGTGTCGGCGGTACCACCCTTGTTAACATATATAAAATATGCTCACTTTTATTGATAACGGAATTTTTCCGCTGTATCCTACTTAAATTCAGTACAGAACTCGGAGGCTGGTTCAAAACTTAGCTTTCAGGAATTCTCATCTTACATCCCTCTCTGTAAAAAGCCTAGGAATCTACTATTCCTCTTCTTTGCTATAAAATTATTTAATTTTCTAAGATTTAATTATTATAATAAGTTATATTACAAACATTGTCAATACCTTAACTAAGTTTAATTTTTTTAACTTTATATTGATATTTAACTATGTGCTTTTTCATTATTTTAATGAATAATAATATTATTTGCCAATTAAACTAATTATAATCAAATAATTTTATTTTATCCTTTCTGGATAGTTTTTTTATTTCACATTCTCTTTTCATAGCTTCTCTATTTGTATCAAATTTCTCAGAATGTTTTAAAACTACTGGTCTTCTAACTCTTGTATATTTTGCACCCTTTCCTTTATTGTGCTCACTTATTCTTCTTTCAATATCTGTTGTCCATCCTGTATATAAAGTTCCATCTCTACATTCTACTATATAAACATATGCCATATAAAACAATCCTTTTCTCAATATATTCTACATCTTATATATTCTACATTTATAACAAAATTACTGCTTAATGCATTGTTTTTTATATAACTATTATTTAATTTTATTGAATTATTCTTGATGGAATAAAAATTATTCTTTATTTTATCTCTTCATATTTTAATTTTCTATGTAAAATATAAGTTAATAATGTTCCTAATACAATAGAATAAATTAAAATAAAATAAGGATAAATTAAAGGCTGTCCAAATATATTAATTGTACTAAATACATCATATATTTTTGTAGCATTAAAAATTTGTGTAATACTTAAACTTATCAATGGCTTTTTCCACCAAACATTAGCCACGCCAATGAATTTTTCTACTAACATTGGAAATACAAATATAAAACCAGAAATAAAAAAAGTCATCATAGAGGATTTGGTAATGTTAGATATCAATAATATCAATAATACAAATAAAATAGCTCCTATTATACTTGTAAAAAATAATGTAAGGTAAAACTGTGCTATAGTAAAATTGTACGGAGAGCAGCTAAACTCAAATAAAGATTGCATGGGTGCATTAAATCCTTCTATACCATACATTTTAGTTATTACAATAGTACCTATAAGATTACATATGAAAGCTATAAATATAGCATATATAATCGCCGCTAATATTTTTGCTCTAACACATTCACTTCTACCTTTTTTGCTAGATAAAATTATAGTAGATACTTTAGTTTTATATTCCTCTGAAAAAATAGGTGAAATCCCTAACAGAAGCATTATAAATATAATAGTAAAATTCGTCTCATTTACAAAAGAAGATATATATTGCCAACTTTCTACATAAAAAAATTTAGGTTCTGAAAGTTTTTTATACATATTATTAGCTGCATTCTTATTTTTATATTCATAAGTATTTTCTCTTCCTGCTTTTTTAAGTTCTTTTAAATCTTTATTTAATTCATCTAATTTATATCCTTTAAAATCATGTGGTCTATTATCTAGCTTTTCATTATAAAAAGGAGGATCTGCCTGTCTTAAAACATCAGCTATAGCTACAAATCTTGGTCGTTTTTGTTCTGAATAATTACACCATATTCTCTCATATATTCCTGTAACTTTAGAATTTTTATCCTTATCTTTATTACTTTTAAAAATACTAAATATCTTATCTTCTTTTTCTTTAGTTATTTTTCCTTCAAAAGGCTTTGTATAATTATATAATGTATTTGTTAATCCATATTCATCTTTAATATCCGTAATTGACATAAAAAAATTAGGTCCATAGACAAACAAAAGCATCAAAGCCAGTATCAAAACCAAATGCTTCTTGGAAAATATCTTGTATAACTCTTGTTTTAATAACTCCATATTTCACCATCCTGTTATGTTCTCTCTATATAATTTATTTTTAAGTAAATTTGAAAAACAATTTATAATTTTACTTTTTAAACTTTTAAGCTGTTTATTCTATCTTTTCATTAAAATAGTGCATATACATGTCTTCAAAATTAGGTTCAATATCTATAGCACTTTCTACCGGCTTATGGGGACTTAATATTCTAAGCTGAACTTTATCTCCCTTTCTCATAATATTTACTACTTGATATATATCCTCATATTCAACTATATCTTTCTCATCTACTTCTACCTTCCAGACCTTACCCTCCATCTCTTTTAAAAGTCTGTCTCCTGTTGAAGATTTAATAAGTTGTCCCTCTTTTATTAAAATAACCTCTTTAGCAATATATTCTATATCCCCAACAATATGGGTAGACAAAATAATAATTCTATCTTTGGATATATCTGAAATTAAATTTCTAAAACGTATTCTCTCTTTAGGATCTAGCCCTGCTGTAGGCTCATCTAATACTAAAATCTTAGGATTATTTAAAAGTGCTTGAGCTATGCCAACTCTTTGCCTCATCCCACCAGAAAATTTACCTACTTTTTTATTTTTATACTCACTAAGTCCTACGACCTCTAAAAGTTCTTCTATTCTCTCCTTTGATATTTTTTTATTCAGGCCTTTTAACGCTGCCACATACTTTAAAAATCTTTCTGCTGTAAAATTTTTATAGTATCCCATATCTTGTGGCAAATATCCTAATAAGTCTCTATACTCTTCTCCTAAATCATTTTTATCCACATTATTTACTAAAATCTGTCCACAGGTAGGATTAAGTACATCAGAAATCATCCTCATTAAGGTAGTTTTTCCTGCTCCATTGGGCCCTAATAACCCATAAACCCCTTCAGTCATCTCTATAGAAAAATCTTTTACAGCTACCTTATCTGAATATTTTTTAGTTAAATTATCTATTTTAAGTTTCATACAACTCTCCCCTATTATTTTATTAACTATATTTAATACCTAAATATTATCTATTCTTTATTAAAGATTCCTAATTTTAAAGCAATTCTTATGCTCAATTAGAATGTACTTATAAAAATATCCTTCTACATATAATAAAATACTTTATTTCCTGTTTACCTTATTCTTCATACTGAAAGTCTTTCACTTCTGTTTTCATATATTTTTTAAGAGCCATATAGTACAAATATATACCAACCACTACCATAGTCATATAAACTGCCATGTTTATATACATAATTTTTTGTATAAAATATTCATTTTTAAATAAAATGGATACTAATAAAATCCAAAAACTTATAGCCCCTAATGAAACATAGTATCCCCTAATATTTTTTGCTATAATAAATGTTATAAGATTTATCCAAACAAAAGGAACTATCCACAAAATATTAATTTTTAATAGTTCAACATCTATGCCACTTTTAAAAAATAATAGGCTCATAACAGTATTTAAAATAATATTAAAAATCCCAATTATTATAATCCTACTAATTATTATTTCTTTACCTGAAATTTTAAAACTTAGTTCTAGTTCTAACATATTATTTTCTTTTCCCTTAAAAACTTCTATTAAGCCTAATAATAAAGGAATAGGACTTATTGACATAATAACTTTATAAGGATTAATACTCATATTTATAGCTAATTTAAAAGTTATTAAAAATACTAACATGCTTATAATCCAATATAATTTATTTATATAACTTATTTCTATTTGCCCTCTACTTAACAATTTCTCAAATATCTGTAATAAACTTTTCTTTTTAGAAACATAAATTCTTAAATTTTCTATGCACTGATCTATTTCGTTTTGGGTGGGATACTCAACACTATAGTCATTAAAAACATCTATAAATTGTTCCATTTCTTTCTGTGAAATATCTAAAAACTCTTTATCCTTAAATACTTCTTTTGTTTCTTTCATTACTATCCCCCCTTTGTAATAATGTTTTAAGCTTTCCTATAGCAAGCCTTAATCTTGATTTTACAGTGGACTCCTTTATTTCTGTTATATTAGCTATATCCCTTATTTTCAAATCATTATAGTATCTTAATATAACTACTTCTCTTTGTTCTTCTGGCAATAACATCATGGCTTTTTTAATTTCCTGTCTTTCTTCAATCTTTTCTAAATAATTTATAACATTTTCCTTTTCATAAACCTGCTCTAAAGAGCTGTCATCAACAGTGTTATGTTTAACATAAGCGCTTTTCCAATAATCTTTACAAATATTTAAAGCTATCTTCAAAATCCAACATTGAAAATTACCTTTATGACTTTTAAAGATTTTTAAGTTTTTCATAATTTTTATAAAGCTCTCCTGAGTCAAATCCAGTGTAGTATGATACTCTCCTACATTTCTATATATAAAAGCATATACCAATTTATAATTTCTACTTACAAGTACTTCCATAGCAGATTGGTTTCCACTAATAATTTCATTAACCAATTCTTCATCACTCAGTCCCAAAATTATCCCCCCTCCATAAGTAATACGATATAGCTCTATAAAAGGTTTAAATTTAATTATATTATTTCTTAATTATATAATCCCACCCATTTTTTCTAAAGTGTAGGTGATATCAGTACTTATATACGACATAGGACTTTTAAATAACTGAAGTTGAAAATTTTAAGATACCATACTTTTATATAATCTAGGAAGGATAATAATAGAATAGAATTTTGCTTTATTATAAACAAAAAAGAATCTATAACATAGACCTTTTATAAATGTCTACCTTATAGATTCCATTTCAACTTTACTTAACTTTATTATTTATGTTTTCATATAAAAATTAACTAATACAACAATTATTAGCTGCTTTTATAGCTTCCTCTAAAGTTCTTATAAATCTATTTTCTCCTAATCTTGAAACCATTCCCATATTTTTCATAACCCCCATAGGTTGAGCTTGTACTTCGGACATAATTAATTTTATTTCCTCTTCTATGCACAGTTTTTCTATTTTCTTTAACTCACTATAAGCTGTAACATCTAGTACAGGCATATTTTTCATTCTTAATATAACCACTTTTGACTCTGTATCTAAGCTTTCTATTGAAGATATAAAATTATCTATACCTGCAAAAAATAGTGGACCATTTATGTCATATATTAATATTTCATTACCTATTTTATTTGTATGTATACTTTCTAGACTTAATTTTTTAGAACAATAATTTTGATCCAATTCATTGACTTCTATAGCCAAAGCCATTTTTCTCATAAATAAGCACATGGATATGAATATCCCTACTTCTATAGCTATTACTAAATCAAATATAACTGTTAGAAAAAATGTAGCTAATAATATTATTACATCACTTTTTGGTGCTTTTAACATAGCTTTAAAAATTCTCCATCCACTCATATTATAAGATACAACTATTAATATAGCTGCTAAAGTAGTCAATGGAATGTACTTTGCTAATGGCATAAAAATCTTCATTATTAATAATAATGTTATAGCATGTACCATTCCCGCTATAGGAGTTCTTCCTCCATTTTTAACATTAGCTGCTGTTCTTGCAATAGCTCCTGTAGCTGGTATTCCGCCAAACAAAGCTGACGCAATATTTCCAACCCCTTGTGCTATTAACTCCGTATTTGAATTATGTTTTTCACCTATCATACCATCTGCTACAACTGCAGATAATAAAGATTCTATAGCTGCTAAAATGGCTATAGTAAAAGCTGGCTTAATTAACTTTTGTACCGTGATAATATCTATCCCTGGTAATTTAGGTAGTGCTACTTTTGATGATATTTCCCCAAATTGAGTTCCTATAGTTGCCACATCTAGCTTTAAAAAATAAGCTATAAGAGTAGATAGTATTAGTGCAACTAACGCTCCCGGTACTTTTTTACTAAATTTAGGCCATATTATTAAAACTAATAAAGAAAAAATGCCTAGACTTAAAGTTTGCCAACTTAATGTTCCCATATTAGATATGTACATTGACCATTTTAGTAAAAATTCAGATGGTACTTTATTTATTGCTAACCCTAAGAAATCCTTAACTTGAGTAGAGAATAATGTAACAGCTATTCCTGCTGTAAATCCAACTGTTATTGGATAAGATATGTATTTAATTAAAGAGCCGAATCTTAACAACCCAAAGATGATAAGTATTATCCCCGCCATCAATGTGGCTATTACAAGTCCATCTATACCATATTTTTCTATGATACCATATATAATAACAACAAAGGCTCCTGTAGGTCCTCCTATTTGAACTCTACTTCCACCTAAAAATGAAATTAAAAATCCTGCTATTATGGCTGTAATAAGTCCCTTTTCTGGGGATACTCCCGAGGCTATACCTAAAGCCACAGATAATGGTAAAGCTATTATAGCTACTATAATACCAGCTATAAAATCTTTTATTAATCCTTCTTTGGTTAATCCTCCCTCTTTGCATTTTAATATGTCTAAAATTTCTGGTTTTAACATTTATTTACCTCCTTGTACTCAACTATTATTATACCGCTTTATCAGTGTAAATTCTTTTTTATAATAGGTTGCATTTGTACAAGAATTTAAGTATATAAGAGGTTTTTAATACTATTTAGCATTGTTAACAATTTATTAATTTTTTTATTATGATTTTTAAATAAAAAATAAAGTTCCCCTTTTCCTGGAAACCCTTCTATCCGATGACTACCCGCTCTTTACTCCCATCTTTTTCAAAATGGGAGTAAAGAGCGGGTACGTCCCTGGATAACGATTTCTCCTAAAGGATAACGACTTCTAAGGAGTAAAACTCCTAAGAATTCTGTTAATAAGCTTCAGAGAGAGTAAAAACTCCCTCTGAAGCCAAGAACTCTGTTTATACTATATATGTTATTATAATTTTATTATAATTCCCAATTTCTTATTTTTCATTACTGCATATAACTCTCCTTCATGAAGTTTTATTACCTCTAGAGCTATAGCAAGTCCCAATCCTGCTCCTTTATTACTTCTTGATAAATCTTTCTTATAAAACCTTTTAAATAAAAAATCTAATTCATCTTCCTTTAGAGCTTCTATAGGAGTATTCCAAAATTCCATTACTATTCTATCTTTATTTTCACATAAATTTAAACTAATTTCTGTTCCTTTATAGCTATATTTTATAGCATTAGATATTACATTTTCTAATACTCTCATAAATTTTTCAACATCAACCTCTTTATATAAAGGTTTTTCAGGAAAATTCATAGATATAGTGATACTATTTTCTTTTAGTTGTGGATAAAATCCATCACTTATTTGACGTAGAATCTCTTGGAGATTTATATTTTCTTTATTTAGTTTAACATTTTTCCATTTTAACTTTGAAAATTGAAAAAATTCGTCTATAAGAGTTTTTAAGTATAAGCTTTGCTCTTCAATAGTATTTATATACCCTTCTCTTTCTTCATCTGTATCATACTTTTTCTGTTTTAAAAGATTTAGGAACCCTAATATAGATGTTAACGGAGTTCTTAAGTCATGAGATATATTTAATAAAAATTCTTCCTCATTCTTTTTATTTTCTTTTATTGTATCTCCCATGTCATTTAATGCTACTGCCAAAGATGTAAGTTCATTGTTATATTTTAAGGGTATTTTCTTTTCAAAATTTGATGAATAAAGTTTCTTTACTCCTTTTTCAATAAATATAATATACCTCAATCTTCCTTTTGCAAGTATTGCAAAAATAATCATAAATACAAATAACCCCGTGCACATTACAATAAGATCCCCATCTATAACAGAATCATGATTTATCGCTATATATAGATCACCACTTACCTTCTTTATTTCCCTAATATTTATAGTAATATCATTATCATATTTTTTTATTTCCAGTCCCTCTTTTATTATAGATTTACGTATATTATAAAAATTTTCTTCATTATTGGAACTTAGTATTTCCCCATTAGAATTAATAATAAAAACTAAAGTCTTGCCTCTAAAATCATATGGAAATTCTTTCTTTAGTTGTTCATCCATTTTATGTGGTGTTTTAAGCTCATTTATATGTTTTTTTACAAAACTATCTACCTGTTCTCCAACGGTTTTTTTATATTCTTTTATTATGAAGCTATTTTTAAAGTGTTCTGGAAATAAAAACTTATTGATATTATATGATGAAATATTTAGACTTCTTAAAGCCGCACAGACTCCAAAAACTGTAGTTACCAAAGCTATAATAAAAAGTATCATAAGTTCTGTTGTTAATCCAACTCTAAGCTTCCTTTTCAATCTTATAACCCACTCCCCAAACAGTTTTAATGTATTTTGAATTTTTCACAGTATCATTCAATTTTTCTCTTAAATTTCTAATATGTGTTAATAAACTATTATCATTTTCTAAAAATTCTTGTCCCCATACTCTTTCATATAACTCACTTGAAGGAAAGACTCTCCCTTTATTTCTAGCAAGTAAACATAAAATATCAAATTCTTTTGGAGTAAGTGTTATTTCACCTTCTCCCTTATATAAAGTGTGCTCTTTTAAATTTAATTCTAAATCTTTAATTTTTATAATATATTTGTCATCTTCAAATTCCCTTACATTACTCCTTCTTAAAATAGCAGACATTCTTAAAGAAAGTTCTATTAAATCAAATGGTTTTGTTATGTAATCATCACATCCAGAAATAAATCCTTTAATTTTATCTTGCTGATTATCTTTTGCTGTTAAAAATATAATAGGAGTATTAGTAAATTTTCTTATTACTTTAATACCCTCAAATCCATCTATCTTAGGCATCATTATATCCATTAAAATCAAGTCAAACTTCTCATTTTTTATTTTGTTTAAAGCTTCTTCTCCATTATAAGAAAACTTTACCTCATACCCCTCTTTAATCAAAAATATTTGCAAAAATTCCACTATAGTTTTATCATCATCTACTATTAATATTTTATAATTCACTTAGCATTCCCCCTATCTGTCTGATATAATTATACCAAATAATTCCCAACATCAGAAAGTTAGGGGGGATTATATACTAAATGAATTATTTAAACTTGATTATGTTTTTAAGTTTTTGAAATTACACAAATATATATCAACGAAAAATATAGTTTGATGATATTTTTATAATATATCTCTTTTTACAAAAATAAAATTAGATATTAAATAACACCCTATAGTCCAGGCTAAAAGAATAAATATGATAAAAGGTATATTTACAAATGGTAATCCAATTTTAGGAATTATCTCTCTACTTATTACAAGTTCTCCAGTACTATAAGTGGAAAACAAGTAAGGCATAACTTTATGAATTACTAAGTTTCCTCCAGTAGCGTTATCTAATTGTTTAGTATTTATAATAGATATTACAGCAAACAATACGCCACTAATACTAATAGAAGTTGAACTTTTTTTAGTTAGTGTAGAAATCAATAAACATATTGATACAGTAGCCATTATAAATAGCATATTTATGCCTTCACTCAATACTACAAATTTAAAAATAGAAGACATTTTTAAACTACTTAAATCCGGTTTTACTCCCAAACCTATATTTGCAATTAAATCTTTATTCGCAATATATCTACTATAATAAGCCATTGGCTCTTTAAAAGATCCAAAACTAAACACTGTACCTAAAACTAAAAATGCTAATATTTTTATAATTAAAAATGATAAAATACAAACTAGAACTGAAGCCATAAACTTTGAAAATAAAACTCTTTCCCTAGAAACTGGTTTAGTTAAAAGAAGTTTTATGGTAGCTGGATTAAATTCTCCTGACACTGAAGTAGATGTCATTATTGCTATAATTATTGAAATTATTAAAAATCCTATAATCATATTCACCTTAGGCATAACATTAAATGCAGTTATTTCATAATTTGGTGTAGGCCTAATATTATTATTTAGATAATAATCATTCATTGCTATTTGCTGCTTATATTCACTTATTGCTGCATTTTCACCATTTTTTTCTGACTCTTTTATCTGCTTTTTTAAATTATTATTATCTTTAGTTAATCTCTTTTTCCAATCTAAATTTTTATTTGCAATTTGAAATTTTAGATCTTTATTTCTTCTTTCTATACTTTTTATATTTTGCTCTATTTCATTTTTTCTTTCTTTAGGTATATCTTTATCTTTCTTTTTATTTTGCCAATACTCTAAATTTTTTTCATTAAAACTTAACATTGTTTCAGGTTTAGATTTCAATGTATCTTTGTACATTAAAACACTAATACATGCATATAAAACAATAAATATGCTCATAACAACTAAATATTTTCTTGATAAAATAATCTTTTTCATTTCATTTTTTATTAATTTCATATTTTTAAGCACCTTCCTCAAGTATTTTCATAAATTTATTCTCAAGATTGCTTTCAACCTTACATATATCATCAATGTTTACATCATTTTTACCTATCTCTTTTATTATCCTTGAAAAGTTTTTAGGACTTATTTCAACAACAATAGAATTTTGCTCTACATTAATATTCCTTACAAAATTTAATTTTGAAAATACATCTTGTATCTTTTTTATTTCATTAGTAGATATTTTTAATCTTTCAATATTAGAAGATTCTTCTGACACTGCTTGTATTGTTTTTATACTACCTTTATTTATAATTGCAAAGTGATCACACATTTGCTCAATTTCAGATAAAATATGTGATGATATAAAAACTGCACTATTATTTTTTTTTGCTATATCTTTTACTATCTCTCTAAACTCATGCATTCCTATAGGGTCTAATCCATTTGTTGGCTCATCTAATATTAATAACTTTGGATTTGATAATATAGCTTGACCTAGTCCTAATCTTTGTTTCATTCCTAAAGAATACTTTTTAACCTTATCATTGATTCTATCTTTTAATCCCACAAGTTCTGCAACTTCATTTATTCTTTCTTTAGTAATATCACCATATAAGTCTGCATAGTATTTTAAATTTTGCATTCCTGTTAAATCATTATACATATCTGGATTTTCAACTATACAGCCTACATTTTTCAAAGCCTTTATTCTTTCTTTTTGTATATCATGACCCATAATTTTAATACGCCCTTTTGTTGGAGCTATAAGACCTACCATCATTCTTATAGTAGTTGTTTTTCCTGCTCCATTAGGCCCTAAAAATCCAAATATCTCTCCCTCTTTCACTGAAAAACTAACATCCTTAATTATTTCTCTTTTCCCAATTTTTTTATGAATATTTTCCACCTGAAGAACTTCCATTTTTTCTCCTCCATTTTAAATTAATATAAATTTAGAAATTATTACTATATATTTAATATACATAACAAAACTAAAGGAAAAAGAAATATAAACTAAAGAAAATATAAAGATTATAGAATAGCATTTAAAAATTAATTCTGTACAAAATTTAAGGTAGTGTTAAGGTAAAATACACCTTTATGTAATATTCAGATGATAACCTAAAAGTCAATAGATAGTTTAACATGTAATAAATTTTTAACTATTTAAGATAAAAAACAAATGAAATTAAAATAGGAAAGGAAGGTGAAATCCCTTATAAGTTTACTAAACTGATAATACAGTTAATTTTTGTAACTTTTATATAAGGATTCTTTATGGCAAATAATTTATTTTTATTTAGTATAATAATTTTATTTATTGGATTTTTTTTCATGGGAATGAGTAAATTATCCTTTAAATGGAGAGCTTTTACAAATAAGCCAGCTTGGAATGGAGCAACTATACCATTTTTAATGATAGGACTTGTATTTTTTATAATTGGATTAATATTAGTATATAGTTTTTATCCATTCAAATAACAAGAGCTCCCTAAGGAGCTCCTAATAGCTTTTCTATTTCTCTATAAGCTATAAAAATAGCATAGATCATAAATATAATTTTTCACCAGATAAAAATATTACAATTAATAATACTCTGATATTTTGTAACTAATTTCTAAAAATATGCCACATTGCATTATTTCTGCCTCTAGCGAACACATCTGTTCTGTTTGGCCCCCAGGATACTGCAGCTGGATCAGAGGTTATAATATTTCCTCCAATCATTGACCAATTACTCCAACGTGATCCGTTCCAAGACCTGGTCATCAATTGATTGTTTGCTCCCCTAGCAAATACCTCTAATCTATTAGATCTTCTAGAAGAAACAGCGGGACCAGAAGTTAATCTTCCTCCAAGGTCTTCCCATCTACTCCAGCGAGATCCATTCCACCATAAATGATTCAGACGGTTACCTTGGCCGCGTGCAAATACATCAATTCTATTGTTTCCCCAAGACACAGCTGCTGGTGAAGAGGTTAATCTTCCACCAAGACTTTCCCATTCACTCCAACGAGAACCATTCCACCATTTATGCCAAAGAGCATTATCTGTTCCCCTTACAAAAGTATCTATTCTATTAGGTGCCCATGAAGATGCGGCTGGTGAAGATGTCAAGACACCTCCAAGACTTTCCCAGCTGCTCCAGCGAGAACCGTTCCAAAATATATGCCACATAGCATTATCTGTACCTCTAGCAAATACATCAATTCTATTATTTCCCCAAGATACAGCTCCAGGAGCAGAAGTTAATCTTCCTCCAAGACTTTCCCATTCGCTCCAACGAGAACCATTCCACCATTTATGCCAAAGAGCATCATCTGTTCCCCTTGCAAAAGTATCTAATCTGTTAGGAGCCCATGAAGATACTGCTGGTGCGGAAGTTAAAACTCCTCCAAGATTTTCCCAGCGACTCCATCTACCACTAGGAAATGGTATGTTCACCTGCCTATCTAAAGATCTAGTATCATTAGAATCTTCCTCATCATAAAAAAGATCATCCTCTTCCATGTTACTGTAATTCTCAGTCTCATCATTATAATCTTCAGCGTCATTATAATCTTCAAAATCTTCGATAGATCTCATTTGTTCATTTGGAAATGGACAAGGAAATTGCTGCATGTAACAAGGAAAACAAAAAAATAGATTATTATACATTAGGAACCTCCTTATATTATTGTTCCTGCCTAAACAGTCATCAATTATATTTTATGACTAAAAATAAAACCTGTTACACTTTAATTAGTTAGCAATCTTAAAATAAAAAATCCTATGCTTCTATTAAGCATAAGATTTTTGTTTACAGATTTATTTTTTATTTATTACTATTCATCTACTAATCTATATCCCACTCCAACTTCAGTATAAATATATTCTGGCTGAGCTGGATTCTTTTCTATCTTTCTTCTTAAACTTGCCATAAATACTCTAAGTGATTGAGTTTCATTGCCTATTGCAGAACCCCAAATATCGTGAATAATAAAATTATGAGTTAATACCTTCCCTGGATATTTACAAAGAAGAGCCATTATTTTATATTCTATTGGAGTTAAATGTATCTCTTCATTATTTATCACAACTCGCCTTTTGTTAAAATCAACAATTAAATTTTTAACTTTAAAAATATCTCTATTCTGATTTCCACCTTTATCAGTTATTGCATGCCTTAGAGCTACCCTAACTCTTGCTAGTAATTCTCCAATGCCAAAAGGCTTTGTCAAATAATCATCTGCACCTTGATCTAATGCCTCTACCTTTTGTCTCTCATTTTCTCTTGCAGAAACAATTATTATAGGAATATTAGACCATTCTCTTACTTTTTTAACAACCTCAATGCCATCCATGTCTGGAAGTCCTAAATCTAATATTATTAAATCAGGTTTGTATGACATTGAAAGTGCAATAGCTTCGTTCCCTTTATCTGTTTCAATATACTTAAATCCCTGCGCCGCTAAGGATGCCGTAATAAAATTTCTTATGGGTCTATCATCTTCAACTACAAGGATATATTGTTTATTATTCATATTTGCTTTCCTCCTTCGGAATATAAAATCTAAAAACAGCTCCTCCTGCTTTTTTGTTATAAGCATCAATCATTCCATTATGAGCTTCAACTATAGATTTACAAATAGCAAGTCCTAAACCTACCCCTCTCCTTGAATCAGATATTTTACTTCCATTTGTAAAAAATCGATCAAATATATGTGGCAATATTTCTTCAGATATTCCATTTCCATTATCAATAACCTCAAAAAACACCTTTTCTTCCTTTTCATAAGCTCTTACTTCAATCAATGAATCTTTTGGAGTAAATTTCAAAGAGTTGTCAAGCAAATTTATAAGTACCTGCTTGATTAAACTGCCATCCATTGGAGCCATTATAACATTTTCAGGAATTTTTACTTTAATCTTGCGATCTTTAAATCTTTTTGAAGTCCTTTGAACTGCTTCATATATTACTTCTTCCACAAGTTCCATATTTTTCTTTATTTCCATATTTCCTTCTTCAAATCTTGTCATACTTAGTAAATTTTCAACTAATCTTATAAGCCATTCAGTATCATCATAAACACCTTGAAGAAGTTCTTCTTTCTTATCATTAGAAATAAGATTTCCATTTTCAATAATAGTGCTTACTGATCCTTTTATACCTGCCAGAGGGCTTCTTAAGTCATGGGAAATTGATCTTAATAAGTTACTTCTTAATCTCTCACTCTCTATTTCTAATTTAGAATTTTTTTGTGTTTCAGCAAGAATTTCTCTATCTAGTGCAATAGAAATTTGGCTTGAAATAGTCTGAAAAATAAATTTTTCTTCAGTTTTGAGCACCCCATTGATGCATGATATCCCTATAACACCTAATAATTTATCCTGACCTTTTAATGGCATATAATACCCTTTTGCTCCATAAAATGTATTTGTGCCGCTACCTGATTCTTTATCATTTAAAAAAGACCAATAAGCAACAGCTTCTTCATCTTTATTCAGTAAAATATTATTTTTTTCTCCCTCGTCTGAATTATAAATAAATGGAGTTGAAAGTTTATTTTCCTGTGATAAATAGCAAACAACCGTTCTTTCTAAAAGTCTAGAAATATACTTTATTCCTATAGCTACGACATCTGCTTTCCCCGTTGCGCTTAGCAATTTTCTACTTACTCTATATAAAATCTGTGTTGTATTTTCCCTTACTAAAGAATTATGTACTTCTCTTTGAATTTTATTTGTAAGTGTTCCAATCATAAAAGTTACAGCTAACATTATAGGAAAAGTAGCTAAATAACTTTTATCATAAACCTGTAGCGAATATATTGGCTCTGTAAAAAAATAATTAAATAGCAGTACACTAATTATAGAAGATAAAAATCCCCAAAAATACCCTTTTGTTTTAATATTTACGATTATAACCCCTAAAATAAAAATCATAATGACATTGGATTCACTAAAACCTAAGTAGTAAAAAAATAATGAAATTGCTGTAGCAATAATCATTATTAAACTTGATAATAAAACTTCTTTGAAAGATATTTTGAAAATTTTATTGCTATTTTGTATATATATTCTATTTTTTTTATTAAATATTGAATTTGGTATGACATAAACATCTATATAATAATTAGATTCCATAAGCTTATCAACTATATCTTTTGCATAAAAGTGAAATAAATTATTGGGTTTCCTATGATTTTTTCCTATTACTATTTTAGTAACATTTCTAAATTTTGCATATTGAATTATTTGCTCAACTATATTATCACCATATAAAGTAACTACTTCTCCCCCTAATTGCTCTGCTAAATTAAAATTTGCATTTAATCTTTCTTTATCTTCCTTACTAAAATTTTGTGCCTTTGTGGTTTCAATATATACTGCTATCCATTTAGAATGATATGCTTCTGCCATTCTTGTAGCAGTACGGATAACTCTGGCAGATGAAGGAGAAGTTCCAATACAAGCTAAGATTGGGTCCGATGTAGGCATTACTGTTATTTGTCCTTTTGATAGTCTCATGCTTTCTACTTCATAATTTACTCTATCTGCTGTTCGTCTAAGGGCAATTTCTCTAAGTGCAAACAGGTTATTTTTAGTAAAAAAGTTATTAAAAGCTTTTTTTATCCGATCTTTACTATATATTTTTCCATCGCTAAAGCGCATTAATAACTCATCTGGTTCAATATCAATTAATTCCACTTTATCTGCTTCGTCAAATATTTTATCTGGAATGGTTTCTCTTACAGAAATATGAGTTATACTTTCAACTATATCATTTAAACTTTCTATATGTTGAACATTTAAAGTAGTATATACATCTATTCCATTATCTAAAAGCTCCTCTATGTCCTGCCATCTTTTTTTGTGTCTTTGATTACCTATATTGGTATGGGCAAGTTCATCCACTAATATTATCTCAGGTTTTCTTAAAAGCGCCTTATCTAAGTCAAATTCTCTTAAAGTTATTCCTTTATAATTAACCATTTTAGATTCTATACTTTCAATACCGTCAATTAAAGCCATAGTTTCCGGTCTTGCATGAGGTTCAATATACCCTATAATTATATCTTTACCTACTTTTTTCATATCATGGGCTTCCATAAGCATTGCATAACTTTTACCTACCCCTGCGGCATAACCAAAAAATATTTTTAGCTTTCCTTTTAAGGATTGATTTTCTTCTTTTTTCACCTGATTTAGAAGATACTCTGGATCTGGTCTTTTATCGCTATCTATTGAAATCATCTCCTACTCTAATATATAAGCTTAAATATTTAATAAAATTATACAACCTTTTATCTAACATAAAAAATTTCCCCATTAATTTGTAATATATATATTTCTTAAATAAACATTCAATTTATTTATGTTCTAAAATTGAAGCTATTTCTATATTTAATTTTAATATATTTACTCTTGGTTCTCCAAATATACCTAAACTTCTTTTTTCAGTATATTTATCTACTATTTTCTCAAGCTTAGCTTTGCTAATACCAGATGCTTTTGAAACCGCTGGTATTTGAATTTTAGCAGCTTTTGGACTTATATTGGGATCAAGTCCTGAAGCTGAACTTGTTAATAGATCTGTTGGAATATCTTCTTTTTTAACCCCAGGGTATAATTTCAAGAACTCTTCCATATCCCTTTGTACTCTTTCTTTAAGCTCTTTATTAGAAGGTGCTAGATTCTCGGAGCCTGAACTAACTCCACTATAAGCTATTTTTCCATACTTATCTAATTTTGTATCTGCTACTTTATAAGTATTGTAATTTATAGCTGAAACTCTTCCTCTAAAAAACTTTGGATCTGTGAAATTTTGTCCTATAAGTTTTGATCCCACTTCTTTTCCATTAATTGAAATCATACTTCCATTTGCTTTTTTATTTAAAACCAGTTGGCTTATTCCTGTTAATGTAAGTGGATATATAATTCCACAAAGTATCATCAAAACAATACTTACAACAATAGCTCTTTTTATTATTTTCATAAGAAATCTTCCTTTCCTTAATTGTGTAAATTTTATACTTTATCCCAAATTAAGAATTCTAACTAATGGAGTTATAGTTATATCTATAAGTTTAATTCCTACAAATGGGACAAGCACCCCTCCTAGCCCAAAAACAAACATATTTCTAAGTAACATTGTTTCTGATTTCATTGGTCTATATTTAACACCTTTCATTGCTATTGGTATAAGTAGTGGTATTATTATTGCATTAAATATTAATGCTGAAAGTATAGCACTATATGGTGTTGAAAGTTTCATTATATTCATAATCTGCATCTTTGGTATAGCCACAGTAAAAACAGCTGGTATTATAGCAAAATATTTTGCTACGTCATTTGCTATACTAAAAGTTGTTAAAGCCCCTCTGGTTATTAACAATTGCTTTCCTATCTCAACTACCTGAAGAATTTTAGTAGGATCTGAATCCAAATCCACCATATTAGCAGCTTCCTTAGCGGCTGTAGTACCACTATTCATAGCAAGCCCCACATCTGCCTGTGCAAGTGCAGGAGCATCATTAGTTCCATCCCCAGTCATTGCCACAAGCTTACCCTCTTCTTGTTCTTTTTTAATGGCTTCAATTTTATCTTCAGGTTTGCATTCAGCTATGAACCCATCAACTCCTGCCTCTTTAGCAATAGTTGCTGCAGTTAAGGGATTATCTCCAGTGCACATTATTGTTTTAATACCAATTTCTCTAAGTCTTGCAAATTTTTCAACTAATCCTGGTTTAACTGTATCTTTAAGATAAATTACCCCATATATTTTATCATTAACACAAACTACGAGGGGAGTTCCTCCTAATTTTGCAACTTTATTAACAGTATCTTCTAACTCCTCTGGTATAATTCCTCCCATTTCCTTTACCCTATTCTTAATGCTATCATAGGCACCTTTTCTTACCATAGAACCATCTTTTAAATCTACTCCACTCATTCTTGTTTGTGCTGTAAATTCTATAAAATCAAGATATTCATAATCTTTAAAATTAATTGTTGCACCTAATTTATTACCAAGTTCAACTATAGATTTTCCTTCTGGTGTATCATCCTTTAATGAACACATAACAGAATAATTTATTAAATCCATAATTTCTGACTTCCCAACAGGCATGAATTCTGATGCAAGTCTATTACCAAAAGTTATTGTGCCTGTTTTATCAAGTATCATGGTATCTACATCTCCACAAGCCTCAACTGCTTTTCCTGACATAGCTATTACATTAAATCTTGTAACTCTATCCATACCTGCAATACCAATAGCTGATAGAAGTCCGCCTATAGTTGTAGGTATTAAACATACAAGAAGTGCAATTAATGTAGATATTTGAATTTTAACTCCTAAATAACTAGCCATAGGATAAAGTGATACTATAACTATTACAAATATAAGAGTTAAACTAACAAGTATAGTATTTAATGCGATTTCATTTGGAGTCTTCTGCCTTGATGCTCCCTCTACAAGATTTATCATTTTATCTAAGAATGATTCACCAGGTGTTGCAGTTATTTTAATTTTTAACCAATCACTTACAACTGTTGTCCCTCCTGTAACAGAAGCAAAATCGCCTCCGCTTTCTTTCATAACTGGAGCTGACTCACCTGTTATAGCAGATTCATCTACAGATGCAATACCATCTATTACTTCCCCATCATTTGGAATTGTGTCTCCATTTTCCACTAAAACTATATCACCTTTTTTTAGTTCATTTGCATTAATAATTTTAATATTTCCCTTAGAATCTAAAAGTTTTGCTATAGTATTTTTTTTTGTCTTCTTTAAATTTTCAGCCTGTGCCTTTCCACGGCCTTCAGCTACTGATTCTGCAAAATTTGCAAACAATATTGTTATAAACAATATTACTGCTATTATAAGATTATAAGTTCTTATATTGTTACCCTGGTCCCCAAATAAATTAGGTAATAATGTAAGTACTAAAGATATAGCCAAACCTATCTCTACCACAAACATTACAGGATTTTTTATCATGTATTTAGGATCAAGTTTTTTAAATGATTCTAAAATAGCTTCATTTACTATTTTTTTTGTAATAAATTTAGATTTCCCATTTTTATCACTCATTATTATTCTCCTCATCTTCCTTTTTCTTAATAATTACTGTTGTGATTAATGCCATAATGTAAGATGCTCTGCAATAGGTCCAAGTGCTAAAGCCGGCAAGAATGTTAAAGCACCTATTATTAAAACTATAAATACTAAAATTATTGTAAACATTGTATTATCTGTTCTAAAAGTTCCTATAGAAACTGGTATTGATTTTTTTGAAGCGAATGATCCTGCTACTGCCAGAAGTATTATAATTGATAAATATCTTCCATAAAACATTACTATACCTGTAGCTGTATTCCAGAACAGAGTATTGTCAGAAAGTCCCTCAAATCCAGATCCATTATTAGCGGCTGAAGTTGTAAATTGATATATAACTTGTGATATGCCATGGAATCCAGAATTTGATATACTCGCTACCCCTTGATGGACTGCTAAAGCTAGTGCTGAAGACATTAATATTAAAAATGGATGAATAATTATAGCAAGAGCTATAAGCTTAATTTCTTTACCTTCAATCTTTTTTGACAAAAATTCTGGAGTTCGTCCAACCATGAGTCCACATAGGAAAACCGTAAGTATGGCATACATAATCATATTCATAAAACCTATACCCTTTCCACCAAAAACTACATTAAGCATCATATTCATAAGTGCTACAAGGCCTCCTATTGGTGTTAATGAATCATGCATATTATTAACAGAACCTGTAGTAAAAGCTGTTGTTACTGTTGTAAATAATGTAGATTGACCTATACCAAATCTTACTTCTTTACCTTCCATATTACCCATTAATTGATTAAATCCAATATGGGCAAGGGATGGATTTCCTGATTTCTCTGCAAAATAGCATATTGGTAACCCTATAAGAAATAATACTGACATAGCAATAAATATTGCCCATCCTTGCTTTTTATTTTTAAGCATTAATCCAAAAGTATAAACCATCGTACCTGGAAGTATCATCATTGATAAAATTTCTATTAAATTTGATATAGGTGTAGGATTCTCAAAGGGGTGTGATGAATTTGCTCCAAAAAAACCACCTCCATTTGTTCCTATATGCTTTATAGATTCAAGAGCTGCCACAGGCCCTAGTGCTATATCTTGCATCTTACCTTCTATTGTAGTTATAGTTTGTGTACCTGAAAAAGTTTGTGGCACCCCCTGAGCTACTAGTAAAATCCCTACAATCATCGATACCGGTAATAAAACTCTAGTAATAACTCTTACTAAGTCCACAAAAAAATTGCCCATAGTTTTTTTATTTCCTATAATACCTCTCATAAAAGCCAATGCTGCTGAAAAACCTGTCGCTGCAGATGTAAACATCATAAAAATTATTACAACCATCTGACTAAAATAAGAAAGTCCAGATTCCCCACTATAATCCTGTAGATTTGTATTTGTCATAAAACTTATGATTGTATTAAATGATAAACTTTGTTCCATTCCTCCTATTTTCTTAGGATTTAAAATGTGCAATCCCTGAGTTCTAAGTATGATATATCCTATAAATACCATAACTGCATTTACTACAATAATTGAAATCACATATTCTTTCCAGCTCATTTCTTCATCTTTATTTATTCCACATATTTTATAAATAAAATTATCAATTCTATTAAAAAAATTATCTCCAATTGCTTTGTCGCCAGTGGCTACACAATATACATATTTACCCATTGGCACTACTAAAAGCATAAATATAATTAAGGGTACTATTATCTGTAATAATTCCATATAAGTCTTCCTCCCATATCAATTTCAAACTTAAAATTTTTCCGGATTAAATAATGCATAAGCCAAATATATAAAAAGTGATATAATGACTATAATCAAAATCCACATATTCATTCCTCCACATAGTACTATTTTTTAACAACTTGTTTTTCACACCAATTTGCAAATAACTTTATAGAAGTAAATCCTAAAAAAAGTGATGCTATGAAAATAATATCAACCATAATTAATTGTCCCTCCATTGCTTATTTTATATATTTCACATAATAACATTTATAGTATTAAGAAGGTATTAAGACTGCTTTTCATTGTATAAAGATTGTATAAAGATTTTTAATATATTTATAAAACACAAAAAGACCATGAAGTTTTAAGCCAACATAGGCTTCTTCATAGTCTTTTTTAAATCTATATTATTATATTTATGGAGGCTTTATTAATAATAATGAAAATTTTTAACCCTATATATAATTGATATATATTTAAAACATAAATTAAATAGTAATTCAGGTATATTAATAATAGATAAAATAATATTTTTTATACTATTATACCTTATAGAGTAAATCCAAACTTTTCCCAAGGCTCTAAATAGTCAATAAGAAATATTTCTTCATCTGCTATTCTTCCTACAACATTAGTTTTACCTGAATTTTTCATATCCTTAAGTGCAATTTGTAATTCCCCTGCATACCTTTTATATAATGAAGATTCTATTAACAAATCTCCTCTTTTAATGTCTACAGTATTAAAAGCTTGAAAATTATGATCTTTATATTTAACTCTACTTTGAGTTGATCTTACTAAATAATCAGATACATCCCCTCTATTGAAATGAAATTCATCAAGAATTATTCTTTTTTCAACTTCGGGAATTTCATCTACAAGATTAACTTTAAACTCTAACATATCTTTATTAATTTTACTTAACGCTTTAAGTTCTTCCTCTGAAGCAAATGCATTAGCAATAATAACATCATCTATAAATCCTGTAGCAAATAAATGTTTAGTTTGAACTTCTATAGGCAATTCTCTATGCATTTCTAATGTACTTAATCCTTCTGATACAGGCCATGGTCCATATTTTGCTTCTTTTGAACTTACAAATGCCGCAGTTCTTATGCCTAAATCCTTAAATTGTTTACTACACTTTAGAAAATGTTTATAACTTAATCCAGTATATCTATGTGGATAAAAATTATGGCAGCCTAATATATTTTCTAAGTTAGGCTTATATGTTAAAATATTGTCTATATATTTTGTACCATTACTCATATTCAGTTCTACTTTTATTCCGTATTTGTTAAAGGACATTATAGATTCTTCAACTCCACTAAATCCTAAATCTAATCTTATACCATAAAATCCTATATCCTTAAAAATGGATAAATCTGAATAAGAAGTTTTAAGTCTTTTAAATACTTCTGGTTCAACATCTCCTACAACCTCCATTCCTTTTGTATTTGCAAATTGAATTATATCCTTAAATATACTAATTAATTGATCTATTTCCATTTCTTCTGAAGATATTAAACATGTAAAAATTCTTTTAAACCCATACTTCGCTGCAAGTTCTATATACTCTTTTATTTTTTCACTATTTGTGTTTGATGGATATACAGATATCCCCAATTTCCTCATATAATTCACTCCAAACTTTATTATAAGTTATATACTCTTTTATTTTTAAAACATCAGTAATAAATAATATTTATAATTTTTCATCTTTATTATAAAACTCATCTCTATATATTGAGATGAGTTTCAAATTTATATAAACACAATTCTTAGCATAAACTGGAGTCCTTGAAGCCCTATCTCCTTATTAGAACACATTATCTACAGTCATATTGAACCCATTAAGGATTATAGTCTTAATGGTAGCAAATATAGGATAAAATTTGATTTTTATTCATTATTTAAAACCTAATCTAAAAATAAAACTTCTGTTTATATTTCCTTTAAATACATATAATAAGCTCCTTTACTAGATGATACATCTTCTTGTACTATTTCTACTACTCCTAAATTAGCTAATAAATATTCCTTAAAAGCTTGTCTTAAAACTTTAGCTTTTTCTATAACACTTCCCTTTACTCCTATTAAACATTTATTTTCAAAATTCAACCTTTTATATACTCTTTCTGTTATTAATCCAAGAGCTTTTCCTTCTTTTTTTAATATATCTATTGCATTTTCCTCTCCTTCTTCTCCTAACTTGGATATTAATGTAGTTAGGGAAGCTATTTTATCTTTTGTAGAAGAGTATACAAATGCGCAAATTTCATCTGTACTTCTTATATTTAGTTCTTTTAAAATTTCTTTATGCAATTTACTTTTTTCTAACTTTAATTCTTCTTCATAAATCATTCTTTTTAATGCATTAATAGCAATAGAATATCCACTGCCTTCATCACCTAATAAATGTCCCCATCCCCCGCATTTATCTTTAATATTATTTCTAATTCCTATACATATAGATCCAGTCCCAGCTATAGTTAATATACCATCTTGCCCTTTTAATACTGCTTTTAATGCTAATTCTCCATCATTTATTACTAATACATCCGCATGAAAATTTTCCTTTATATTTTTTTCTATTACATATGCATTGTTAGCTACTTCCATTCCAGCAGCTCCAATATATATCTTTTTTAATCCTTCTTTACCTAATTCATCTATACAAATTTTTATTGAATTAAGTATATTATTTATAGCTTCTTTTTCATTCAATACTAAGTTGCCAAATCCAGTAACTTTTTTTATTAATTCATGTCCCTTTAAATCATAAGCTATTGCTTCAGTTTTTGTTCCTCCTGCATCTACTCCTATTACATAATCCATATCATAGCCTCCTATAATTAATTATATGAATTTAATAAATATATTTTATTCTTATTAGCTTATAATCTCATATAAACTTCAACTAATTCAATAGCAAGATCTTTTAATGTCATAGTAGTCATTAAGTGATCCTGGGCATGGATTAACAATAGTGATATTTCAGCCTTATTACCTGCAGCCTCTTCTTGAATTAAATTAGTTTGGTAACTGTGGGCTAACCCTAGTTCCTCGTTAGACTTTTCTATAGATTTTTTAGCTTTATCAAACTCACTCTTTTTTGCATATTGTATTGCTTCCATTGCATAAGTTCTAGCTTCTCCACTATGTGTTATAATGTTGAGTATCATCTCTTCCATACTAACCGCTCACTCCTGTTCTTATTTTTTTAAAATATTCTTTACCATGTTTATAATACTTTTTTATTGCTATATCTTTTATATTCAATTTTATTCTATAGTTATAAATACTATATATTGCTGCTTAAAAAAATTAAATGATTTAACTAAAATTGAAAAATCAATTATTCTACCATAATCTTTGATCATTCTCACTATTTATCAATTAAATCTAAAGCAAAATTTAAAACTTTTTCCCCATTCATAGTCCCATAATCCATACTATTTATAACATCTACATTTATTCCTTTTGTTTTTACTTGATCCCTTACTTGATTCAACAAATATCTTACTTGAGGTCCAAGTAAAATTACATCTACATCATCAATATACTTTTTTAATTCTGCTTCTGGAACAGCATTTATTTTAACATCTATTCCATTTTTTATAGCTACTGCATTCATTTTTGTTACCAGTAAGCTAGTAGACATTCCTGCGCAACATACTAATAAAATATTTTTCATTTAAAGTCCCCCTTTAAACATTCTCATAATTATTACTATATTATATTTACAGCAAATTGCATGCCAACTATATATCCAATGTAATTAAGTGTTTGCAACAAAAAAGTGTGTATATTTAATTACACACTTACACTATTATTAATAAACATCTTTAATATATAGGCTCTTTCGCTATCTCCTATAGATATATTATAAGCTTTTTCTATGTTTATAAAATTTTTATCTACGACTTTAAATTCTTTTTCATATTTAGCTATATACTCTCTTAAATTTTCAAAATTATTTTCTAATCCTCCATTTTTTATCTTATCTATCATAAAACTAATGTGAAGTATCATTCCTATCTTCACATCATTGGGAATGTTTACATTTAAATCTTTCTCCATTCTTTCAATGGTTTCTGTTACAAGTTCAACTAAACTATCTGAATCCTTTAAATTTATATGATCTTGTATAGAGTTCTTTATTTTGAAAAAATATCTTTCTTTATCAATTAATTTTTTTAATACATTTATTCCATCTCCACTTAAAATTTCTGCTGCTGATATAAAAGGTATATCTTTTATAAAAATATTTATTGTTCCAACTATTGAAATAATTTTATAGTCCCGACTAAGACTTTCTACATTAGTTAGAAACTTGCTTTTATCTAATATATTAAGAGGTATTACTTTTAATTTTGAATTTTCTTTTATTGAACTTAATATTATATCCTTTATCCTTTCTGCTCCACCATGACCAGTAAAGCATACTGTTATTATTAAAAATTTTTCCAAACCTTTAGGTTTATGTTTTTCTTTTACTATATCTTTAGATTTTACTTGAATTCCAAATTCACTTAGTTCTTTACAAGAATTATATATATAATCTAAACCTCTTCCTAACAAAGATTTTCTACAAGCCTCTATTACTATTGGAGTACTTACCATATCTATAGTTTTTATGTTTACTCCTGTTTCTTCTGAAATCATAGATCCAAAATTATTGAGTGAACCCATATCTACTAATAACAAAACACCTTTACCAATATCTAATTCTTTAATTTTAAGTTTTGCAATTTCGTACATATCTTCAGCTTTCATACTTAAAGGCATATCTAAAGCCTTTGCGCAATCTTCTCCTAATAACTCATTTGATACTTGAACCATACTGCTAGCTGTAGCCTTTCCATGCATTATTACAAGTATACCCACTTTTTGGGGATTATTTACAATATTTTCATATTGATTTGAGGCTAAAAACATAGTCAAATATCCTATTTCGTCTAAGGGAGTTTCTATATTAAATCTATTATCTATTATTTTGGCTATCTCTATTGAAACCATAAATTCATTTTCATATTGTGATCTTATAAAATTTAGTTTAGGATGATATATACTACGCCCTTGTCTTATTCTTTCAATACTTTGTTGTAGGTGTAATGCTAAACCAAAATAAACTTTTTCATCAAATTCTCTATTTAATTTTTTTTGGGCTACATTTAAAATTTTATCTACAACAGTTACTATATCATTACCTACTACTTTTGTTATTTCTTCCTTTCTAAAATTCTGTGGCAAATCACTGATATATTTTTTAAAATGAGATTCTATATCTATATTCAATATATCATTTATATCCTTTTCATTTATTCCTTGATTTTTTAATGTGACAAATTTTTTTTCAATTAAATCATAGAAATAACTGTTTTTATTACTTTCTTCTGATTGATTTAAAAAATTATCTTCAATGTTATTATCATGATAAAATACCAATATATCCCGTTTCTCATTCAGTAAACTATTTACCTTTTCCCTATATTGTTTAATTTGCATAAATCCTCTTTTTACATTCTTAGGCAAATCACTTTGTTTAATCAATATATACTTTAAATTTTTACTCTTGTAATCTAAAAATGCCTTTGCACAAGATAACTGTATGTCACTTTTTAACTGTCCTATATTATTTGGACAATCGTATAGCAAAAATGATATTAAGGCATTTTTATCTATATAAATATTTTTTTCTAACCTTTTAGATTCCATAGTTATAAACTTTTGAATTAAATAATAGCGTTCATTCATAGTACGATCTTTTAAAACTGGAATATTTATTATCATAGGCACTCTTCTTGCAAATGTTTTCAAAAGATAGGATTGTGGATCTTCTGTAGTTGCAGCAATAATCTGCGCTTTAACTTTTATTAAATTTTCTGTATCCCCTAATTTTCTAAAACATCCCTTATCTATGTAAGTAAACAGTATTTCTTGACCTTGAGGAGATAGCCTATGGATTTCATCTAAAAACAAAATTCCTCCATCAGCTTTCTTCAATAATCCCTCTTTTTCATTTTCTGCTCCTGTATAAGCTCCTTTTTTAACTCCAAATATTTGTCCTACTACTAATTGAGGATTATCCGCATAATCTGCACAATTAAATCTTATAAATGGAGCTTCTTTTTTAATTACTCCAGACTCTTTAGCAAAATGATACATAAGCTCTGCAAACATAGATTTACCTACTCCAGTTTCTCCTAATATAAGAGTATGGAGCCCATTAGGAGGATAAAGTATTGCAGCTTTTGCTTGCTGTATTGGTACATTAAGACTCAAGTCTGATCCTATCATTCTATCTAAACTATTCCTTTTATTAAATTTATTTTCATTACTTTTCTGTCTTAAGGAACAATATAATACAGGTCTCCCCTGCATTTTTTCTATTTTTTCATCTTTAACTAGCTGATTAAGGTATCTGCTCACATTAGCTCTATTTAAATGCATATGTTCACTTAAATAAGCAGCAGAAATACCTTCTCCCTTTTGTGACTCCATTTCAATTAAAGACTGGTAAATTTCATCAATTTTACTCATTAGCTCCCCCCTAATTACCACTTTTATCTAATTATATTGTAACATATTAATTTTATGCAAAAATGGTAAATAATTAAAACCGTATGCATTACTGCATACGGCCTTTACTTTGAACAATTTTTTTTAAATTGAATGTGTTTCTTCTACTTTTACTATATTTTTTTGATCTTTCTTTGTTGCCATATGGACAAATGGCATATATATTATTATACTAACTGCCATACAAATAAGAGCTGTAATTCCACCTCTTATCGAATTTGTTGATATAATAGCTCCTAATATTGGTGGTGTTGTCCAGTGGGCCATTACTACAACTTTAGGCGCAAACCCTATAAAAGTCAATACATATGCGATTATCCCAGAAGCTAATGGTGCTAATATAAATGGTATGAAATATATTGGATTTAAAATTATTGGTAAACCAAATATAACGGGTTCATTTATATTAAACATTCCCGGTGCTATACTTAAATTTGCAATAGTCTTTTGTGTTTTACTCTTTTTCCCAATTATGAATATTGCAATTAGCAAAGCTATAGTGGCGCCTGATCCTCCCATATTTACATAAGAATCTAAGAACTGACTATTTATTATATGCTCAGGATTTACTCCATTTTTAAATGCTCTTACATTGGCCTCTGTTAGTGGTAATAATACTGCATTTATAATTGGTGCAAGTATATTTGAACCATGTAAACCAAAGAACCATAAAAATTGTTGTACTAAAACTAATACTAATAAACCACCCAAACTTCCCATTACACCTTGCAATGGTGCCTGTATTACTAAGAATAATGCCTGATGTATATCTGCTACTCCTATCGCTGCAAAAATTTGCTTTACTGCTGCTGTAATAGCTAAAACTATAATTGATGGCAATAATGCTGCAAAGGATTTTGCTACTGCTGGTGGAACTCCCTCTGGCATTTTAATAATTAGTTTTGGATTTCCTACCAATTTAACAAAAATTTCTGTAGCTATTAATGCAACTATCAATGCAACAAATAATCCTTGACCTCCTAAGAAATCCATTGATAATGCCCCATCTTTTGTCGGTTTATATAAAATTAACAAAGCTGCTAGAGATACAATTCCCGCTGATAATCCATCTTTTTCATATGATTTAGCCAAATGATATGATATAGTAAATACTATTAATAATGACATTATAGCGAAAGTACCATTCCAGACTCCACCACCAAAATCTTTCCAATTAGCAGGTAATAACCAATTCATAAAATTTTGATATGGTTCCCATCCTAAATTATTAAATAATACTGCAAAAGCTCCTGCCATAATAATTGGAGTAATTGAAGCAAAACCATCACGAATAGCAACTAAATGCCTTTGAGAACCTATTTTAGCTGCTATTGGAACAAAATGCTCTTCCATCCAGTCAAAGAACTTTTTCATCTTTTAACCCTCCCCTTATTGTATATATATTTTTTATATATTTATAAGCAATTAATAATAATGATCTATTTTAAAATAACAATTATTTTAGATTTTCTTCTATAAGTTCTTTAAACTGTGGCAAATAATCCTTATGTGCTATCATAAGTTCATCTACCAATACCTTAGCAAGTTTATCTGATTGAACTAAAGGATTTACAGTCAATGCTAATATTGCTTTATGATAATCACCAAAAACTGCTGCATCTACTACTAATCTTTCAAAAGTTTTTATCTGTTGTATTAGTCCATTTATGGCTACTGGCAATTCCCCTACTGCTATTGGCCTAGGGCCATCTCTTGTTATCATACATGAGACTTCTACAGCAGATTCATTTGAAATGCCTATTATAGCTCCATTATTTTTTATATTTACTGGTTGAATATCTTTTTTATCATTATATATTGAACATATAAGCCTACAAGCGGCATCACTATAATAAGCTCCTCCCCTTTTCTCTAATTCAGAAGGTTTAATATCTAAATTTTCATTCTTATAAAGTTCAAATAATTCTTCTTCTACTTTTTTAACAACTTCTGCTCTGGTTTCACCCTTAGAAAATTGTTCTAGTTCTTCTTTTAGCATATCTTTTGTTTGAAAATAATATTTGTGATATGGACATGGCATCATTCCTAAAGCCTTTATAAAATCTTTATCCCATGTAAAATCCGATATGTTTTTAACTATCTGATCTATATTTCCATCAGCTAATAAATTAATTAGTTTATCTGTAACCCTTACTCCATCTACGTACACTTCTTTTCCGAATACCATATGATTCAATCCTACAAAATCCATTCTTAGTCTTTTATGTTCAATCTCTAAAACATTTGCAACTGCTTTTTCCATACCTATTGGTACATTACATAATCCTATAACCTTTTTATTTTTTCCGTATCTTAGCAGTGCTTCTGTAATCATACCTGCTGGATTAGTAAAATTTATCATCCAAGCATTAGGACACAATTTACTCATATCCTCATCTATATCCAAAATTACAGGAATCGTCCTTAATGCTTTAAACATTCCTCCTGCTCCATTAGTCTCTTGCCCTATAATGCCATGACTTAAAGGAATTTTTTCATCTTTTATTCTTGCATCTAAAAGTCCTACTCTTATTTGAGTTGTTACAAAGTCAGCATCTTTCAATGCTTCTTTTCTATCTAATGTTAAATGTATTTCCATTGGTACTCCTGCTTTTTTTATCATCCTTTTAGCCAAGTTTCCTACAATACGTAATTTTTCTTTTCCTTCCTCTATATCTACTAACCATAACTCTCTAACTGGTAACTCACTATACCTTTTTATTAATCCTTCAACTAATTCGGGAGTATAACTTGATCCTCCACCTATAGTTACTATTTTTATTCCTTTCTCCATAGAACACACCCCCTTAATTTTTTATTTGTATGTACACTATTATATATAGCAAACATCATGCCAATATCTTTTTATTACCAAATCCACTTATTCATATACCGTATAGGGTTACACACTCTAGTTATATACTGTGTAAATCAGTTACACTCTTTTAATTTTTTAACTTATTTTATATTTATTTACTTTTACGTATATAATTCCCTCATTTAACCGATGATACTTATTCATAAATGATAATCTTTTTTAAAATCCTCACTTTAAAATATAATTTTCTATATCTATTAACTAATTATTGTGCTTTGTAATTGCACAAATTCTAGTAAAATTTTATATAACAAACTAAAAAGGACTAAGAGATCCCTCCCTTAATCCTTTCAGTTATTATTTTAAAGTACCACCATCTTTAAACAAACTTTTTTGTATATTATTAGATTCTTCTGCTATTAAATTAAGTTTTATGTAAAATCATAATTTCATTCATAATTATTGTTATGTGTTAAATATTATTTAATCTTTTTTACTATATAATACCCTATGATATAATTCCCTCAGCCTAATAGATGTGGCTTAAGAGCCTCAGAAATTTCTCTTATAAAGTTAGATGATTACAACGCAGATAAGGAAGATATTTACTGTAAAAGATTAAAAGGTAGTAATAACAATACAATAATACTTGATGTCACTACCAAAGAAGCTCTTGATACGTATATAAGGGATTATAAAATATCCTGTAATTCTGAAACATTGTTTAAGAGCCAAAAAACAATCCTATTTCTTGTCAAACCCTAGATTATTTGATGAAAAAATATTGTAAAATTGCTAATATAAGTAATAAAAGCAAGCATCATTTTCATACTCTTAAACACACAACTGCTGTTCATTTAGCAGAGTCAGAAATGGATATTAAAGAACTTCAATGGTGGCTTGGACATAAGTCTGTTTCTAATACTGAAATTTATTTTCAATTTACTACAAAACAACAAGAAAAAATGTATATGAAACTTGAAAAAACAAGCGAAATGGTATAGGCGTTGTTATATTTCATATATTTACAATACAAAACGTTATCCATTTTTTTAATATATTTGTACTAACACCAAGCTATTCCCTTGAAAATATAAAAAGCATTGACATTTTGTTTTCAAAATTTCAACGCTTTTCTTTAATTATTTAATACTTGATAGTTTTCCTTGTGGTAATATTAATCAATTTTACCTCTCAGTATTTCCTTGATTTCCATCTTTTTAAATATTAAGTTTTCTTTTAAATAAGCTACTACTTTTCCAGAATCAAAACATTTAGAGCATGTAAATATATCAATTCCTGTATAATCATCTTCCGGCCATGTATGTATTGTTATATGTGACTCTGAAATGATTAATGCACCGCTAAACCCTTGGGGATGGAACTTGTGAAATGCTTTTGTAATGATTGTGGTATCCAGTATCTCTGCTAATTTTTTAAGCATTTCTATAATATATTCTGTATTTTCTAACTGGTCGAAATTACAACCAAATAAATCGATTACTAAATGATATCCTGAGTATTTCAAAATTGAACCTCCTTCCAAACTTAATTCCATTGTTAATTGTGTTGGTTTAAAGTTGTGCCTTAAATTTTGTAAAAATTGATATCAAGTGTTACATCGTCTTGAAAAGAGAGGATTGAAATTTCTTTTTCAAATGCTTCAATTATATATAAATCATTATTTGTAACTTTCCTTATCGCCATTTAACATTTTCTTTTTGCTAACCATATTGAAAAAATGGTGTCCGCAAATTGTACAACCGGCAGTTTTTAATTCTTCTATTGTACTGTAGGTATCTTCCAAGCTAACATAATGTATAGTGTTACAGTTCTTGCAGCCGTATTTCCGACGTGTTTTTTTTATTTCTCCTGTGTATATTGGAATATTAAATTTTTCTCCGATAATTGGAGATCTTGCGGCTGCAGTTGTCTTCAATAAAAACATCTGGCTACTATTTCCTAAAATACCTGCGCCTTCATAACGATTAAACTTGGGCATAATTCTTAACGCAGATAGACCTAATTCGATAAATATCTTGTGGATTTTTAACATTTCTTCTTGTGATTTATGAGCGTAAGATAAGAACACATTCAAAGAAACAGAATTTTTTAGGCACTCCAATCCTCTTGATAAGAATAGCTTCATTCCTGATAATGTATACGGAGGATCTGTGTAAAGGCAGTCCATTTTACTAATATACTCGTTTGGGATTGAGTCACGGAAATCAATATTGTAGCAATTAACAGGTAAGTCATATAGTTTTGCAATTTCACAAATATAATCTAATATTCTTTGATCACTGTCTAAAACATAGATTTTGGTTTTACATAGATTCATGTTGCCGCTATATAAAGTATGCAGCAACATTCCTATGGAAACGCTGATCAAATCATCATCGCCGACACAGAGAATATTTTTCCCAATCAAGCAATTATTTTCAAGACATAATAAAGCTCTTTTTATAGCAGTTTCCAGAGTACATTTAGATTGATCAACAGATACATCCGCCTTTGGCCTGTTCTCAAAGATATTATTAAGATTTAATGATAATCGCTCCTTTATCTTGTCAGCATTACTAATATTTAATGTTTTATATAATTTCACATTAATTCCTCTATATCCTAATTCATTTTCAACAAATTGTTTACCTTTAAGGCTCAAGTGAATACCTGTTGATTTTTCTAAAAGCTTAAGTTTCAACGCTTCATTTTTTATTGCTGTTACCAAAGGGACTGGAATATTGTTCAGTACGGCATAGTCTTTACTGGAATATCCACGGGCAAAATAGAAATCAATCAATAATTTCTCTATGGCCTGCCGTCCTTCTTGAATTTTTACATTTTGATAAATTATATCTACATAGTCATTTCTCATTATTACACCTACCACTTTTTATGATTCTTTTTTAATCGTACATATTGCCAAAAATTAATATTGTTGTTTCATAATCATACTGTATTGCAACACTAGCTTTTAATAATATGTCTATCCTATATATCATTCCTTTATCAATTTAATAAGTACTACCATATTTTATTACTTGTAACTGTTTCTATAAGTAGCTTTGCTCATTTTTTATTATAACAGATAACCTGCATATCACTTCTCTACTCTTTGCTTAACAATCAAATAGGAGTCTTCCTGCTAATTGAATGGCCGACTTTCTACAGCATCTTGCATACCGTTTAGTATTCATTTTAGCAATGTTTTTCAAAATTAATTAACCTTCCATGGCCGACTGTTCAAAAATTTCCATCTACAATCCATTCTTTACCTTGTGTATTTCTTGCCATATCTTCCTCATAGTGTCCTAGATGGGAACGTGCTAGTCTGTAACCAAAGCTGCATTTATTGAAAGCCTTCTCAAATATTGGATCCATCCTATTTCCCAATACTTTCGACAGTTGAAATACTATTCTGCTCTCTAACTCCTTGCACCACATTAACAAACACTTTAAGGTTGACTTGTAATTTTCTTTACTGTATCTGTTTGTCACTACAAACAGCGCTCGAGGCTTTTCCCCATTAGATTACTCCACGTTGAGCGCACACAAAAAAGCGACATAGGGAAGTTTCCCATATCGCTTTTCTTAAAATTATAAACTAAATTTTATTTTGTTAATAATTTTATATATAGTTTTTGGAGATAAATAATACATTGATGCAAGTTCTTTTACAGAAATCCCATTGTCATATTTTTTAAAAATCTCAATGTTTCTTTTACTGATTATTTCCTTGCTTCTATTAACTTCCCCCCACATTCTTTGATTACCGTCTTTGCGGGGAATATAAACATATTGTCCATCAACATAGTTTTGTATCTCGTTTAGCAAATCAGCTGGAAATATTTTGTTAGCTTGTTTGTAGCCCATTATGCTCCCTCCTAAAGTTTCTTAGGTTCGAGCAAAGGCTATTTCATTCATTCAGTTGTATGCAATAGCCTTTGCTATGCATAACACACCGGGGAAAATGTACTTAGCATGCTAATAGTGCACTCCTTTCATTACTTATTCCATTGATTATAATAGTGTTTTATTACAATGTCAACCTGAGTTGCTACGTCCAATGTAAACGTAACATTCAAGCTACTTAACGGCGATTCCTACATCCTTAGAAACATCTTTGCCAAGTAAATACAGCTTTTCAAACTGGTACTGAGCGAACGAAATGTTCTGTAATGCTGATTTTATAAACAGTTCTAAGGCTTATTGTGGTTTTAGCGGAATATTCTGTTGGCTCTGCTAATATACCCAATTACGCTCGGTAATTTATAAATAATCATCAATGAAAGTTTTTATATAACATTTCTCAAATACTTCTTGAAATCTGTAGAAAAACGAATTGGATTAGTCGTATCATATTTAGTTTCTCCATCAATAACTGCTTTATTTAATTAAAAATCTTTAAAATGAGACTATTTCTCTACTTAAATGGATATTTTTGAGCTAACATCATAATTCATTTTCATAACACAACTGTCCGCAAGCAGCACTAATTTCAGAACCAAATTGTGTTCTAACAGTTGCACTAATACCAGCTTTCTTTAGTGTATTGCAAAATTGCTTGATAGCACTTGAAGATTGAAATTTAAAAGTTGTTTTGTCCGTAGAATTATAAGGTATCAAATCAATATGATATAAATGCTCCCATGAACCACGATTTTTCAATAAACCTACAACTGCCTCTGCATGCTCTTTCGAATCATTAATTCCTTCAAGCATAATATAAGCAATAAACACTCGTCGTCCCGTATGAATGATGTGTTCATCTAATGTCTTCATCACCTCATTCAATGGAAATCTTTTATTTATAGGCATTAAATCGCTTCGTTGGCTTTCAAATGGTGAATGAAGTGAAAAAGCCAGATTCACTTGTGGAAATTCTTTGGTCAATCTTTGAATTCCTGGTATAATGCCAATTGTTGAAATAGTAATTCTTCGTTGACTTAACCCAAATAAATTTTCATCAGTTAAAATTTTTACTGCATCAAATAACTCCGGATTTGCAAAAGCCTCACCCATTCCCATAAATGAAATACTATTCAATCTATGGTCATTAAAATAGAAATAAAGTAATTGGTCAGTTATCTCATCAGCAGTAAGATTGCGTTTAAATCCAGCACTTCCCGTTGCACAAAAGCGACATCCAAAACCACAACCGCATTGGGAAGAAATGCAAAACGATTCCCACCCCTGTTTATACTTTAGTCCAACAGCTTCTACTCTTTCTCCATCAGTCAATTCAAATAACAATTTTTGAGCTTGTTTAGAATCTTGTGAAAAAACAGGTATTACACTAGATACATTCTTTCCAAACTCATTTACTAAAGCCATCCTTAACGCTTTTGGTAGTATATGCATATCTTCAAAATTATCTATTCTTTGATGAAAAATAGCTTTTGTAAGCTGCTCGTATCTATAATCAGGTAATTTTAGATTTGATACTATTTGTTTTATTTTTCCGTATTTCGTTTTTGTCTGTTTCATGTCGGCTTCCTCCTCACTATTAATAGTTAGGAAGCAAAGCCAGTATAATTAGCGACTTATATTACTCCATGCAAGCGTCGCCCAAAGCATCTGGCTTTGCATGGAGCCTATTGTGTGTTACTTTTATATTCCCATTAAACATATTAATCGCCATTTCTACCTTTACAATTTTATTGTTTTTGTTGCAACATTTTCACAAAATGCACTATCATGCTCAATAAACAAAATTGTAGGTTCATGTTCAATTAACAATTTCTCAATCTGCATACGAGAAATGACATCAATAAAATTCAATGGTTCATCCCAAATATACAAATGTGCCCGTTCACACAAACTTTTAGCAATCAATACCTTTTTCTTCTGTCCTCCACTAAAATCCTCGATATTCTTTTCAAACTGTTCTCTTGAAAAATCAAGCTTTCTAAGTATCGATTTAAATAAACTCTCGTCAATACAGTTTTTATCTGCATATTCAGATAAGTTACCATATAAATCTGAAGTATCTTGTGAAACATACGAAATGATTAACTTATTATTCTTTCTTACAATTCCACTATGGGGAATGTCTTCTCCATAAACTAATTTCAATATACTTGATTTTCCGCTACCATTCTTTCCTTGAATAGCAATTCTTTCACCTTGCTCTATAGTGAAGTTTACTCCCTCACAGACAATTGTATCATCATATTCAATTGCAACATCTGTAAGTTCTACAAGCTTTTTATCATGGAAAGTAAGCGGTACTATTTTTAAACTTTCATTAGATTCAATATTTTTAAGAAGCTTTGATTTTTCCTCAATCATGCTTTGTTGTCTAGCTTCTATATTTTTAGCACGCTTCATCATTTTTGCAGCTTTATGTCCAACATATCCTTTATCTAATTTGCTCCCAGAATTAGTAGTTCCATGCTTGCTGCTTTCAACACTATCTGACCACGTAGATGTACGTTTTGCTGAGCTGGAAAGTCTGTTAATATCTTTTTTCAATTTCTCGTTTTCTACTAGCTCAAAACCATCTTGTAATTCTTTGTTTCTCCACCATGAAGAAAAATTTCCTTTTTGTATTTCAATATTAGTTTTATTAATAGACAAGATATGGTCAACACAATTATCCAAAAAAGACCTATCATGTGAAATTAGAATAAATCCTTTCTTTTTTTTCAAGTAATTACTTAGTTTTTGCCTAGCTTCAGCATCCAAATGATTGGTAGGCTCATCAATAAGCAAGAAGGAGCTCTCCTTCAAAAACATAGCAACCAACAGTGCTTTAGTCTGCTCTCCTTTAGATAGTGTATAAAACTGTCTATATAAAGCATCGTAGTCCATATCTAACAAAGATAATTCTTTTACTATTTCCCAATCCATTGAATTTGGACTAATCTCCCTTATGATATCTATGGTGAAATTGCTCTGCTCCTGCACCTCATAAGGAAAATATTCAAAAGTCACATCAGCTGAAATGTTTCCATTATATTCGTATTTCTCAAGCAAAAGATTTAGAAAAGTAGTCTTCCCTCTTCCATTTCTTCCAGTAAACCCCAATTTCCAATCGGTATCAATTTGAAAACTTACATTTTCAAAAATATTATCATAGCTACCTTCATAAGCGAAGGTTAGGTTTGTAACATTTATTAAAGACATATTTTTGTCCTCCTCTGTATTTAATAGTATAAGTAACAAAGTCGGAACAATAGGCGACCTTGTTATTACTCCATATAAGTGTCGCCTGCAATATCCGACTCTATATGGAGATTATCATGTGTTAGCAAAGTGTCTTTATTTATCATAATATTATTTATCCTCCTTGTTCGAATTATTTATAAAAAAATAAGAGCTGCAAGAATTAATTATTCTTACAGCTCATAGATATACGTAATTAAGCTAATCATTATAGCATAACACAAGTGCATATATTAAGAGAAAAAAGAATAACTTTCTTGCATAAGTACAACAAAACAAACAGAACACACCTATTTATCTTTGTATCAAATGTACTTTAAAAATTAGCAAGAGAAATTAATCATTTTTTCACCTCAAATTTCAATTTTTTTATCATTATACTATTACACATCAAAAAAGTCAATAAAGAGTGAATCAAGAAAATCTATTTCTTCTCTATCTTCACAACACGCTCTACATGTGTCGTAACTACTATGGAAATGCAAAGATTGAACCTCGTTCTTTTAATAATTGTTCCTGCTTCTCTGTAAAAGAAGAATATTTCACTTCATAGGAAGCCTTATCAATGGTATATTCAAGCCGCATATCAACCAGTTTGCTTTTCTTTCCTTCGATTGATTCAATATCTTTATCCAGTTTGGAAATCGGGTCAACTGTAAAGGTCTTACCCAGCAATAAATCACTTTTATATTTCTCGTTTTTTATAATACCAAGAATAGTAGAAGATGCCCAAGTCGAGCTGCCGTATTTTGTTACGTATCCAAGATTCACCTTCATTTTCAATCCCTTTTTCACATTGGCAGAAATATTTTCTACTTCCTGCTGTGCGACAGAGCTAAGTACCATTTACAAATTTTAATACCGCACAAAAATTAGCTTTTGTCTTAATAGACTTATACTAACTTTTTAAGATTTTCTAGAAAGCTTCTTAAATGAAGCCACATATAAAACCATTCCTACTGGAGTAAATAGCAACCTACTCATTATAAAATTTAAAGACAAACTAAAAGCAGGTTCACCGAGACTATCAACGGGTAGAACTGTAGGCATATAAGTCACATACCCTTTGGCGAAAATATCAATAAAAGGTGTGCTATTAAAACTTATCAATGACAAAATCAAAACAATTGGAATCCAAGCATAAAGCAAAGTTTGGCTTTTGCTGCCTAAAAACATACTAGTTCCAAAAACAAACAGAAAAGTAGGAAGTAGTATTATTAACATCGGTAATAAAAAGTTTTGAAAACTTGCAAAATCAAAAGTTCTGTTGTAAAACACAAAACTTATGAAAATGCAGCATACCGCAATAATTAAGTAAGAAATAAAAAGGGCAAAACTTTTTGTAGCCAAATACTTTTTCTGTGGTAAAGACGTACAAGAAGTAATTTCTCTTACTCTTTGCTCCTTTCTAGAAAAAAGTCCTGTGCAAGAAAGCATTAGAATTAATAACATAATCGTATTTATATCACACAAAAACTTGCAATAACTCCACTTGGAAAAAGGTGATGTACCAGAAACACCTTGTATTATTTCTGTATATAGGTCAATCACTGAAAAGAAAAGTGCAATTATGAAAGTTATCACAAACATTTTTGAAAAAATTATTCTTTTTAGTTCGTATTTAAGAATTTTTATATCCATTGACAACTACCTCCTTTTAGCACCAGTAATATTTAAAAACTCAGAAAAAGATAGTTTTTTATCTTTTTTACCATAATATTCTTTGTAAATAAATTTCATGGAATTAAAATAATTTTCTTCACCAATATTATTATAAACATTGTAAATTTCAAGTGGCCCCAAACCATAAACTTTACCACCTCTTAAAAATAATGAGACGTAATACTTTGGAAGCATTGATAATTTGTTCATGTATTCAGGATTTCTTCGATAAAAGTTTCGATTTAATTCCTTTGTTGCTTCTTCCCATTTTTTCAGCAATAAATTTTCTGCATAGTCTTTTCCAAATTTGTTTTTCAAGAATAAATAAGTGCTAAAATCCGCAAAAGCTTCATTTGACCATTCATCGTGATTTTTATCTATTTGATTAGGGCTTTTTTCGTTAGATACATCTATTCCAGTGCCCCACCATTGATGAGCAATTTCATGGGTCAACAAAGCAAAGGTGTCAGAAGAAGATGCTGTCGATGAATCCACGTTGGATTTTTTCTTTAAACAATCTTCGGAAACATAAGAAATATTTCCGTTTTGAAATCCACCTCCGCCTTGTACTCCTGATGTTACGACTACTTTAAGACTATCTTTGCCTAGGGGCCCAAATTTTTCCGAAAAGAATGAGAATATATCAAGCGTGTCATTTCCTCTGGATTCAAATTCTTTTCTCGCAGATAATGGATAGAAAAACTCCACATTTGTGCCCCTTACATTTCTTTCAAATATTCCATATCGTCCGGCTGTCAAAGATAAGTTACTTAATTTATCCCAAGAAAAACTCCAAGTAGTAAAACCATCCTTCTCAGAAATTTTGCGATTTTTTTCTCCCTGAGTTATGACTGTAAACTTTGAGTCCATTTTTATTGTTCCTTCAATAATCCTATCATTTTGTTCAACACAAACAACAGGAGCAATGTCCGTGGTGCCATTTAACCTTACATAATTTTTGCTAATTCCTTGGGAAAAATCTTTAGTTGTACTTTTGGCTTTCGGTGTACCTGAATACCTTATGCTTAATTTAGTTTTAGTGTTTCTTGGAATGCTTATTTCAAAAACGTTGTTAAGTTTTGCGCTGCTCAAAATCTTTGGCGAAACCTTGGTGTAGTTTATGTTTACATTGTCTAACTTGATCTCATTAATGTGGTAACCATCTGCTAATTCAAAATATATGTTTTGAGGCTTATCAGTTCCGTTTTGCAGTTCTTGAAAGTAAGCTCCGCTAGCACAATTTTTATTTTTTTCTACCTTAAGATCTACAAACATATTTGAAGTTCCTATGACACTATTGTTTACAGGCGTTTCTTTTTTACCACTAATCAATACTGACGCGATATCCGTAAGTGAAATTGGTTTGAAAATTGGTTCATTCTGAAAAACAAAAAATACTCCAAAAAGAGAAACCAAAAAGCAAATTGGTATCAACTTATATTTTTTACAGTTTTTAAAGATAGATTTAAATAATCCTTTTTCATAACATCTATCGCACAACATACCGAATAAAAATATGGACATAGCTACCGATAACCCAAAGAGCCTATTCCAGAGCATTCCCAAAACGATATTCCCGCCTCCGAAATTTTGGGAAAGTCCACTAGCACCTGTCTGAACCCACATATATTGATAATTGATATTTCCTGTTAAAAAACTAAAAAGCACCGCTAAAAGCATAATAATGCAGGTTATATTAACGTTCCTAAATATAAGATAAAATCCTGCGGTCATAAGAATTGTTAGCACAATCGAGCCAAAAATTATTATGGAGTAACTGAGCAGGAAATAACTAAAAGTGCTTAAACTGCCCATGTTAAATATATAGTGAGGAATCATAATTATCATTGAAGCCACTGTTGAAATAAAACCAGCACACATTAAACCTGTAATTTTGGTTAAATTTATCTTTATGGAACTTGATATTGGTTCAATTATATAATTAACTCTAAACCTAAGTATTTTATCAAACTCAAAAACTGTTAGTGCAGTAAAGGCAAGGGTTGAAAGTACTGCCCCTGCCTTTGCAGGAAAAAGTATGGTTTGAGATAAAAGAGTAGAGCTCTTTACTCCAAGTATCAACTTGCTAATATCTTCGGTAATGTAGGTTGAAAGTAGTGCAGCAATCAAAGGAAAAACTGACGTAAGCAAGATTATTATTTGGGTAAACTTTGACTTCAGAATTCGCTTCGTTTCATAGGTAAAAAATGTATTCTTCATTTAATTGACACCCCCATTGTGTATGACGTATGTGTAGGCATCTTCAAGGGTAGGCTCTACCAGTGGAATAGAGCTTTCTATTTCTTTGCCAATAACACGACAAGAGATGCCATTACCTGTAAACAATTTGGATGTGATTATATACTTACCTCCAATTCTTTTTTCTAAAGCCTTGTTATCTTTTTCCTCAATAAAACCAACACGCCCGTGTACAGCTTTTATTAAATCCGGCGAAGTTCCGTCAAATAGAATCCTACCGTTATTAATGATTATAATTCTATTGCAAATGGCTTGTATATCATCGATGATGTGAGTGGAAAGTAATACTATTTTGTCATTTGCAGTCTGCGAAAATATATTTCTAAATTTAATTCTTTCTTCTGGGTCAAGTCCAACTGTAGGTTCATCTAAAATGATAAGCTCAGGATTTCCAAGTAATACTTGTGCTATACCAACACGCTGTCTTTGACCGCCTGAAAGAGTTTTAATTTTGAAATTTCTTTTTTCTTGCAAATTAGTCTGTTCAATAGCTTGTCTGATAATCCCCTTCACATTTTTTTTAATTTCTTTTAATGCACACATGTAATCCAAAAACTCATAAACTGTTAATTCGTCATATAAACCAAAGCTTTGAGGCAAATACCCGAGCTGCTTTCTGAGTTCTTTTTCATGTTTTTGGATTGGTTTACCATCAACAATTATTTCGCCTTCTGTTGGTATTATCTTCGATACCAATAGTTTCATAAAGGTACTTTTACCAGCACCATTGGGACCCAAAAGTCCTATAAAATTTGGGCTATTAACTTCCAAATTCAAATTGCTTAGTGCCTTTTTTCCTGTTTTGTATGTCATACTCACGTTTTTAATACTGATTTTCATAATGTTGTTACACTCCTTTTTCATGGTTTACCTATATAATAAAGCCTTCAACTTACATTTCTGTGACTTTACGGTGAGAGATTCGTCACTTTAGGAAAGGAAAGAAAAAGAAAAACGGCGGTTTTGATTGTTATTTCAAAACCGCCGCATAGCCACATTGTGACTGCAAAACATCATCTGCCACAACTGAGGTTTTTTATTACCGCAGGGTAGCATTCATTTGTAATTTATATTACTTGTGTAGGATGGATTCTGTATTTTAAAGATTTTACAGGGGTGACTGATTAGTTACGTCTATTGTTCAATTATCATCAAGAATAAATTTTGGCAACTGTTATCCCCCACAACAGTACAATCGCGGCAAATATCCATTTATACCTGAACATAATGGCTATATATTCACGGATAAAGGCGCTTGGCCAGTAATAAGCTGCTGTTCCACATCCAACACCGCTTGCCTTTATCTTAAGTTTTTTTGCATAAAGACTTGTTCGGAAAACATGATAATTATTCGTCACAAATATATAGCGGTGTTTCACACCATTCACATCCAGCATATCTCTGACATTTTTGAGATTTTCAAAAGTAGTCTTAGACTGCTCCTCAAGAATGATATCCTCTTCTGGAAATCCGGTTTCTACAAGATAATTTTTCATTGCTGCTGCTTCCGATATCTTCTCATCATCGCCCTTACCACCTGATACCACAATCTTCGGATGCTGCCTGCATTTATGGTAAATACGGACGGCTTTGTCAACTCTGCCTTTCAGCAGCGGAGATACCCTTTCTCCGCCTATCAGACCACATCCATGGACGATAATATAAGCACAATTCAGTCTTTTCGGTAAACAGGTATAAATCAACGAATAGATCAACAGTGTAGAAAACGTAAAGGTAATATAAAACTCCAAAATCAACACCAGTGAGAATAACGTCCTCATCACCGAAGCATCCTGAAAAAAATACATTCCAGCAATGGTTAATATACTTCCCAGGATCATGGCTATTCCCGTCAATAAAGATAGAACATTCTGCAAACGCCGTCCCTCTTTTTTCATCATCTCCAAACCATTCACAATGAGGAAGATGGTAGTAACAACAAAAATCAATGGTATCAGCAGCATCGTTAAAATCCCAAAAATCATTCCTCGGATTCCCGGTGCAGAGCCAAATCCAAGAAGAAAAATGCCAATTGCCATCATCAGCAGCAGTGCATTCCAGAAACTTCTTGGTTCATATAGCATGCTGATAACAAAAATGAGCATTAAAATACAACCAGGCATCATTAAAGACATTCAGACCACCTCTTCTCAATATCATCTGCGTCCCAATCGTCCTTAAGACAATTGGGAATCACTTAAACTCAATCACACAGATGTTTTTTGATTTTTTCTATTAAGTTAATATTAGTTTTGAATTAAGTCATGTCATCCCTAAGCGCGTCAATGATATTTTCTTTTTTTATCTTACGAATAGCATACAGCATTGTAATGAACACGATAAAGAGCACGCTGAACACGCTGATTGCCATACTGCCCCAAGGGAATACAAAATGGAAGTTATCCATCCTTTCTACTGACACAAACCCTTTGTAAATCAGCCAAGAACATATTGCAGATATTGGAATCCCGAATAGTAACGTCCTCATGCCATAAAAGACACACTCGAAATTCATCATCTTTTGGAAATCACGTTCAGACATTCCCACCGAGCGGAGCATGGCAAGTTCTCGCTTGCGCAGCATGATATTCGTGGAAATGGTGTTGAACACATTGGCAACCGCAATCAGCGAAATCATGATGACAAAAACATAGGTAAAAACATCAATAACAAATGTTAGACTGCAGTATTGTTCAACCACGGTGTACATATTTTGCAGGTTATACGCAGAGGTAATTCCTGCGTCATGAATCATGGTTTCCATTTTAGCCACCGATTGCGAAGGCTTTTTTGACAGAAAGCTCAGTCCTATATCTGTATGGATATCCGGTGTTTCAAACTTCTCTTTGAGAGAATAGGGAGCCACCACCATAAAAACGTATGCATTCTTATCGGAAGATTGCTTTATTGTCTTAAGAGGGTCCACCGGGTATGTATCCACAAAGGTAATGTTTATGCTTTGACTCTGTTCCATCTTAGGCTTGTCATTTATTTCGGGAGCCACACTGAAAGTCATGGAATGACTGGCAAACATATCAAACAGTTCGCTTGGCCCGTTTTTCTTCGCAACCGGTTTTTTTGCAACGGCAATCATTTTACCATCATTACCAGTATATTCTTCTCGGGACAAGCCCAATTTTTTGATAAAACTCAGATATTCGCTGTCTTCAATAAACTGGATGTCCATTGGAAGATGAACCGTTTGGTCCGGTGCAGCATAACCTGCGGATTTTCGATAACGGTCTGAAAAATCGCTTGCTTTGGCAGTACATGAATATGCGAAAATTGCTTGGTAGGAGCTTTTGTAAACTCCCTCTGCGGTTTTTAGTTTGTTGTAAAGCGGGAACATTTCGCTGTCGTTCATGCCCTGAGTGGTAAAAACGATGTCATAGTCAAAGTCCATTATGGATCGTTCTGCAAGACGTTTCAGAGTTGTTCCAAAAGCATTTCCTGATACAAACAGCACCACACTTAAAACAAGAGATAGAACAATGCTGCGATAGCGTTTTTTGTTTCTCTTAAAATTCTTTAGCGCAAGAGTTCCTTCCAAACCGTAAATACGCTGTGCCAGTTTTGACGTTTTCACAGTTTTCGATTCGGTTTTGACCTCGCCCGTTTGGCGAATACTCTCCATTACGGGAGTGTTTGCGGCTTTCCTGGCCGGGATATAAGCTGAAATCAAAATGGTAACCAAACTCACCGCTGCTGCTGCAACAATTGCAGGGACAGACACCGACAAAGTTAAAGGTACGGTGCTTGGGATAATGTTCCCGAACTTCCTGGCAACAATAGGAATTATAAGTCCAATACTGCCTATGCCGACTATAATGCCAATGGGTATGCCCATTGCACCAATGCAAAGTCCCTCAAACAGCACCGAATTTCGCAGTTGCTTTGCCGTGGCACCCACTGACGAGAGAATTCCGAACTGATGTGTGCGCTCATTCAGCGATATGTTGAATGAATTATAAATCAGAAAAATCGAGCCTATCATTATTATGACAAGCAAAATGCCGCCAACCGTGTACAGAAGCGCGTTGAACAGTTTATTGTCGGAAAGGCCCATGAATTGCAGCACACTATCGTTAAAGACGTAAGCTTGGCTGACCGCTGTGCTGCTTGCGTAAGCCTTAACTTTGCGCGGGTTTTTAAGTGTGACAAATATGCTGAAGCTGTCCGCTTTGTCTTGAGTATCTGCTTTCGTTATCAAGGTGTATCCCGGTGCGGAACGTTCCTCAAAATCGGGTCTTTCACAGATACCCACAACTATGTAGGTTCTCTCTGCTTTTGGCACAATAGTTTCTTTCCCGGAAATGTAAGGGGTGTGTTGACCCAGATTCTTGTTGTCGTTCATGCGGTTTCCAACATCAAGTGAAAGCGTGTCTCCCACCTTGAATCTAACGCCGCCCTTTATCGCCACGTGCGCTGGGATAAGAACCTCCCCACTGTTTTTCGGCAATCTGCCTGAAACCAGGGTTAAGGGTAAGGTATCAAAGGCTTCCTTGCTAAATCCGGCTATAAAAAGATAAGGTTTTTCGGGGCTTTTCCCACCTTCAAGTTTTGCGTAGCCGATATTTTCAAATGTTGCTGTGTTTTTAACGTCCTTGTCCTGGGTTCGTTTCTGTGCGAAAGAGGAATTAACATCCAAAAACTCAACGTGCCAATCGCCGTGTTTCACAATAGAACCCTTTACCAGAAAATTTAACAGGGAAGTACCAAAGGTAGCCACTGCCGTAATCATGGCAGCAGACAGAATAACTCCGATAATCGTTACAAGTGTTCGTGTACGGTTTTTTTTCATGCCTTGTAGTGTAACTTTGTTGAAAATGTTCATGGTCTCACCCTTTCATCTCGCACTACTTTACCGTCTGATATACCGATAATACGGTCTGCTTGCAGGGCGATATTTTCGTCATGTGTGACGACGATAAGGGTCTGCCTATATTTTTGATTGCTTAATTTCAGCAGATTGATAATTTCATGTCCATTTCGGCTGTCCAAACTGCCCGTTGGTTCATCGGCAAGCATCACCGCTGGGGCATTCATCAAAGCACGTCCTATGGAAACACGCTGTTGCTGACCGCCCGAAAGCTGATTGGGTAAATGCGTTTTTCGGTCTTTTAACCCAAGCAGTTCTAACAAGTCATTCAGCCTCTCCTTGTTGACCTTACGCTTGTCCATCAGTATAGGCAAGGTGATGTTTTCCACCACATTCAGCGTGGGAATGAGGTTGTGAAACTGGTAAATCAACCCAACCTGCCGCCTGCGGAAGATGGCGAGTTTTTCATTGCTTTGGGCATATACATCCTGCCCGTCCAAATACACCTTTCCGCTTGTGGGCACGTCCACGCCACCGATGCTATGAAGCAATGTGGATTTACCGGAGCCGGAGGAGCCGATGATTGCGGTAAATTCTCCCTTTTCGATTGTAAGCGAAACATGGTCAAGGGCGGTAACTTGGTTTTCGCCCTTGCCATAGACCTTACATAAATTTTCAACTTTTAAAAATTCCATTATGTGAGTCTCCTTTCTCATGGTTTACCTATATAATAGAACCTTCAACTTACAGCTGTGTGACTTTTAGGTGAGAGATTAGTCACTTTGGGAAACGAATGGAAAATATCGCGCCGCTCTGTGGATGATTTTTGGCAGTAATCATTCCTCCCTGACGTGTTATAATCATCTTGCAGAGAGCCAATCCAATCCCGTATCCTGTAGCACCTGCGTTTTTTCCACGATAGAACCTATCAAACAGGCAGGGTAAATCTTCTTTTTCAAAGCCCGCGCCGCTGTCGTGGATGGCAATCTCGGTAAACAGTGGGTTGTCCATGCAGACAATCTCAATCTTCCCGTTATCGCCTGCGCTTTCCATGCAATTTTTGAGGATATTTTGAATTGCTTCCGAAAGCCAACCTAAATCGCCCTGAATAATCATGCCTTTTGGCACGTCTGTTTGCAAAGTAATATCGTGCAGCTCCATTGGGATTTGGAACGGACGAAGGGCGGCGCATATCAAGCTGGTTACATCTATCTGCTCGCTTTTAAACATCACAATGCCCGCGTCCAGGCGGGATAATTTTAACAGAGAAGTAAGCAGCCAATCCATCTGTACAAACAATTCCTTTGTTTCCCGTATCAATGATTTCCGTTCATTTTCGTCAGGGTTATTTTCTAACAATGACAGAATAAGGTTTACGGATGTGAGAGGGGTGCGGAGTTGGTGGGCTATGTCAGCCAGCGAATCAGCAAGATGTTCTTTTTCTTTTTTCAGTGCGTCGTTTTGCTCCCGAATACGCAGCGTCATTTTTGTTATCTCGCTTTGCAGAATGGAAAGTTCGCCCTCGTCCGATTCACCAATATACAGATGGTCAGCGTTATGAAGCACAAGATCGATTTGATCTGAAATCTGCGCAATGCTTTTATATCGGGCTTTGGTAAACGTGAAAAACGCTTTGCCAAAGACGGCGGCAGAAGCAATGGCAAGGATTCCAGCCGCTGTATTGATTGCAAATCCCAGTATTATAGCGACGGTAGCTATTAAGGAGAACAAAATGGCAAACTTACGAAACTCTCTATTTCGAAGCATATCCGTCCCCCAATCTATAGCCTGTCCCACGAACGGTCAGAATGATTTGCGGGCTTGCGGGGTTGTTCTCTATCTTCTCCCGCAGGCGTTTAATGTACACGGTCAATGTATTGTCATTGACAAACTCGCCCGCAGCGTCCCACAATTCGTCAAGCAGCCTGCTCCTTGTGATAATATTTTTGGGATTGTTAATAAACACCAACAACAAGCGGTATTCTAAGGCTGAAAGAAAAACCTCGCTGCCGTCCTTTTTCACGATGCCGCTTGCCATATCGACATGAAGCCCGCAGATTTCAAAAGCCGATGGAGAACGTCCGCTTTTTCGCAGGGCGGTTCTGATTCGTGCGATCAGTTCACGCGGACGAAAAGGCTTAGTGATATAGTCGTCCGCGCCCATATTCAGCCCAGTAACAACACTCGCCTCATCGCTGGAAGCCGTCAGAAAAATAACGGGAAGATCTTGCGTTTCTTTGATTTCCGTGCAAACCGTAAAGCCATTTCCGTCAGGCAAAGAAATATCAATCAACGCCAAGTCAAATTTATTTCCAGCAAGTGCGGCAAGGGCTTCACTCCGCGTAGGGGCGTGAGTGACTGTAAATCCCTCCGAGCGGAGCAAAAGTATAAGGTTTTTGCCGATTGCCTTATCGTCCTCAACCAAAAATATCCGTTTCATTTATTTTCACCATCCTTTACTACTCCTATATCGTCCGTCAGCCGGTTTTTCAGCGTCAACCGGAACAAGCCATGTATTTCCCATTTTTTTAGCTTCCTTAATCCGTTCAGCAGAGCAATAGTACACTACCATTCTGTCTGTGATTCCCCAATTTTTCGCTGCTTCTTTTGTCGTTATATAATCCACGCATAACACCTCCATAATTTTATTATATTTCTTTTGACGGAAATATACAAACCGAGGTATAAAACAACGTCAGACTGCATTTTTGAGGAATTCTCTGCAAGGGGGAAGGTGTATTTTTTCCCATGCCCTGCCAAATAGTCAAGGAATCCACCGCCATAGTTATAGAACTGGATAACAGAATTTAAGTCACAACCCTTTGCATTTGCATATTCCAGTAAGGAAGCAAAATATTTACACCCTTGTTTGATGTAATCCTCTGTACGCAACGTGTTGGGCGGTGGTCATTCCTATTCTTTTAGTTGCGGCATGACTATCACTTCCTTTCCAATTTTAAGGCAAGAAAAAAGACGCTCATTTCTGAACGCCTAAACAAGAGAAAAGGAGTACCATTTTCATAGTGCCCCTTTGATTCTCCACCTTTATTTTCTTATATCCCCACATTCTATATCAACCATAACAGAAACATTGATATACTTTTCAATGACCTTATCTCTGATTTTATCCCCCTCACCTGTGAAGACGATATGCTTAAAAAAGTGCCCAAAACAAAGGATTTCTACGTATCGACTCGTTCTATCAACACAATAGTCTCTACATGAGCAGTTTGGGGGAACATATCTACTGGTTGTACTTCTTTAGTTCCATAACCTAATCCATTTAATATACTTAAGTCTCTAGCCAAAGTTCCTGGATCACAGGATACATATACTATTCTTTTAGGTTTTATATCTGCTATAGCTTCTAGTAAGGTTTTTTCGCATCCTTTTCTTGGTGGATCTACAACTATTACATCAGCTTTTATGCCTTTATTTATTAAATCTGGTATAACTTCTTCTGATTTTCCTACAAAAAATTCTGCATTATCTATCTTATTTTCTTTTGCATTATCCTTTGCGTTGTCTATAGCTTCTTTTATTATTTCTACTCCGTATACTTTTTTAGCTTTTTGCGATAAAAATAAGGATATAGTTCCTGTGCCACAATAAGCATCGAATACTATTTCTTCTCCTTTTAGATCTGCAAATTCTAAGGCTTTTTTATACAATATCTCTGTTTGTATGGGATTTACTTGAAAGAAAGATAATGGAGATATATTAAATTTAAATTTATCTATATAGTCAGTTATGGTATCTTTTCCCCATAATGTAATACACTTTTCTCCTAAAATTACATTAGTTTTTTTAGAATTTACATTTTGTATTATACTTTTCATATTAGGTAGTTCCTTTATTACTTCATCTATTAATTCTTCTTTGTGAGGTATCTCCTTTTCTTTATTAGTTACAATAACTAACATAAGTTCTTTATTTTTAAAGGCTTTCCTTACCATTATATGCCTTATAAATCCTTTTCCTATTTCTTCATTGTAGGCAGATATATTATATTTTCCCATCCAATTTCTTATTATTTGTATGATTTTATCTGCTTGTTCATCTTGTATAAAACATTCTTTTACATCTGCTACTTCATGAGTTCTTGGTCTATAAAATCCTATTTTTATTTCACCTTTTTCAAATCTTACAGGCATTTGAATTTTATTTCTATATCTGTAAGGGTTTCCCATACCAATAGTATCCTCTATTTTTATTTTATCTATATCTAGTTTACCTATTCTTTTTAGTGAATCTATAACTCTTTGCTTTTTAAAATCTAATTGAGCCTTATAACTATAGTGTTGAACTTGACATCCTCCACACTGTTTATATATAGGACATACAGATTCCACCCTATTTTCTGATGCTTTATTTAATTTTATAATCTTTCCAAAGGCAAAGTTTTTATTTACTTTAACTATTCTTGTTAATGCACTTTCTCCTTCCATGGCTCCTGGGATAAATACTGTAAAATCATCAATTTTACTTACTCCCTCTCCTTCAAATCCAGTGCCTATTATGTCTAAATTGTATTCTTTATTTTTTTCTACAGGTATATTTCTTTTCATACTCTCTCTCCATTTATGTAATTTTATATCATAACAAAAACACAGGATAAATAGTAACAATTAAACTATCTATCCATAGATTCTTTCCAATATATAAATTATAACAATATTTCAAACAAATTTATAATTATTTTATAAATTTATCTTTATATTTTTTATATACTATTTCTATTTATACAATTTAAAATAAAATTTTATAATCAAGAACTATAATAAATATTTTAAAATGCAGTTTATTTTTCTCTTTTATAAGTTGAACAAATAGTTTCACTACTGTTTCTTGTTCTTATCTCATCTCCATTTATCTCTATGGCATCTGCATTACATCTTCTATCATTATTATGAACACAACTATAAACTTCACAATTAACTTCTGGAACCATATCGCTTTCCTCTGTAAAAATATCTTTAAATCCTTCTATTAAATTTGTATTATGAAATCTACTCATAGTTTCGATGCCTCCTTTTGCTGCAAAGGTTTTGCATTGACTATGAGAATCATTATTCTCTACTTCTATAGAATGTGCTGTACAGCGCCCTTGTAAATTATTTATACAATTTTCAGCACTACAGATTAATTTATCCATCCTAATTACCTCCTAACAAAAATATATCCTTAGTTTTTGTTAATAAGGCTTTTGTATTCATAATATATAAGATATTTTTATTATATATGTCTATGTTAAGAGAATTTTGCAACATAATATATAAAATAATTTATAAAAAAAAATTTTATTATAAAAACAAAAAGAGCACCGTAAAGGTGCTAAAGAAGATCAGTTGCCTATTATTCCCTATTATTTTATTTTTGACACATATCATATTATTATACAATATATTATATAAAACTTTCAATAAAAATATTACACTTTTTTAAAATTTTATAAAAATGTTATTTTTATTTTACAATAAACTTTATTCTTCAAATTCTAATCTTACTCTCTTTAGCATTTCTATTATAGGTAAATCATAAGGGCATCTCTTTTCACAGGCTCCACATTCTATACAATCCTTTGCCCTAGCTTCTAAATTGAAATATCTCCCATCTGCCCAATCTGGTAATCCATATCTAACCTTATAAGCTTCTAATACAAATATTCCCGGAATATCTATATTTTTTGTACAAGGAGCACAATATCCACATCTTCTACAAAATTTTGTTCCTAACTCATTAAATATTTTATCACATTCTATTTTTTCTTCTTCTGTTAAAACTATATCTTCATTACCACATACTGAATTTTCCTCTACTTCTTTTAAATTTGCCATACCTGGTATGGCTGTAGTTATATTTTTATTACTTAGTACATATCTTAAAGCTAAAGTTCCATTATTAAGAGCTCCACCTGCCATAGGTTTCATATCTATTACTCCTATGTTTAACTCCTGTGCTCTTTTAAACAGTTCTTTCCCTTGTCTTTCTACTATATTATAAGGATACATAATAGTTTCAAATTTTCCACTTTCTATAGCTACTTTGAGCACATCTCCACTATGTGATGTAATTCCTATATGACCTATCTTTCCTTCTTGTTTAAGTTCTTCTAATACTTTATATGCTCCATCTTCACTTAATATTTTGTTGTAATCTTCTAAGGTTTTCACGTTGTGAAATTGATATAAATCTATATAATCTGTTCTTAAATTTTTAAAACTTGTATTTGTTTCTTTTATCATAGAATTTCTATCTCTAGCCATAGATTTTGTAGCTATAATCCATTTATCTCTTCTTCCATCTAATGCATAACCTATATACTCTTCTGAAACTGTATAGAGTCTTGCAGTATCTATAAAATTCATGCCCAGTTCTTCTGCTTTGTGTATAACCTTAGTTGCTTCTTCACAGATTATTTTCTGAATAGCTATACCTCCAAAAGCTACCACAGAAACCTGTAACCCAGTATTACCTAACCCCTTATACTTCATTTTTCTTCCTCCTTAATACCTAGTAAAGAAAATTATAGGTTACCTAATACTTTAATGTCAAGAAAATAAAATTAAAGAGTCCAAATGGAAAGTTTAATTTTTCCAAATTGACTCTTTATTTTAGTATATAAAATTTTTATTATATTTAAACTATATTAGCTCTTCCGTTGTACACTATTCCTCTTACTGTATCAAGTGTTACATATGTTCCTGTTTTTAAAACATCCATAGCTCCACCTGCATTACATATGAATGGAATATCTCTTGCTATACATTCTATAGCTAAGTGTGATGTTATTCCACCTTCTTCAGCCACTATGCCTGATACTCTATCTAAAATAGTCATATATCTTCTATCTAAATTTTTTACTACTAATATATCATCTCTTTCAACTATATCTTCTGCTTCTGAAGGACTTTTTACTACCTTTACATTTCCATAAGTTGGTCTAGTTCCTGAACCTCTTCCTTGGGATAATATATCTCCCACTATGTGAACTTTTAACATATTAGTTGTTCCTGAATAAGATACTGGTATTCCACCTGCTATAACAACTAAGTCACCATTTTTAACATATCCTTCTTCTAAAGATTTATTAACAGATTTATCTATAAGTTCATCTGTAGAATTAAATGTTTCTGTTAATAGTGGTACTACTCCCCAATTTAATGCTAATTTTCTAGCAACTACTTCATTCGGTGTTACTGCTATAATAGGGCATTGTGGCCTATATTTTGATACCATTTTTGCAGTATGTCCGCTTTGAGTTGCTGTAATTATAGCTGTAGCATTTAATTCTGATGCTGTAGTACATGCCGATAAGCTTATAGCATTAGGAACATTTAATATATGACTTTCTCTCATCTTACTTAATATAGCATCATAATTTAATTTTGCTTCTGCAGTTTTAGCTATTCTAGACATAGTTGTTGCAGCTTCTACTGGATACTTTCCATTTGCTGATTCTCCACTTAACATTATGGCATCTGTTCCATCAAATATTGCATTGGCTATGTCTGAGGCTTCAGCTCTTGTTGGTCTAGGGTTTCTTATCATAGAATCTAACATTTGAGTTGCTGTAATTACAGGCTTGCCTGCTTTATTACATTTTTCTATTATTCTTTTTTGAACTATTGGAACCTCTTCTATAGGAATTTCAACTCCCATATCTCCTCTAGCTACCATTATTCCATCAGAGAATTTTATTATCTCATCTATATTGTCAACACCCTCTTGATTTTCTATCTTAGAGATTATCTGTATTTCATTTCCACCATTTTCTTCCAATATTTTTCTTATAGCTAACACATCAGAGGCTTTTCTTATAAAAGATGCACTTATTAAATCTACTCCTACTTCGCATCCAAATTTTAAATCTTCTATATCTTTTTCAGTAACTGCTGGAAGTGATACTGAAACTCCTGGAACATTTACTCCCTTATGATTTGAAACAGTTCCTGAGTTTTTAACTATTGTATGAATTTTATTATCTTTTACTGATTCAACTTCTAACTCTACTAGTCCGTCGTCTATTAATATTTTATTTCCTTTAACTACATCTTTATGTAGCTCATCATAAGTAATAGAACATTTTGTTTCATCACCTATTATGTCTTCTCCACAATATATTATAAATTCTGCTCCTTCTTTTAACTCCACTTTATCCACTGAGAAATTGCCTGTTCTTATTTCTGGTCCTTTAGTATCTAACATAATAGCTATGTGTTTGTTATGTTTTTCTCTTAATTTCTTAATCATCATCATTCTTTCTTTGTGTTCAGGATGTGATCCATGAGAAAAATTGTGTCTTGATACGCTCATGCCCGCTTCTATTAATTTTGATACCACTTCTTCTGTTGAACTTGCAGGACCTATTGTAAATATCATTTTAGTTTTTTGCATATAAAACGCCTCCTCAAAATCTAAACTTTTACATTATTTGGATAAAGTAGTTGATATGTCATATAGTTCTTGGTCAAAACTTCTCTCTACTGATAAAGCTTCATCTATATCCATATCAATTATTTTCCCATTTTTTATACCAACTACTCTTGAAGATTTACCACTAATCAATAATTCCACTGCTTTATAAGCCATTCTTGAAGCCAATATTCTATCCATACAAGTTGGACTTCCACCTCTTTGTATATGTCCTAATATTGTAGATCTTGTTTCTATTCCTGTAACTTCTTCTATATATTTTGCTAATTCATTAGCTCCTCCAACACCTTCTGCTAATAAAACTAAATTGTGCATTTTGCCTTTTAATTTTCCTTGTAATATTTGTTTGCATAGTTTATCTGCATTATACTCTTTTTCTGGTATTATAATACTTTCTGCTCCACCAGCTACTCCTGTATATAATGCTATATCTCCGCAATTTCTACCCATAACTTCTACTACACTTACTCTTTCATGAGAAGTAGATGTATCTCTAAGCTTATTTATAGCATCTAAAACTGTATTTATAGATGTATCAAAACCGATTGTATAATCTGTATATGCTAAATCATTATCTATAGTACCTGGTAGTCCAACAGTATTTATTCCCAGCTTAGATAATAATTGGGCTCCATGAAAAGAACCGTCTCCACCAATTACAACTAATCCGTCAATACCAAAAGCTCTTAATATTTTAGCAGCCTTTTCTCTTCCCTGCTCTGTTCTAAATTCTTCACAACGAGCAGTTCTTAATATAGTACCGCCCCTTTGTATTATATCAGATACGCTATGAGTATCCATTTCAAATATTTCTCCATTTATAAGCCCATTATATCCTCTTTGAATTCCCATTACTTTTAAACCTTTTTCTAAACCTGTTCTAACTACTGCTCTGATAGCAGCATTCATTCCTGGTGCATCTCCACCACTTGTTAATACAGCTATAGTTTTCATATGCTAAATACCTCCTACGACCGCTGGGACATTTGTAGTCCCACTTATATTATAAACCTAATGATATTCTGTTTTGTATATTTTTAATTATAACATACCTTATGCTTTTTTAATATATGTTTTTATTTAACTTTAATATATCTCAAAATAATTCTCTATTAAAAATTCATAAAAAAATATTAGAAGAAACACTTCTTCTAATATTTTTCATTTTATTTAAAAAATTATACACAATACTCAATTAAAGTATTTTTACATTATTTTCTCCAAACATATTTCTTAAATCATCCATCAATTCTATGCTTCCATTTACCCAAAGCTCTCTATCAATTCTAAACTTTTTTCTTTCTTTATTTGTACAAAAATATACAGGAATATTACCCTTATGTTGCAAAAATACACCTTTTGTTTCCTGTAGCTTTAATTTTATATCATTTTTTTCTTCTACTAATATATATAGTTTCTCAGAATTAATTTTTATAAGAGGTTCCATAACTTCACAAATTAGTTTTGGCTGTTCATCCTCCCTTAAACTTACTCTTCCTTTTAATAAAACTACTTCATCTTCATTTATTATACTTCTAGTCATATTAAAAATTTTAGGGAATACTATAACTTCTATACTGGAATATAAATCTTCTAATACTATAAATGCCATCATATCATTATTCCTAGTTAATTTTTTACTTACGTGTGTAATCATACCACCTACTATTACTTTATCTCCATCTTTTATACTATTTATAGCATCTACCATGTTTCCTTCTAAAGATTCCTTAGAAATAATATCTGATATATGATGACTTATTTGAACTTTTAATGTTTCTTCATATTCTTCCAATGGATGACCAGAAAAATATAATCCTGTCATTTCTTTTTCCATTTGAAGTATGTATTTTTTGTCAAATTCCTTTATATTAGGATATTTTATATCCATACTACTTTCTTTGTTATCCATAATATCCATGAATAAATTAACCTGGCCTTCTATATTGTTTCTTTTTTGCTTTTGTATACCATCCATTATTTTTTCAAAAACAGCTAGCATTTTAGAGCGATATATATTTAAACAATCAAAGGCTCCTGCTTTTATTAAGCTTTCTACTAACCTTTTGTTTATAATTGAAGTATCTACTTTATTAAAAAAATCACTTAAATCTGTAAATTTCCCCTTTTGTTCTCTAGATAAAACTATATTATCTATACCCTTTTCTCCTACATTTTTTACTGCAGTTAATCCAAATATTATTCTATTATCTTTTACTGTAAAATTACTATAGCTTTCATTTATATTGGGTGCTACTATTTCTATTCCTAAAATTTCTGCAAAATTAACATAAAAAGATACCTTATCACTATCACCCTTTACACTATTTAACATAGCTGCAATAAACTCTGTAGGATAATATCTAATTAAGTAGGCTGTCTGGAAACCTACTACAGCATAAGCTGCTGCGTGGGATTTGTTAAATGCATAGGAAGCAAAGTCCATCATAGAATCAAATAAATTATTAGCTACTTTTTCATCTATACCATTATTTATGCATCCTCTTACCCCTTCTTCTTTATTACCATATATGAAATTTTTTCTTTCTAGTTCCATTACATCATGTTTTTTCTTAGACATGGCACGTCTTACCAAGTCACTACGTCCCATAGAGTATCCTGCCAAATCCCTAACTATCTGCATAACCTGCTCTTGATAAACTATACAATTGTATGTAACAGACAATATAGGTTCTAGTTTCTCTGTTGCATATTCTATATTTAAAGGATTATTTTTATTAGCTATATATCTTGGTATTTCAGCCATAGGACCTGGTCTATATAAACTTATTCCTGCTATTATATCTTCTAGTGAATCTGGTTTTAACTCTTTCATAAAGGATGTCATTCCAGCAGACTCTAATTGAAATACCCCTACAGTCTTACCCTGTCCTATCATTTTGTAAACTTCTTTATCTTCAAAATCAATAGTATCTAAATCAATATCTATTCCTTTATTTTCTTTTATAATTCTTACTGCATCTCTCATAACAGTAAGAGTCCTAAGTCCAAGAAAATCCATCTTTAAAAGTCCTAGTTCTTCCAAAGTACCCATTGTAAATTGTGTTACTATACTTTCTTCATTTTTTTGAAGTGGTACATAATTTACTAAGGGTTGTGATGCTATAACTACCCCTGCAGCATGAGTAGATGTATGTCTTGGAAGCCCTTCTAAAGCCCTTGCCACATCTATTAGCTCTTTAACTCTTTCTTCATTATCATAGGCTTCTTTTAATTCTGGATTTAACTCTAAAGCTTTATTTATAGTTATATTTAAAACAGTAGGTATCATTTTAGCTATTCTGTCTACTTCTGCATAAGGATAATTCATAGCTCTTCCTACATCTCTTATACAAGCTCTTGCAGCCATAGTTCCAAAAGTTATTATTTGTGATACATTGGCTTTCCCATATTTCTCTACCACATAATCTATAACTTCTCCTCTTCTTTCATAACAAAAATCACTATCTATATCAGGCATAGAGATACGATCCGGATTTAGAAATCTTTCAAATATTAGATTGTATTTAATAGGATCAATCTTAGTTATTCCTAAGGTATAAGCTACTAAAGATCCTGCGGCAGACCCTCTTCCTGGCCCTGTCATTATACCTTTTTCATTGGCAAATCTTATAAAATCCCATACTATTAAAAAATAATCTACATATCCCATTTGTTTTATTATAGATAACTCATAATTTAATCTTTCTATTAAATCAAAAGCTTCTTTATTTTCAGCCCCATAGGCTAAAACTTCATCTACACTAAAAGGTTTATTCATAAAATCCTTTAGTATATCATATCTTGAAAATAGCCCTTTAAAGCATATTTCTCTTAAGTACTCATAGGGGTCTATCCCTTCTTCTAATGGAAACCTAGGTAATTTTGATTCATGAAAATTATAATCAAAATTGCATTCTTCTGATATCTTAACTGTATTTTCTAAAGCCTCTGGTGCATAAGAAAAGGTTTCATACATTTCCTCTGGTGACTTTAAATAAAACTGATCAGATGGATACCTCATTCTATTTTCTTCTTCTACAGTTTTACCTGTTTGTATGCATAATAATATATCATGGGATTTATAATCTTCTTTTCTTATATAATGGACATCATTTGTAGCTACTAAAGGTATATCTAACTCCTTAGACATTTGTACTAATGTTTCATTAACCTTTAATTGTTCTTCCATACCATGATATTGAAGTTCTAAATAAAAGCCTTCTTTAAAAATATCTTTATAGATTAATGCTGCTTTTTTAGATTTCTCTAAATTTGCCTTTAATATATTAGCTTGAACTTCTCCCCCTAAACATGCACTTAAGGCTATTAACCCTTCACTATGTTCTTTTAAAAATTCATGATCTACTCTAGGTTTATAATAGAAACCCTCTACAGATGCTTTTGATACTATTTCCATTAAGTTTTTATATCCTATTTCATTTTTTACAAGTAACACTAAATGATGTGTTTCATTTTCTTTATCTTGTTGTTTTATATACATAGATTTTGCAGCTACATATATTTCACAACCTATTATAGGCTTTATTCCTTGTTTTATTGCTTCTTTATAAAAATCTACACATCCATACATAACGCCATGATCTGTAATAGCAATACTTTTCATCCCAAATTCTTTTGCTCTCTTTATAAGATCTGATATTTTTGCTGAAGAATCCAACAATGAATATTCTGTATGTTGATGTAAACTTACCCACTCCGGCTTCTCTTCATCTAATCGATTTTCTTCCATAGTACCCCTCCTTCCTAAGGAAATACAAAACCAAGAACGAATTTTGCTCTTTGTTATTTTATTATAATCTTAAATTTTATATAACTCAAATAAAGAGGATATCTTTAAAATCAAATCTATTTGGAGATACCCTCTTTTATAAAAAATACTATATTATTTTTTTATTTTAAATTCCTTGTTTTAATTCATCTGCAATTTTCTCTATTCTTCTTAGCCTATGATTAACTCCTGATTTCCCTACTGGTGGATTTAGCATCTTTCCTAATTCCCTTAAGGACTCATCAGGATATTTAATTCTTAGTTCTGCTACGTCTCTTAAATTTTTAGGTAATCTTCCTAATCCTATTTCTCTTTCTATAAACTTTATACTTTCTACTTGTCGTACAGCAGCATTAACTGTCTTACTTAAATTAGCAGTCTCACAGTTTACTAGTCTATTAACATTATTTCTCATTTCTTTCATTATTCTAACATTTTCTAGTTCTAGTAATGAAGCATGAGCTCCTATTATATTTAATAAATCTACTATCTGTTCTCCTTCTTTTAAGTAGATTATATAACTATTTTTTCTTTTTATTACTTTAGAATTTAAATTATAGGAATTTATTAAATTGCTTAAGTCTTTGGCATAATCTTCATTATGAGTAACAAATTCTAAGTGATATGTTTTTTCCGGATTACTTATACTTCCTCCACCTAAAAAAGCACCTCTTATATAAGCTCTCCTGCACTCATCACATTCTATAATATTCTTAGGTATGTTGTAATCTAAACTAAATACATTTATGGTCTCTTTTATTATACCAACTTCTTTTAATAAGGATTTTACTCCTTCTTCTTCAGATATCAATATAATATATATATTATTCTTTTTTAAAGAATTGTTTTTCTTTATCATTATTTCTGTATGGATACCGAAATGTTCTTTTAAAATTTTAAAAACTAATCTCGCTATAGCTGCATTTTCGGTAGTTATTTTAAAATTAAATTGTTTATTAGTAAATAATAATGTACCACTTACCTTCATTATTGCTGATAATTCTGCTATGGCTTCTTGTTTATTTATTTCTATATGTTTACATACTTCATTTTTTACTTTCAATGAAAAAGACATAGTTCTCTACCTCTGCTTATTTTTATTTTCCTTTAATCTTTCTGACAAATAGAAGTACTCTATTATTTTCTTCTTATCATATAACAATTTCTTTTCCATTATAGTTTCTATCAATATGGAAGCAAGTTTTTCAGAATTGTGTCTTATCAATTCATTTTTAACTTTCAAGAAATTGCCTCCTATTACATCTACATTTAATTCTCTTATCTTTTCTTCATCAATTTTTACTAACTTAGATTTTTTTTTCTTATATTTTTCTTCTAACTCTTTATCTATTTGACCTACATTAACTATTACATAGTCCACCATTTTTCCATGACAATGTTTATTTATGGTTTTTATATGATCCGAAACAGTAAAATTATCTGTTTCTCCTGGTTGAGTCATTATATTTGATATATATATTTTAGGAGCTTTTGTCTTCTTTAAAGCCTCTTTTATATCCTTTATTAATAAATTAGGAATAACACTAGTATATAGGCTACCAGGGCCTAATATAATAGCATCTGCTTCCTTTATAGCTGTGACAGCCTCAGATAAAGCCTTAGCGTTTTCTGGTTCTATAAATACATTTTGTATTTTACTATTATGCTGTAGACTTTTCTCTGGTATATTAGATTCTCCCTCTACTATCATATTGTTTTCTAGCTTAGCTTTTAACACTATATTTTCTAAAGTTACTGGTACAACTTTTCCTGTAACAGCTAAAACAGAACTAACCTTTTGAACTGCTTCTTCAAAATTATTAGATATTCCATCCATAGCAGCTAAAAATAAATTACCAAAGCTTTGGTTTTTAAGTCTTCCGTCTGTAAACCTATATTGTAAAAGTTCCTCCATTAAAGGTTCTGTATCTGATAGAGATAATATACAATTTCTTATATCTCCTGGGGGTAACATGCCTAAATCTTCTCTTAATTCACCAGAACCCCCACCATCATCTGCAACTGTAACAATAGCTGTTATATTGGATGTATAATATTTAAGTCCTCTTAACATGGTAGATAAACCGGTTCCTCCACCTATAGCGACTATTTTAGGACCTTTAACTAATAGTCTCTTCTCATATATCAAATTTTCTAGTTTCTTAGAGTCTAAAGATATATTTAAATATCCTTTATTCACTAAGGCTATTATTGATTTCATTCCTTGAGTTACAGATATATATAGTACAAATACTCCAGAACCTATTAGAAATACATAAAAAGCTATATAATAATTGCTATAAAATCTGTTTCTAACAAATTCTAACATACCAAACACTATTAAAAGGATACCCATAATAGCTAACAATACCCATCGTTTAACTTTTATACCAGGCCTTAACCAGTCTATAAGCTTCATAGCTTTTTACCGCCTTTATGAATATCTTCATTTATGTCTCTATGATCTATATTTACTTTATGTCCCTTTAACTTTAATCCTTCATATATAGCGTTAGCAATAGCTACTGAACGATGTCTACCTCCAGTACAACCTATAGAAATTATTAATTGTCTTTTACCCTCTTTAAAATAATTTGGTATCAAAAAGTCTAACATATCCTCTAATCTATTTACAAACTTATTTGTCACATCAAAGCTCATTACATAATCACTTACTTTTTTATCTTTACCTGAATATTCTTTAAGTTCTTTTATATAGTAAGGATTAGGTAAAAATCTTACATCAAATACTAAATCAGAATCTAAAGGAATTCCATACTTAAATCCAAAAGATAATACAGTTATAATAAGTTGGTTTTCTATTTGATCCTGTTCTCCATATATTTCATTTATAGCTTCTCTAAGCTCTCTAGTTGCAAGTTCTGAAGTGTTTATTATATTATCTGCCCTATCTTTTACTTCACGCAATCTATTTCTTTCCATAGATATACCATTTAAAATTCTTCCATCCGGTGACAAGGGATGCTTTCTTCTAGATTCTTTAAATCTCTTTATAAGAACTTCATCGGAAGCATCTAAGAATAAAATCTCGTATTTATATCCCTCTTCTTTTAAATATTTTAAACTTTCAAATAGGTCATCGAAAAATTTCCCACCTCTTATATCTATAACTAAAGCTATTTTTTTAATCTTACCCTCTGTTTGATAACAAGCTTCTGCAAACTTAGGTATTAATGTTGGTGGTAAATTATCCACACAGAAGAATCCTAAATCTTCTAAACTTCTTATAGCCTGAGTTTTTCCTGCTCCTGATAGTCCTGTAACTATAACAAACCTCATCTTTTACCTCCCTTTAAAATTAAGGAATATTATTTTATGTTTTATTTAATTATATCATATACCTATTTAACAATAAACTAGGGAAGCCATTTGTTAAGACTTCCCTTATTGCTCATATTTTAATTGTTTTCCTCTCCAATTATTCTAACTTCTGTATGAAGATCTACTTCAAATTTTTCTTTAACCTTATTTTGTACAAATTCTATAAGATTTAATATGTCCCCTGCAGTAGCGCCTCCCTTATTTATTATAAAACCAGAATGTTTTTCTGAAACCTGAGCTCCCCCTATAGATTTACCTTTTAAACCTGTATCTTCTATAAGTTTTGCTGCAAAATGTCCTTCCGGTCTTTTAAAAGTACTACCTGCTGATGGATATTCTAAAGGTTGTTTTTCTGTTCTTCTTCTATTTAAATCCATTATTCTATTTTTTATAGTATCATATTCACTATTATGTAATCTGAAAGTTACTTCTAAAACAATATAGTGATACTTTTGAATAGCACTCATTCTATATCCTAAATCTAACTGTTCTTTGTCTAGTAAAAATACATTTCCATCTTTATCTATAACCTTAGCACTTTCTATAACTTGAGATATTTCTCCATTATAAGCACCAGCATTCATCGTAACTGCTCCGCCTACGCTACCTGGTATACCACAAGCAAACTCCAGTCCACCTAAATTACTTTTTAAGGCTTCATTACAAATATTAGTTAAAGGAGCTCCACTTTGAGCCATTACTCTATCTCCTTCTACTTTTATATCGCCTAATTTTGAAAACTTAATAACTACACCTCTTAATCCACCATCTCTTACCAATAAATTTGAACCATTCCCTATTATATAATAAGGTATACTACTATTTTTACATAAAGCAATACTATCCTTTACTTGTTCTAAAGTTGTAGGTGTAATTAATAAATCTGCTGGTCCCCCAACTTTAAATGAAGTATGATTTTTCATGGGTTCATCTATTAAAACATTATTATTTCCAACTATATCTTGAAATTGCATGATAAAATTTTTATATTGGTTCATAACACATTCTCCTTGATTTTTTTATTACTAAATTAAATACCCTTATTAGTATAATGTATGCTTAGCCCTTAATCAAGATTTAAATCCTTTAACTTTCCTTTATTCTTTAAATATTTTAATATTTTATTCTCTTCATTATTTATAATAAGATCCTCTGGCATACCTACCTCTTTAAGCATATTATCAGCTTTAGGGAATCTTCCTATTTGAAAAGAAACATGTGAATCACTACCTACTATAATATTTACTTTATGCTTTTTACATAAATTTGCCACCTTTTTGCATGTTTCTTCACTGCCCTTTCTAGAACCAAAAGAGCCGTTATTTATTTCTATTAATACATTTTTTTCTTTAGCCTTCTTTACTACTACTTCTTCATTTATTGGAAAGGAAGGATTTCCAATATGCCCTAATATATCTACATAAGGATTTTCCATAACATTAATTAATGCCTCTGTATTTTCTTCTCTGCTACCAGGTCTTACACAAACATCATGTAAACTAGCTATGATTACATCTAATTTTTTTTGAGTAAAATCAGGAATATCTAGCATCCCTTTAAAATCTATAATATTAGCTTCGCAACCATGTAATAAAGTTACTCCCTTTAGTTTTCTAGGCATAACTCTAAAATTATTAAAATAAAATAAATTAGGTCCCCCTGGCATACTTGGCCCGTGATCCGTAGTTCCTAAAACTTTTAACCCTATATTAGAAGCCTCTTGTACATTTTCTAAAAATGTAGTGTATGCATGACCACTTACTATTGTATGTGTATGTGTATCTACTAAATATTTCATTTTAACCCTTCTCTCAATAATTTTATACTTTTTGCTTAAGCACCATTTCTTATAAATTTCTATTCAAAAAATTTAAGTACACTTTCAGCTGACTTTTTATCCATAGATGGTATGCTCAAAAGTTCTTCATAGGTGGCTTTTTTTATGTTATCTATGCTTTTAAAATTAAAAAGTAAATCTTTTTTTCTTTTTTCTCCTATATTAGGGATATCATCTAACAAAGAATGAAAACTATTTTTTCCTCTTAAACTCCTATGATAACTTATGGCAAATCTATGAACTTCATCTTGCACTCTAGTGATAAACTTCATAACACTTCCATATTTATTTATAATTATTTCCTCTCCATTATAAATTAAACCTCTAGTTCTATGTTTATTATCCTTAACCATACCACAAACAGGTATATTTATATTAAAGCTATTTAAAACCTCTAGTGCAATATTTACTTGTCCTTTACCACCATCCATTAATATTAAATCTGGAAAAACAGAAAACTTTCCTGAACTAAAATTTAACTTTCTATCCTGTATAGCCTTTATCTCACTTAATCCATGCTGAAATCTTCTAGTCAGTATTTCTTTCATACTTTTGTAATCATCAGCACCCTTTACTGTATTTATCTTAAATCTTCTATAATCACTAGGTTTTGCTCTGCCTTTTTCAAAAACTACCATGCTTCCCACAGAATCAAATCCTTGTATATTAGATATATCAAAAGCTTCTATTCTTATAGGTTCTTCTTTTAGGTTTAATATATTTTTTAAATCCTTTAAAACATTATCATATAAAGCTTTCTCTTGTAAATATTTCAATTTAAAATTTTCTAATGTGGTTCTAGCATTTTTTTGAACTAAATCTAATATATTCTTTTTTTCTCCTTTTATTGGTACTTTAATTGTAGATTTATTTTCCTTTTTTAATGTCAGCCATTGTTCTAATAATTCTCTATCTTCTACATCAGGAACATATATAATCTTAGGAATATAAGCAGTACCACCATAAAATTCTTTTAAGAAATTAGAAATCAAAGTAGAAGAATTAGTATCAAAAGTATCTTCTATAATAAAATGTTCTCTTCCTACTATTTTGCCGTTTCTTAAAAAGAATACTTGAAAACATGTATCCTTTTCATCACTATATAATGATATGTAATCTTCATTATCAAAATTATTCAAAATTATTTTTTGTTTTTCCCCTATTTTTTCTATGACATTTATTTTATCTCTTAACATTGCTGCTTTTTCAAATTCTAAATTTTCCGCTGCTTTTTCCATGTTTATTTTAAAATTTTCTACTATATCTAGCTGTTTTCCTGATAATAATTTTATAACATCATCTATAATTTCTCTATAGTCACTTTTATTTATGTACTGAGCACATGGAGCTTTGCATAGCCCTATTTGATAATTTAAGCAGGGCCTTATAAGTTTAGCACCCTCTACTATATTTTTTTTGCAAGTTCTTATTGGAAACGTCTTTTTTATTAATTCTATAATATCCTTAACAGAATTCCCATCTACATAGGGACCAAAATACTTACTTCCGTCCTTTGTAACCTTCCTTGTAGAAATTACTCTAGGAAAATCCTCGGATAATGTAACCTTTATAAAAGGATAATGTTTATCATCCTTTAAAAGTATATTATATTTTGGTCTATATTTTTTTATTAAATTACATTCTAATATTAAAGCTTCCATTTCTGAGTCTGTAATTATATACTCAAATTCTTCTATATTTTTCACCATAGCCTTAACTTTTTCAGAATGTTTTTGTGATTTTTGAAAATATTGCCTTACTCTATTTTTTAATACTTTTGCTTTTCCTACATAAATAATTTCCCCTAAATTATTTTTCATTAGATATACTCCAGGTTTATCTGGCAGATTTTTTAATTGATATTCTAAATCAAACACTTAATCACTCCTATTATTTGGGAAAAATTATTGGTAACTTATATATTGTTAATATTAAAACTGAAGTAGTTAATATAGCCTCTATTAATGTTGCTATTTTAGAATTACTTTTATAGGTTAAAGGAAATTTAAATTTTTTTTTGCTAAAGGGATACAAAAGTGGAACCCCTCTATTAGTGGCCATATCACATAAAATATGGCTACCATAACCAATAAAGAGATAATATACCATATAATGTATATTATACATATTTCCTAAATAGCCTGCTATAAATGCAAATATAATCATACCAAATAGACTGTGGGTAAGACCATTCCTATGAGAAGATATAGCTATTACTATTAGCATTATAGCTAAAGCCTTTAGGGCTGGTTCTCTTGTATAAAGATAGTCATACCAAAATACCAAGACACCACTACAACTATAGAAAGCTATTTTTGAAGCTTTATTTTTAAAAAGTAGTATATATTTATTGAATATACTCTTTGGGTGATCTATATCTGGAAGTAAAGAGGATATAAAAACTACAAGCAAACCTAAATAACTAAAGTTTCCTGGCAATCTACTATATATAGATAAAAACACCGCTATCCCTACTCCCGCATGTGTTTTACCTTTCATAAAATTCTCCTCTATTTAAATATTTTTAATTTTTTTATTTAATTCTTTTCTTTATTTCTTATATTATATCATTAAATTGCACTTTTTTGCCCTTTATTTGCAATTTTCGAGTAAATTTAATGGTTTTAAGAAAAAATTTTAAAATTAAATAAACCTTGTGAATTACACAAGATTTATTTAATAAAATTATATTTTGTTTTCTATGGCATTGACTATTTGACTATCAATTATATCTGCCGCATTTAACAATACATCCTCTATTGTTTTAGGCTGAAAGTTACCAAATTCTCCATGATGAGATAATATAGAATAACAAATGTCATCTAACTCCTCCTCATCTAAAACTTTTCCAACTTCACTATTTATTTCATTTATATAGGAAGCTCCCATAACTAAATGGTCCATTTTTATGGACTTTCTTCTTATTATACCTTCATAATCATATTCTTTAATTTTCATTATGTCATGAACAATGGCTTTAAGCATTAATCTATCTTTATTTATAGAATCCTTTGCGCTCATATAAAATGGATTTGTTATATAGTCAGATATTATATTTTCTATGGTTTTCATAACTCCTACTGTATGAAGAAATAATCCACCTCTTTTGTTACCATGAAATTTTTCTGCGGCCACACAGGTTATAAATTCATTCCATCTTTTCTCATCATATCCCATAGCTCCAGTAGCTGCTATAGCTATTTTTTTATATTTATCTTCTAAACTATTTATAGTTTCATTAAAATAATTTATTAAATTTTTAGGTATATTATATTCTGGTACAAAATCAGAATAATTTATATTTCCCTTAAATCCATTTATAACTGGATTTCTTATCTGCATGTTACCATTAAATGTAGCAGCTACTCCCTTTACGGATACAATAGAATTTATCTCTAATAAATTATTTAAATGTTCATATTTATCCCATACTGGAAAAGCTATTGTTCCTGTATTATCTTGTAATATAAGCAGTAGATATGGACTACCATCTTTTTTATAATTTGTCCTTTTATCATTAACTAAGGCATTAAATTCTACTACTTGACCACTGTTTTCACTAATTATATCTGCAATTTTCATATGACTTTATCCTTCACCCCTATTTTATTATTTACTTAAAGCTGCGCTCATTACTTGTGAGGCTATACTAGCTGCAGCTATACCACCTTGGCCTCCGTTTTCTACAATTACTGCTATAGCTACTTCAGGATTATCATAAGGTGCAAAACCTACAAACCAGGAATGGGCTGCCTTGCCTTTACTGGATTCATTATGATCCGCTGTTCCAGTCTTTCCAGCAACTTGAATGCCTTCTATACTAGCATTTCTACCACTACCCTCATTTACAACGCCTCTCATAAAGTCTTTAACTATTCTAGCATTGTTTTTACTTACTATTTCTCCATTAGATTCTGGTGGAATTGTTCTTATTAACTCGCCTTTACTATTTAAAACTTCTCTTACTAAATAAGGCTTCATCATAACTCCATCATTAGCAACTGTAGCTCCAATTAAAGCCATCTCCATAGGAGTTACTAATACAGAGCTTTGACCTATTCCACTTTGAGCTATACTTCCCTTTTCATAGCTCTTTAAAGATGGGAACTTACTACTTTCTATGGCTATACCATCTGTAGGAACTTCTTTATTAAAATAAAATTTTTCTGAAGTCCCCTTTAGTCTTGAATTACCTAGCTCTAACGCCAAACTACCAAACACTACATTACTTGAATGAACAAATGCACCTTTTAAATCAAGGCCTCCATAGGCTGCCCCACCATAATTACCTAAGGTATATCCTCCCCCTAAATCCAAACTACCATTATCTTGAAATGTTCTATTCATTACACCGGACATATTCTCTAAGGCACTTAAAGCAGTTACTATTTTAAAAGTAGATCCTGGGGGGTACAATCCTGCTGTAGCCCTATTTATTAGAGGAATATTCTTATCCTTATTTATACTTCCCCATATTTCATCTAATTTATTAGGATCATAGGATGGCTTAGATACCATTCCTAATACTTCTCCTGTTTTTGGATTTAATACAACTACTGATCCTTTATTGTCCCCTAAGGCATCATAAGCAGCCTTTTGAACTTTATAGTCTAATGTTGTTTTTAAATTATGTCCTACCTTTTGTTCCAACTTACCTTTATTTTTAAAGAAAGTTGTCAAATCATCCTTTATATCTGTTGACATTAGTTCCTTGTCATACTTTTTTTCTAACCCTGTTAGTCCATATTTTACATTAACATATCCTAACACATGGGCAAACATAGAATTACCAGTATATTCTCTTTTTTGCAATTCACTGTTTACTCTCTCACTCTTAGTTAGTGCTTTCATATTTCTATCATATATAGTTCCTCTTAATACTTCATTTCTTTTTACCCATAATCTCCTATTATAAGTACTATCTACTATTTTAGGCCCAACTACTATTTCAAAATAGGTTATATAGGTTATAAGTCCCATAAAGCATATTAAAAAAACTAATAAAACTTTTTTTATATTATTTGAAATATCCTTCATAATTTTATCTACCCTCTTCTGATATCTTTTGCAATATACCTAAACAAATATAAATACTCATCATGGAACTTCCTCCACGACTTACTAGAGGCAATGTTATACCAGTAAGAGGAATCATGTTTATAACTCCACCTACTATTACTAATACTTGAGAAGCTATCATAGCACTATACCCTACTGCTAAAAGTCTTGAAAAATTATTTTCTGCATGTACTGCTGCTCTCATACCTCTATAAAATAAAAGAAAATAAAATATTATTATGGCAAATCCCATTAATATTCCTAATTCTTCACATATAACTGCATATATGAAATCTGTAGTATTTACTGGCACATATTCTGGATGTCCAAGTCCTAATCCAGTTCCACTTAATCCTCCAGATGCTATAGAAAGCATAGATTGAACTATCTGATAACTTTTCCCACTAGCATAAGGCCATGGATTTTTCCATATAAGCACCCTTGTCTGAACATGATCAAACAATTTATAAGATATAACTGATCCTGCGCCAAACAATCCTAAACAAGTTAATACATATTTTAATTTAGAAGTAGCTATGTATAACATAGTTATAGATATACCAAAAAATATTAAAGCGGAACCCAAGTCTCTTTGCAATACCATAAATCCTAAACACATCATAACTACTACAGCTGGTTCTATTAACTTTATAAATTTACCATCATAATCTTTTAATGAAGCAGCTAAATAAGCTACTAAAAATATTTTTCCAAACTCTGATGGCTGAAAAGCAATACCACCTATATTTACCCAGTTCTTTGCTCCATATGTTTCTTTTCCAAATAAAGTTCCAAGACCCATAAATAAAATAGTAATTATTAAAAATAAATACTTGTATTTATCAAACCTTTTTAGATCTGGCAGTAAAACTACCATTAATATAAAAACTGTAACCCCAATAGCAAACCATATTATCTGCTTTATGGAAGTACTTACATCTATTCTGTAAAGCATAACTATGCCTATAACTGATAGTATACTAGAAAAAATAAACATATATTTATCTCCATCGGAGAAAAATTTTCTTATTATAAAATAGGAATATCCTATTAATAAACAAGTAACTGCAGCTATTATCATAGCTCCTTTATCAAAAGGTTGTTTTAATATAGCTAAATTGAAAAAGCATACTATACATAAAAAATAAGTATATCTTAAAAGTCTTTTTTCACCCTTTATAGAATCCATCCTTCTCACCATCCCACATTTCATGGATTTTATCTTATCCTATTACTTTAAAAACTGTACCACCTATTTTTATTAGATCTCCTGGTGATAAATGATTTTTCCCTGTAATGTTTTTATCATTTAATAAAGTTCCATTTGTACTATTTAAATCTTCTATTATATGTTGAGTATTTTTACTATAAATTTTTGCATGATGTCCTGAAACGTAAGGATCATCTAATATTAATACATTATCTGGTTTTCTTCCTATGGTTATATCTCCTCTAATAGGTATGACGGCACCTTTTCTTAATTCAGATTTATTTATAGCATGTATTATTTCTAAACCAAAGGTTCTTCTACCAGTAGGTCTTCTTTTTTTATTTCCGCCTTTCATATCTTTATACATTATTTTCAAAGCCCAAAATATTATAATATATACTACACCTATTATAACTATTTTGAAAATCAGACTTAATTTACTTAAATCCATACTCTCACCTTCTTTACCTTCCCTGTTGGTATATTATGCTAAAATATTTGTATTTAAAGGACTAGCACCTATATGTTTATATGCTAGTCCCAAATAAATTATAACATCTTTTTTAAATATTGTCCTGTATATGAGTTACTAGCTCTTGAAATTTTTTCTGGGGTTCCCTCTGCTATTATAGTTCCTCCCTTTTCTCCACCTTCTGGCCCTAGATCTATTAAATAATCCGCATTTTTTATAACATCTAGATTATGCTCTATAACCACTACGGTATTACCTGAATTTGTTAATCTTTGTAATATACTTATTAACTTATTTACATCTTCCATATGAAGTCCAGTAGTAGGCTCATCTAATATATAGAGAGTTTTTCCTGTACTTCTTTTAGATAACTCATAAGCTAATTTTATTCGTTGAGCTTCGCCCCCTGAAAGTTGTGTAGAGGATTGGCCTAGTCTTATATAACTTAAGCCTACATCCATAAGAGTTTGAAGCTTATTTTTTATACGTGGAATATTTTCAAAAAAGTTTAAAGCCTCTTCTACAGTCATATTTAATACATCTGATATATTCTTACCCTTATATTTTACTTCTAAAGTTTCTCTATTATATCTTTTACCCTTACAAATTTCACAGGGAACATATACATCAGATAAAAATTGCATTTCAATTTTTATAATTCCATCTCCGCTACAAGCCTCACATCTTCCACCTTTAACATTAAAACTAAACCTTCCTGGTTTATATCCTCGCATTTTAGCTTCCTTAGTATTTGAAAAGACTTCTCTTATAATATCAAATACTCCTGTATAGGTGGCAGGATTGGATCTTGGAGTTCTACCTATAGGGCTCTGATCTATATTTATAACCTTATCTACATTTTCTATACCAGTAATTTCCTTATGTTTCCCTGGATTATCCTTTGAATTATTTAACTTTTTATGAATACCTTTATATAATATTCCATTAACTAGAGTACTTTTACCTGAACCAGAAACCCCTGTTACACAAGTAAATAATCCTATAGGGAATTTAGCACTTACGTTTTTCAAATTATTTTCTTTAGCTCCCTTTATGGATATATATTTACCTTCACCCTTTCGTCTTTCTTCAGGTACTGATATTGTTCTAACTCCCTTTATATATTGTCCTGTTATAGACTTTTCAGTATTCATTATATCCTCTAAAGTTCCCGCTGCCACTACTTCTCCGCCATGTTCACCGGCACCTGGGCCTATATCAACAATATAGTCTGCTTCTCTTATGGTATCTTCGTCATGTTCTACAACTACTAAAGTATTCCCTAAATCCCTTAAATTTTTTAATGTTTTTATAAGTCTATCATTATCTCTTTGGTGAAGTCCTATACTAGGTTCATCTAATATATATAAAACTCCCACTAAACTAGATCCTATTTGTGTAGCCAATCTTATTCTTTGAGATTCTCCTCCTGATAAAGTTGATGCATTTCTAGATAATGTAAGATAATCTAAACCTACATCTATTAAAAATTTTAATCTACTACGAATCTCTTTTAGTATTTGATTACTTATTATTTCATCTTTTTTAGATAGCTCTAAAGATTCTATAAAATCTAGTTCTTTTTTTATAGACATACTGCAAAACTCAAATATATTTTTATGTGCCACTGTAACGGATAGTGCTTCATCATGAAGTCTTGCCCCCTTACATTTTGGACAAGGATTGTCACTCATATATCTTTCAATATCTCTTTTTATATAATCAGAATTAGTTTCTATGTATCTTCTTCTAAGATTATTTATAACACCTTCATAAGCATGATTTAATTCCATAGTTCTATTTTCTTTTTTATAATTTACCTTTATTCTTTCTCCATCTAGTCCATATAAAATAATCTTTACTATTTTAGGATCCAATTTTTCTATAGGAGTATTTAAATCAAATTTATACTCCTTTGACAAAGCTTTTAATATACTAAAAGTCCATGAATCTTCTTTTAAACTACCACTACCTAAGGGAACTATTGCTCCTTCTACTATACTCTTACTTTTATTTGGTACAACTAAGTCCTCATCTATTTCCATTAGAGTACCTAATCCATCACATTTATCACATTTTCCATAAGGAGAATTAAAAGAAAACATTCTAGGAGCTATTTCTCCTATACTTATATTGCAATCTACACAAGCAAATTTTTCACTAAAAAGTATATCTTCTTCTCCCACAACATTTATTATTACTATTCCTTCTGATAACTTTAATGCAGTTTCCATAGAATCTGCAAGTCTACTTTCTATGCCTTCTTTAACTACTAATCTATCTACTACAGCCTCTATTGTATGTTTTTTATTTTTTTCTAACTTTATTTCTTCCTCTTCTAGATCTACTATATTTCCATCTATTCTAGCTCTTACATATCCTGATTTTATTATGTTTTCTATGGTCTTAATGTGCTCACCTTTTCTTCCACTTATGATGGGAGATAATACTTGTATTTTAGTTCTTTCCGCCATAGTCATTATTTTATCTACCATTTGATCTACTGTTTGCTGAGTTATTTCTTTTCCACATTTAGGGCAATGAGGTTTGCCGATTTTTGCGTATAATAATCTTAAATAATCATATATTTCTGTCACAGTTCCAACGGTTGAACGTGGATTTCTATTAGTGGTTTTTTGATCAATAGATATAGCCGGTGATAACCCTTCTATATAATCTACTTCTGGTTTATCCATTTGTCCTAAAAACTGTCTGGCATAGGCAGATAAAGATTCTACATATCTTCTCTGTCCCTCTGCATATAAAGTGTCAAAAGCTAATGAGGATTTACCAGAACCAGATAGGCCTGTAAACACTATATATTTATCTCTTGGCAACTGAAGATCTATATTTTTTAAATTATTAACCTTAGCACCTTTAATAATAATTTTATCCTTCATTATTTGTTATTACACTCCTTAAAATTCTGTTTCTTTATCTTTTTTTAATTTGTATATTACATCTCTCAAATGAGCTGCTTTTTCAAACTGTAAATTTTGTGCTGCCTCTCTCATTTCTTTTTCGTATTGTTCTATTAATTTATCTATATCATTATTATAAGATTTTAATGCTTCATTTAAATTGTCATATTCTTCTCTTTCCTCTGCTATATCGCTTATTTGAATTACTTCTCTTATATCTTTTATTATAGTTTTAGGAACAATTCCATGTTTTTCATTATATTCCATTTGTATTTTTCTTCTTCTATTGGTTTCTTCTATAGTCTTTTCCATGGATTTAGTTATAACATCTCCATACATAATTACCTTACTTTCAGAGTTTCTTGCTGCCCTTCCAACGGTCTGTATAAGAGAGGTTTCTGATCTTAAAAATCCCTCTTTATCTGCATCTAATATTGTAACTAAAGCCACTTCTGGTATATCCAATCCTTCTCTTAGTAAGTTTATTCCTACTAAAACATGAAATTCTCCTTTTCTAAGATCATGTATTATCTTCATTCTTTCTATAGTATCTATATCTGAATGTAAGTATCTAGTTTTTATTCCCATCTCTTTTAAATAATCTGTCAAGTCTTCTGCCATTTTTTTTGTTAATGTAGTTACTAAAATTCTAAATCCTCTTTTAATTGTTTCCTGTATGTTAGCATATAAGTCATCTATCTGCCCCTTCACTGGTTTAACAATTATTTCGGGATCTAGAAGTCCTGTAGGTCTTATAACTTGTTCTGCTATATTAGTAGAATGTTCTAATTCATATTTTGCTGGTGTAGCACTTACAAAAACTACTTGATTTAATTTATTTTCAAACTCATTAAAAGTAAGAGGCCTATTATCATAAGCACAAGGCAGCCTAAATCCATATTCCACTAGGGAATCTTTTCTTGATTTATCCCCTGCTTGCATAGCTTTTACTTGTGGAAGAGTTACATGACTTTCATCTATAAAAAGAAGAAAATCATCAGGAAAATAATCTAATAATGTCTGAGGTGATGTTCCCTTAGCTCTTCCATCTAATACTCTCGAATAATTTTCTATGCCTGTACAATATCCAACTTCTCTCATCATTTCTATATCAAAATTAGTTCTTTGTTTCAACCTTTGAGCTTCTAATATTTTATCTTGTGATACTAGCTCTTTCACTCTTTCTTCTAGTTCTTCTTCTATACTTTTTATAGCAATTTCTAGTCTATCCTTTGAAGTTGCAAAGTGGGAAGCTGGGAATATTGATACATGTTTCAATTTAGTTATGGTTTCTCCTGTTAATGAATCAAATTCCTTTATTCTATCTATTTCATCCCCAAAAAATTCAACCCTTATTGCCTTATTGCTAGATGCAGCAGGGAAAATATCTAACACATCACCCTTAACTCTAAAGGTACCTCTAGAAAAATCAATATCATTTCTTTCATATTGTATCTCTACTAACTTTTTAATAATTTCATCTCTATCTTTTTCCATTCCTTCTCTTAAAGATATCGTTAATTTTTTATACTCTTCTGGATTACCAAGTCCATATATACAGGACACAGAAGCTACAATTATTACATCTCTTCTCTCAAATAAAGCTGCTGTAGCTGAATGTCTCAATTTATCTATTTCATCATTTATAGATGCATCCTTTTCTATGTATGTATCACTTTGAGCTACATATGCTTCTGGTTGATAATAATCATAATAAGATACAAAATATTCCACTGAACTATTAGGGAAAAAATCTCTAAATTCTGAGCATAGCTGAGCTGCTAATGTTTTATTATGAGCTAAAACTAAAGTAGGTTTTTGAACCTTTTCTATAATATTTGCCATAGTAAAAGTTTTACCTGATCCTGTTACACCTATTAACGTTTGAAATTTTTCCCCATTTTCTATACCTTTAGCAATAGCTTTTATAGCTTTAGGCTGATCTCCTGTAGGATTAAATTTTGAAATTACCTTAAACTGGCTCATCTTATTCATCCTTATCTTTGTTTTTAATTTTTTCTAATATATCTTGAAATTTCTCACTCTTAACCTTTATTACAGATGTATTTTTAGGTACATTTTTAGGTACAAATACAATACCTAGTTTTTCGTAAGAAGTTAACATACGATAATTTACGGTCTTTAATCTTCCTACATCATTTTTTATCTTAAAAGATATATGTCCATACATTTGTCCTATAGATTTAACTATATCTTCCTCGCTATCTATCTCTTTATCATTTACCTGTAATAATAAATCTCCACTTTTTATACCCATTTTATTTGCTACAGAATCTTTTGCTACATCTAATACCATAATGCCTTCTTCTGTGCTTATATATCTAGGCTCTCCTTTTAATTCAAAATATTTTTGTATATATAGCATAGCCTCGTGACCTACTGGAGCAAAAATTAATACAACTACTTTAAGTAATGTATTCATAATTGCTAATCTTGAAAGCATAAAAAGTATTAAACTATATATTACTATATATAATCCTGATATAAATTTTTTTTCTTTTCTAGTTTTAGTAAAAGTAACAGCATTATACCCAATTATTCCATAAAAAGATGTTAATGCTATAACTGCTGCATTAAGTACACTTAATGGTAAGCCTGTTTTTAGTAAAGGCCACCAATTAGGCATAGGTGCTCCACCTTGACTAATATTTGAAAGAGCTTGATTGTTAATCATAAGCATAAAAGCTATTGGTAATATCCAATATCTTTGAAGTACAAATCCTCCTATTATCTTATCATCTCTATTTGTAAAAACAGGAACATAGCCCCTATCTCCATCTATCATAACTAATATACCCTCAACTAAGTGTAATATAGCAACCATTGACATTAAGGCTGGTATATCTATATTAACAAAATTTAATTGTGGCATATTTAATAATTTAGCCATGTTTAAAAGTATTAAGCTAACCATGCCCAATGCAGCTCCAGAGTATGAGAAGCATATAAATCTAGGATTAAAGATCATAAAAAACATAGATATTAAAAATATTAAATAAATAGCTGAATCTTCTCTAAAAAATATTCCTAAATAGGACATAATTAAACTAGCCGCAGTTCCTGCAAATATTCCTAATACTACTTCAGATATTGTTAATTCAAAGGCTGTAGTTACCTTCTGGCCTATTATCATTTTTTGCATTATGATAGTTTTTCTATTTTTTCTATATAAAATTAATGATAATAATAACAAAACTATTACTGAATAGGGCTCTATCAAAAGATATGCTACTGCCTTTAATGTAATTAGTAATATGTCCATTAAAAATAATTCCCCTCTCCATAACTATGGTTTAGTTAGAAAATCTAACTAAACCATCTATTAAAAATATAAAGATTAAATACAATATTATTTTATCTTTGATTTTGCAATATTTAAAGCTTTATTAAATTGAGGATCTATTTTTCTATCATATTCTTTCTTTCTTAACTCCTCTGGATAATCGATTTCCATATCTGGAGTTATTCCTTTATGGTTTATGTTTATACCTTTAGGTGAATAATATTTTGAAATTGTAACTTTAAGGGCTGTATTATCACCAGTCTCTATTATAGTTTGAACTACACCCTTCCCAAAAGTTTTCTTTCCTATGGATGTAGCTGCATTATAGTCTTTCATAGCTCCTAAGAATACCTCTGAAGCACTTGCAGAGCCTTCATCTACTAATATAGTTACTGGAAATCCTATAAAATCTCCACCTTTAGATTTATATTCTTTCTTATTTTCATATTTATCTATAGTTGATACTACAACTTTTCCCTTTTCTATAAAATTAGAAGCCATATTAATGCATTCATCTAATAATCCTCCTGGATTTCCTCTTAAGTCTAATAATAAAGATTTCATACCCTTATCTTTTAAATTATCTAAAGCATTTTTAAAGTTTTTTGAAGTGTGTTCATCAAACATACTTACTTGTATATATCCTATATTATTATCAATCATTTCTGATTTTATAGTAGGTATATCTATTTTTTTTCTTTTTAATGTTACTTCAAAACTACCTTTTTCTTTTCTATACAATTGTAATTTAACATCTGTACCTTCTTTTCCTTTCATTATGGAAACAGCTTTTTCTAATTCCTTTCCTGTTACTGTTGTGTTATTAACCTTTTGAATTTCATCCTTTGGTAGTATTCCCGCCTCTTTAGCTGGAGATCCTTCAAAAGTAGAAGCTACAATTATTTTATCATCTTTAGCTTGTATTTGTATTCCTACGCCACTATAATTACCTTCTGTTTGAGCATTAAACTCTTTGTACTCTTTAGCATTCATAAATACAGTATAAGGATCATTTAAAGATTCTGTCATTCCTTTTACTGCACCTTCTGCCATCTTACTTTCATCTATTTTACCATCGTAATACTTATATATTTGATTTCTTATTAAAAACATCTTTTGATATTTTAATATATCTTTATATTGGTCTGCTCCAATTATAACCTTGCCATTAGGCAAATATAAAGAAACCAAATTTGTACCTAAAAACGTAAAAATATTTGTTACTAATACTATAACTACTGTCCATATAATCCATTTTTTATTTTTTTTCAAATTACCCACCTCTTTGTTTAGCCTTAATATATATTAGTAATATATAAGTATTATATATTAAATAATACATTATTACAGAAAATAAAAAATTAATTTTAAATTAATTTTTTTATTTATAAAACTAGCATGCACCATTTATAAGAAAATATTTAACATATTTCTTATATTGTGCATGCTCTCTTATTTTAATGTTTACTAATATATAATAATTATACTGATAAAAATTTTCTTATAGATAGTATACTTCCTACAGCTCCTATTACTATTCCAACTAGAACAAATATCCATAGTATACTTGATAAAACGTAACTTGGATTTAATAAATTTACAAATATTAATCCAGCTGATGCCTTAGTGTATACTCCTTTATATCCATAATATAATAGTAAAATGGCAATGATAGCTCCTAATATACCTATGATAATTCCTTCAAATACAAAGGGCCATCTAATAAACCAATCGGTAGCTCCTATATATTTCATTATTCCTATTTCTCTTTTTCTTGAATATACTGTGATCTTTATAGTATTTCCTATTAAGAATAAAGATACTCCTATTAGTATTAAAAACAATACTAATCCCATCCATTTTAGTGTGTTTGTTATTTTAGTTATTTTATCAACTATTTCTTTACCATCTTTTATTTGGTCTATTCCCTCCATATTTTTTATAGACCCTACTACTTTTGAAACTAATTCTGGTTTTTCTACCCTTACTATAATTGAATTCGGTAATGGATTTTCTTTTTCCAAACCTTCTGCTAAAGACTTATTATCTTCTCCTAATTGCTTCTTAAATTTATTTAATGCATCTTTTTTACTTTCATAGGATACCTTTTCTACCCCTGTTATAGAATTTATTTTATCTTTTATAGCTTTTTCTTGTTCTGTCTTTATATTGTCTTTTAATACTATTGTTGCTTCTACTTTTGATTCAACTTCTGTAACAGCTTGTTTTACATTCATTATGGAAAGAAGAAATACTCCTAATATAAATAAGGTAGCTGCTACAGTAGCTATAGAAGCTGTACTTAAGGTTTTATGCCTTCTTAATCCCTTTATAGAATCTACAACAAAATATTTTAATGTACTAATCTTCATATCCGTATACACCTCTTTCTGTATCTCTAACTACTGTTCCTTTTTCTATAGCTATAACTCTTTTTCTCATTTTATCAACTATATCCTTTGCATGAGTTGCCATAACTATAGTTGTCCCAGCATGGTTTATATCATTTAATATATCCATTATGCCAAGAGATGTTTCTGGATCTAAATTTCCTGTAGGCTCATCAGCTATTAATATTGATGGATTATTTACTATAGCTCTAGCTAAGGATATTCTTTGCTGCTCTCCACCTGAAAGTTCATGTGGAAAAGCTTTATATTTATTTGAAAGACCTACTAATGATAAAACCATAGGAACTTTTTTTCTAATTTCTCTATGATTAGCTTCAATTGCTCTCATAGCAAAAGCTACATTTTCGTATACATTTAATGATGGTATTAATCTAAAGTCTTGAAAAACTACTCCAATTTTTCTTCTGTAATGTGGTATTTGTTTTCTAGAAAGTGCTGTTACATCTGTACCATCTACAAGTAGTTTACCTGAAGTAGGTTCTATTTCTCTTAGTAAAAGTTTTATAAAAGTTGATTTACCAGCACCACTAGGTCCAACTAAGAACACAAATTCTCCTTTTTCAATATCTAAGTTTATATCTGATAGTGCATACTTATTTCCGTTGTATATCTTGCTTATATTTCTAAATTCAATCATGAATACCTCTCCTTATTCTGAGTTTTTGCTTCATTTTACTTTAAACAATTCTAACTATCAACATTATATCACAATAAAAGTAAAAATTAAAAACTAAATTATTGTAAAATATAAAAAGATGTTTGTAAATAATACAAACATCTTCCTATAATTTACTAAGCTTCTTCAATTATATCTTTAAAACCTTCTCCTAGAACCTCATGAGCATCACTTACAGTTATAAAGGCTTTACTATCCACTTCCTTTATATGTTGTTTTAATTTTATGAATTCTTTTCTACTTAAAACCGTATAGAGGATATAAGTAGCTTCATCGCTATATACACCTTTACCATGAAATAATGTGCAGCCTCTTTCAAGTTTTTGTATTATAAACTCGCTTATTTCTTTATTTTTTTTACTTATTATCATTATTTGCTTTGACATATTAAGTCCTTCTATCACTGCATCTATAGTAAATCCATTTATAACCACGCACAAAAGAGCATACATACCCTTTTCTACTCCAAAGGATGCCGCTGCAAAAAGAGTTACTAAAAAGTCTACCATCAACAAAGCTTTTCCTATTTCTATATGAAAAAATTTATTTATAATTTTTGCTAATATATCCGTCCCCCCAGTAGAAGCATTTTGATTAAACACTATACCCATTCCAATAGCTGATATAAAAACTCCAAATAATGAAGCCAAAAGTAAGTCATTTGTAACGGCCTTTCCACCCATAAGATCTAATTTTTCTAATATCCATATAATAGCTGCTAACGTACATCCAGAATAAATTGTTTTTGCACCAAACTTATTTCCTATAACTATAAATGCTATTGTGTACAAAAAAACTTCCATTATTAACATAAGTAGACCTACTGGTAATGAAGGAAAAAAACTATTTATAATTATAGCAATTCCTGTAGTTCCTCCTGCCGCTATATTGTTAGGTTGAAAGAAAAAAACTACTGATGTAGCTACTAAGAAAACTCCAATAGTTATAAATAAGTACTCTTTAAATCTATTATTTTTCATAAAAACCCCCCTATTTTATTTTTATATATAATTTTCACATGAAATTACACCTTCTGTAAAAAGGTGTAATAAATCAAATATATGCATAAATAATTATTATTCCAATTTAAAATATTAATCTAATAATCATTTAATTATAATTCTTAAAAATAAGCGCTGAACTGTATACGATATCATCAATGAAAATATGCTCATTAATAATATTACAAAGGATAAATTTAATTTTTTAAAATAGCTTTTCCATTGTTTTTCATGATGCAGCGGTCTTAAAAGTTCCTCTTTAGTAAAAGATATACCTGCTATAGCCATACCAAAAATAGCTACATATTGAGATACTCTACATCCCCATAAAAATATAACATAAAAGGATCTATTAGGAAATATAACACCTATGAAGCAACCTATTGCAAAGCTTACAAAAAATAGATAAAAGGATAATTTTAAACTATATAATATATCCTTTAAATAATATTTCATATCATATCCTTCCTTTAATTTTAGCAATACAAAAGGGAAGGTAAGGTACCAACCCTTTTTAATAAAAAATCACTATTTTAATTTTAATCCTTTTTTTACAGCCTTTACTATATCTTCTGATGTTAATTCATATTTTTTTAATAGCTCTGCAGGTTTACCACTTTCACCAAAGGTATCCTTTATTCCTACTCTTAAAACTGGTGCTGGATGATTTTCACTTAAAACTTCACATACAGCTGATCCTAATCCACCTATTATGCTATGTTCTTCTGCTGTAATTACTACTCCAGTTTTCCTTGCAGCATCTACAATAATATCTTTATCTATAGGTTTTATGGTATGTATGTTTATAACATTTACCTTTATACCCTCTTCAGCTAATATATTATAAGCTTGTAGGGCTGCATCTACCATTATTCCTGTAGCTATTATAGTAGCTTCTTTTCCTTCTCTTAACTTTATTCCTTTTCCTATTTCAAATTTATACTCTTTGTTATCATTTATAACTGGAACTCCTGATCTTCCTAATCTTACATAACATGGTCCATTATATTCTGCTACAGCTCTTATAGCCGCTTCTGTTTCTACTGCATCACTTGGGCAAATAACAGTCATATTTGGTATACTTCTCATTAATGATATATCTTCAACAGATTGATGAGAAGCTCCATCTTCTCCTACTGTAACTCCTGCATGTGTTGCGCATACTTTAACATTTAAGTTTGGATAACATATTGAATTTCTTATTTGTTCAAAAGCTCTTCCTGTAGCAAACATTGCAAATGTACTAGCAAAAGGAATTTTACCACAAGTTGATAGTCCTGCAGCTATTCCCATCATATTACCTTCTGCTATACCTACGTTTATAAATCTTTCTGGACAAACTTTTTTAAAGTCAGCAGTTTTAGTAGATTTTGAAAGGTCTGCATCCAAAACCACTACCTTTGAATTTTCTTCTGCTAATTTAGCTAATGTTTTTCCGTATGCTTCTCTTGTAGCTATTTTAACTCCCATTATTTGTCACCTCCGATTTCACATATAGCTTTTTCACATTCTTCTACACTTGGTGCTTTACCATGCCATCCAGCTTCATTTTCCATAAAAGAAACACCTTTACCCTTTATAGTTTTACATACTATCATAGTTGGTCTTTCTTTAGTATTTTTTGCGCTTTCTATAGCATTTAATATAGCATTAAAATCATGACCATCTATTTCTATAACATTCCAATTAAAAGCTTTAAATTTATCTGCTATAGGTTCTGCTGACATAACTTCACTACAAGGACCATCTATTTGTAATCCATTATAGTCTACAAAAACAGTCAAATTATCTAATTTGTAATGAGCTGCTGCCATAGTTGCTTCCCAAACTTGTCCTTCCTCTAATTCTCCGTCCCCAAGTAGGGCATATACCCTGTAATCTCTTTCATCAAGTTTTCCCGCTAAAGCCATGCCTACTGCTGTTGATATTCCTTGACCTAAAGAACCTGTTGACATATCTACACCTGGAACATCATTCATATTTGGATGACCTTGTAATATTGATCCGATTTTTCTTAAAGTTTTTAGCTCTTCTGGATTAAAAAATCCTCTTCTTGCTAAAGTACTATATAATACTGGAGCAGCATGCCCTTTAGAAAGAACAAATCTGTCCCTATTTAAATCCCTAGGATTAGTAGGGTCTACATTCATATCATTAAAATATAAAGCAGTCAATATCTCTACTGCTGATAAAGAACCTCCTGGATGTCCAGAAGCAGATTCAGTTAACATTGAAACTATGTCTTTTCTAATAACTTTAGCTATATCTTGTAGCTCTTCTATGTTCTTCTTCATATTTTTACCTCCAAGTATTTTTTAATTACCCTTATTTACTATATTATTGTAACATAAAAATTAATTTTAATATATAGGTGCAAAAAGCTATATATTAAACCAGTATTTTGGGCTATATATAAATATATTAACAAACTATAACTTTCTTATGTATATATTCTTAATTAATCAAAAATATTTTTTATAATTATCTTCTTTATTCTATTAAAATATAATATAAAATCAAAAAAAGATAAGGGTAAAAAACCCTTATCCTATTTAATTCAAAGCCATACTAACTAAAATAGCAGTATCAACTTTTTTCATATCTTCATCTGTCATATGACCTATTTTTTCTTTTAATCTTCTCTTATCTAAAGTCCTTATTTGTTCTAGCAATACTACTGAATCTTTATTTAATCCATAATCCTCTGAGGATATTTCTACATGGGTTGGTAGTTTAGCCTTATTTATTTGTGAAGTTATTGCTGCAATTATTACTGTGGGACTATATTTATTTCCTACATTATTTTGTATAACTATAACCGGCCTTATTCCGCCTTGCTCTGAACCTACTACAGGACTTAGATCAGCATAAAATATATCTCCTCTTTTTACTATCTGTTGTGTCATTTGGAAAATCACTCTCCGAAAGCATAGCTTCATAGTTTTTTAAATCTTTTACATCTTGTTCAAATCCCTGTTCTGCATAGTCTCTATTTATATTTGCCATTTCTATATAACCTTTTTTCATTTCATCCAATTTTATTTGCTTTTTTCTCTCCTCAATATATAGTATTATAGCTTCCCTAAAAAATTCACTTCTTTTTTGGGAATCTTTTTTTATTATTTCATTTATTTCATTATAAAGTGTATTGGGAAGATTTATAACTACCTTCTTTTTATCCGCCATAAAATAATACCTCCTAATAAGGCTATGTAATACCTATAATTTAATTATAAAGTTTTAGGAATTTCAATGTCAAAGTTTATTTTAATACAATTATGTATTATTATGTAAATTGCATATAAATATGCTTTTATATAAATTTTATATGTAATTTACTACATTTATAATTTTACCATCTTTCTTATATACTCTAGGCACTCTCTTATTTACATTACATATAACTTCGTAACTTATAGTGCCTATTTCTGATGCTATATCCTCTGCAGTATAACTTACTCCACTCTCTTCTCCCATAATTGTAACCACATCTCCAACTTTTAAATCTTCTATAGAGGTTACATCTATCATACATTGATCCATACAGACTCTTCCTATCACTGGAGCAAGTTTACCATTAACTATGACTTTTCCTTTATTGCTTAATAATCTATTATATCCATCTGCATAGCCTATAGGTAAAGTAGCTATTATGCTTTCTTTCTCTGTTTTGAAAGTTCTGCCATAGCTTATATATTCTCCTGAAGATACTTTTTTTATGTGTACTATACTAGTTTTTAAAGACATTACTGGTTTTAACTTTGTATTATTTGTTAATACATAATTAGATGGATAATATCCATACATTATAATACCTGCTCTTACTGCATCTAAGTGAGTACTTTCTAAATCTATTATAGCTGCGCTATTAGCAATATGCTTTATAGGTACCTGAATATTTTTCTCTTCTAATTTATTTATAAATTGATTATACTTATTCATTTGATACAGTGTATAATCTTTGTCTAACTCGTCTGCAGAAGAAAAATGAGAAAACACTCCTTCTATTTTAATATTAGGCAACTTACTTATTTTATATACATTTTCTACACTTTCTTTTGTAGGTAAAAAACCAATTCTCCCCATACCCGTATCTACTACTATATGTATTTTTAATATTTTTCTTTTTAGCACCGCTATTCTGGATAGTTCTAAAGCATCGTTATAAGAATATACAGATTGTTCTATATCATTATCTAAAAGCATATCCCCTAAAGCCCATGGTGTATAACCTAGTATCATAATGGGCTCCTTTACTCCACTCATTCTAAGCTCCATAGCCTCACTTAAAACTGCTACTGCTAACCTACTTACTCCATTTGCTAAAAGAGTAGGGGCTATCTCCATGGCTCCATGTCCATATGCATTAGCCTTTATAACCCCTATTATTTCTTTATTTCCACATATTTTTTTTATTTCTTTTAAGTTATGCTGTAAATTATCTAGATCAATTTCTGCCCATACTGCTCTTAAATTTCTAAACAAAATCTTCCCTGCTTTCTAAAATAAATTTTATAAGCTATCTGGATTAAATAATTTTTTATCCAAATTACTATTTGGTATAAAATTTGTATAATTTATAACTGCACTTTCATTATTTTTACTATCATATATTATTAATTTTTTAGGAATATTTTTTTCATCTTCTACAAATAATTCCGCTTTTACTGCATTCCTGTTATTTCCTGGTATAGTTAATGTTATAACCTCATATTTAGAGTTTCCTTCATCTCTTAAATCAACTTTTATCTCCTCATTAGTATATAAAAGACAAATATACTCCCCTATAAATGTTAATCTATAAAATTTATCAAACTCTTTATCTTTATTATACTTTACTCCATTAGCCAAATCCTTAACAAATATTTTATTATTTGTGTATAATAATATTCTATCTTTATTTAATTCAAATCTATAGCCTAATTCCTTATTATAAAATTGCTTTCCTTTATACTGAATTGTTTGTTTTTTGTTTTTTATATTTATATCTACATCACAACTATAACTTTCCAAATTTTTCAAATAATCTATACTATCTCCGTACTCACTATTTTTATTGAAATGTATAAATAAAAATGTAGCTAAAACTATTGCGATAGCTGAACATAATACAAATAATTTTTTCATGTAAGGCCTCCTAAATATTCGCTTCTTATTTCATTAATAATATTATTCTTATTTTCATTTATATATTACTAGGTCCTTACAAAATACTTTTATATTACTTAAAATAAGCCTCATTAAATTAGTTGTATTCTTTAATCTAATTATACATTTCACCTACACTATTAGAAAATTTTTAAGCTGAATAACATATTAATTTGATTGTATATTCTGTAATTCCTTTATAGCAAAAGGTATATAGTCTAATACATGAGTGGCATTTACACAAAACATTTTTAAAGATAATTTTTCACCACAGTACCCATGCAAATATGCTGCAAGGCAAGTAGCTTCTACGAGATTATATCCCTGAGCTATAAAAGATACTATTATTCCTGTTAAGCAGTCTCCCATACCTCCAGATGCCATAGCACTATTACCTGTAGAATTTACAAATACTTCTTCCCCATTTGTAATTATGGTATTGTATCCTTTTAAAAGTAATATAATTTTATTCTCTTTAGCAAATTCTTTAGCTAATTTCAATCTATTTTTTTTAATATAATCTATGCCATAACCTGTTATTCTTGAAAATTCGCCCAAATGTGGAGTTAAAACTATTTTGCCTTTTGCATTTTTTATTATGTCTAAATTGTTTTCTAAAACATTTATACCATCAGCATCTATAACCATGGTTCCATTATAATCCCTTATTATTTTTCTTAACAGTTCCTCTGTGTTATTATTTTTACCCATGCCTGGACCTATTGCTATACAATTGCTTTTTTTCATAATATTTTTAACGTCTTCATAATTCTCATAATTTATAGTCATAGCTTCCTCTAATTTAGAGCTTAGTATATTTTGAATATCATTAGATGTAGCCAAAGTTACAAGTCCTGTTCCACTTTTAACTGCTGCTTCTGTGCATAGGTAAGCTGCTCCTGAGAATCCTTTACTTCCAGCTATAAGTAATACCTTCCCAAAATCGCCCTTATGTTCATATTTATTTCTTTCTTTAAAATTATTTTTAAACATATACTTATCAATAATATAAGAATCATTAGAAAATAAATCTAAAACTTCCCTAGGAATTCCTATGCTTTCAATAATAATATTTCCTAAATATTTATCCCTATCATAAGTTAAAAATCCTTCTTTGTACATTTCAAAAGAAACTGTTATATTGGCCTCTATACAAACCCCTTCTACTTCACCTGTATTAGCATTTAATCCAGAAGGTATATCTATAGCCAGTGTACTTTTACTATTTTCATTTATTACAGATATAGTATCCTTATATATTCCCTCTATTTTTCTACTAAGTCCTATACCAAAAATAGCATCCACAGTCATATCACTTTTGATTATACTATCTCTTAAATAATCTAAATCTTCATAATCCCTTATAGTCTTAATATTTAAATTCATATTTTTTAATATATTATAATTTATTTCAAAATCCTTAGTACTACTTTTACTCTTCTCAATTATAAATACTTCTACTTCTTTATTTGAACAATATAAATGTCTTGCTACAGCTAATCCATCTCCCCCATTGTTACCTTTTCCACAGACTATAACAAATCTATTATTTAATTGTAAGTCTATATTAGATACAACCTTTAATGCTGCATTTTCCATTAGCACAATACTCGGTATACCTATATTTTCTATAGAATAATTGTCCACTTTTCTAAAATTTTCTGAAGAAGTTATTCTCATATAAATACCTCCAATAAAGCATAAGCTATAGCATACTCTTTTTCATGGGATATGCTCAAATGAAATTTATGGGATTTTGATATTTTTCTTATTATATCTTCAGCTTTTGGTTTTAAAATAACCTGTGGTTTCCCTAGTTCATCATTTGTTATTTCTATATCTTTAAAATTAAAATCTCTAATTCCAGTGCCTAAAGCCTTAGATACAGCCTCCTTTGCTGCAAATCTTCCTGCTATAAACTCTAGCTTAAAATTTTTCTTTTCCCAAAGGTCCATCTCATCTTTGGTAAATAATTTATTTGTAAAGTTTTTATTTCTAGTTATGGCTTTTTCTATTCTTCTAATTTCAATAATATCTGTTCCAATACCGTAGATCAAATTATCATCACTTCCTTAAGTTATATTATATAACAAACTATTTATAAGTAAAAAAAGACAAATTTAATAATTTGTTTGTTTCATAATAAAAATAAAGGATAAATAGTTAAAATCTATTACTATTTATCCTTATAAATTATATATAATTATTTCATTTACACATAGAAGATGCATTTTTTAATACATTTTCATAATCAACTACATATTCATCTGCATACTCTCCAATTATGTCTATGAGATGAATAGGTGAAACTGTTTGTTCATAAAGCATTTTTAGTAAATTATGTACTTTATATCTATGAGGACTTATATGTCTTATGTTATTGCTTTCCGAATTTGTAAGTTGCTCTTTTTGAAAATCCTTTCTTATTATTTCTATCCCATAGGATTGAACTTTTATGTCTTCCTCTTGCCAAGAAATATACAAATCACTTTTTATAAGTTTGTAATAATATATATACTCCTTGTCTTCTAAGTTTTGACCTTTAATAAGATTTTCCAATACCACTTCCATAATACTATCCCCCTGCCAACAAAATAACTTTATTAATATGCTAACATAGGTTGCACACAAAAATATGTCATTTAATGAAATGTATTTAGTATTTTCTTATTATTTAAATTGACAATTTAGTATTTTAATTTTCATTTATGATATATTTTTTTCTTATTCGCAATATGAATAACCAATTATAGGAATTTTCAGACTTCTTAATGATATTTATTGTCGAAATTTAAACTAAAAATATATTTTAAATTCATCTTATTGAAATTAAAACCTAATATTGGTATTATTTTAATTGTTTAAATTAATTATTATTACTTCCAATAAAAAAGAATAACACAATTTTACTTTATTTCTATAAAGTTTATTTTGTGTTATCATTTTACTGGTAATATATTTAATTATTATCCTATATTTTCCTCAGCTACTTTTGTAACACTTTTAAATTTAGGCAACCCTACAATTATAGCTATTAATGCACATATACCCATTAAATATGGATAATAAAGATATTGCATTATAGCAAAAGGTGATATCTTAGCAATTCCTGCTGCTGCTAACAATTGAGCACCATAAGGAATTATTCCTTGGCAAAAGCATGAAAATGTATCTAGTAAACTGGCACTTTTTCTTGGATCTACATCATATTTATCTGCTATATCTTTAGCTATTGGTCCAGCCATTACTATAGCTATAGTATTATTAGCTGTACATATATCAACAACACTCACTAACAAAGCAATACCTAGTTCTGCACCTCTTTTGCTCTTTACTTTACTTTTTATTAAATTTAATAGGAAATCTATTCCCCCATTATATTTTATTACCTCTACCATTCCACCTATTATCAAAGATATTATAACTAACTCTGTCATTCCACCAATCCCTTTGCCTATGGACTGGAATAATCCTACTATATTAAATGTTCCAAAATATAAACCTATAACCGCTGAAAAAACAATTCCACCGCATAGTATAATTATTACGTTGCCACCAAGCAATGCTGCTACTAAAACAGATAGGTAAGGTAAAACTTTTACCAATGAATAAGAATAATTTTCATCTAGTACAGTACCTTTATTAGCTGTTATTACACTAAATATTATTGCTGTTATTATTGCCGCTGGCAATACAATAAAGAAATTGGTTTTAAATTTATCTTTTAAATCGCAACCTTGAGTTCTAGATGCCGCTATAGTAGTATCAGATATCATAGATAAATTATCTCCAAACATAGCTCCACTTATAACAGCTCCTACTGTTAATCCCAAAATTATTCCTGTTTTTTGTGATATTCCCACTGCCATGGGTGCTAGAGCTACTATAGTTCCCATAGAGCTTCCTATAGATAAGGATATAAAACAAGCTATAACAAAAACTCCTGCTATTAATATATTACTTGGAAGTATGCTAAGCCCTAAATTAACTGTTGAATCTACAGCGCCTATATCTTTGGCAACCTGTGCAAAAGCACCTGCTAATATAAATATTAAACACATCAAAATTATATTTGAATCACCTGATCCCTCACAAAATACATCTATTTTTTTTGATAAAGTTTCTTTTCTGTTCATTAATAATGAACTCATAGCTGCTATTAAAAACGGTACACTCATAGGTACAGCATAAAAATCCCTTGATATAACTCCAATGAAAACATAAACTACTAAAAATATTAATAATGGTAACAGTGCTATTGGACTTCCTTTACTAATTTCTCTTCTTTCCAATATTATCCCTCCTATTTTTATATAACAAATATATTATTTTCTATATATTCTATTTTGTTCTTATCCTCTAAAGTTTTTTATTACATATAAATAAAAAAACTTCTTGCAGATAACACAAGAAGTTCATTTCCTCTATATCTTATCTACCAGGTTTAACCTGCTGGAATTAGCACCGTTTAAGGTAATAAAATACCTTAGTGGTTGCCGGGTTTCATAGGGCCAGTCCCTCCACCTCTCTGGATAAGAATCCGTATTTAATTTAATAATAATTATATATTAAAAAATTTGTTTAATCAATACATTTTTATAAATAATTTTTGTTTTTTAAATCTTTTTCTCTACTTGACACTAATAATGCATTTATTTCTCCTCCTGTAATAACTATTATGGATGTTAAGTATAACCACACTAAAAAAACAATAACCGCTCCTATACTACCATACAATCTAGAGTAATTATTAAAATTATCTACATAAAAAGAAAAGCCCATAGAAGCAATTATCCAAGCTATTGTAGCAAATATAGATCCAGGTAATACATCTCTCCATCTTAATCTTTTACTAGGAGTATAGTAATATAATGCAGCTAATATAAATATAGTTACTCCTATCATTATTGTATATCTTATTAAATTCCATATCCTATTAAACTCCCATGAAAAGCCTAGCTTATAAACTAAAGTCCTGCCTATAGTCCTTCCAAATACTAATAAAAAAATGCTCATAACAAGTACAAATGCCATACCTAATGTACAAAAAATAGTCATGATTTGAACTTTTACAAAGGATCTTCTTTCTTTTACATCATAAGCCTTATTTAATCCTCTTACTACAGCTCTAAAACCAGCTGAAGCAGTCCAAATAGTAAATATTATACTGAAAGAAAGTAAATTTCCATTTTGAGTATAAATAATTTCTTCTATAGTATTTTTTAATAATAAATAAGCATTGCTTGGTATTATCTCTTTTAATCCTAATAATAAGTCTTCACTATGTATAGGCAAGTATCCTATTAATGTTATTACAAACATTAAAAAAGGAAATACTGATATAATCAAAGCATAGGCCAACTGTGAGGATAATGCTAATACTTCATCCTCTAAAAATCTGTTTGTTAATTCTTTTATACCCTTAGGTATAATTTTAAAAAGATTTTTATTCAAAGCACTAACTCCTTTTAGTATTTTTAATACAATTATATACTATATAAAGTAATATTAGTTAGTATATTTAAAAATTAAAGATTTATTTCAAAAATATACAATAAAAATGATCCTCTAAATATAGCTTTAATTATAAAATTGAAAAGCTACGAATTGCTAATATGATATTTACCAATTCATAGCTCTTTGTTATTTCATAGTTAATTGTTTTATAAGTGCGTGAAATTACTTTATCTATCTAAAATTTATTTTTATATAACACATTGAAATTCTGTTAACTATTCAGCACAATATATACACTCATATTGTCCATTTTTTACAGAAAATAATTTTTCTATATCTTCTGCCAATATATTATTTAAATTATCCTCATAATTAAATTTAACCCCTATACCACAATTAGAGCTTAACTTCCTAGGCACTGGTATAGTTTGATTATTTATATTTAATTTATTCAAAAATCTACTATACTTTATAGCACCAGAATGAGTAAAAAAACTTGCTATATATTCCATAATCATTACTTCCTTGCAGATAAAATAAAGTCATCTTCTTTTTCTTCTATAGTAACTTTATAACCAGAATTTTTCATAAATCTTTCTACATTCCCTCTAGCAGTCATATTATCTACAATTACATTAATACCTTCTTTATTGTTTGCCAAAGCTTTTTTAGTCATAAGAACCGGTTGTGGACAAGATACTCCTCTAGCATCAATTTGAACCAACACTAACATCCCCCTTCACTTTTACTTTTTCATTTTTTTCTATATTTATATATGAAATAGCACAAACTAATATAAAGCCTATTATTACAGCTATTTTACCATTTGCTGTAGCCCCCTTTGGACTAGCTGCTAAACTAAAATTATGACAAAATGCAGCTCCCACTAACATGCCTAAAACTGTTATAACTGAATCTATATTTCCTTCTGCTGAAAGTATAAGTTGTCTCATAGGACATCCTCCTAAAAGTACAGATCCCCAACCAGCAAGAACCATACCTAGAAAATTCCATAAAGCATTTGTATGGGCAACAGGCTGTCCTACAAATCCTAGTTTAAACTTTCCTATAATTAAATTTCCTATAAGGGCAAATACAAATATGGATACAAATCCTGAAATTAAATAATTATCTTTAAACATTATTAAATCTCTAATTCCGCCTACCATACATAATCTTGTTCTTTGAGCTAAAACCCCTACAATTAATCCTGCTATCAATGCAATTGCTATAGGAGCATGTGCTGCACCAGGCCCTTTTTTACTAAAGAATATAAAAGCTGGTGATGCAACTAATAATATAAATAAACCTATATTTACTATTAGAAATAAATATCCTTCTGATTTATTTAATTTATAATTTCTTTTTAAACTAAATCCTTTGTTTAAGAATGCAATACCAATAATTATACCCACAGCAAAACCTATAAGTCCCATTATTGCATTTAAGTCTCCTCCTGCAAGTCTTAAAACCATCCTTAAAGGACATCCTAAAAACATTAAAGCTCCTACCATAACTATAAAGCCTAAACTAAATCTGATAAAGGGTGATGATCCGCCTCTAGCATCAAATTCATTTTTAGAAAGAGCCATTATAAAAGCCCCTATAACCATTCCTATAATTTCTGGTCTTATATATTGAACTATAGGTGCTCTATGTAGTCCTACAGCTCCTGCTATATCTCTTACAAAACATGCAATACAAAACCCCATATTTACAGGATTACCAAAATAAACTAAAAGTACTGCTATAATTCCTACCACAGCACCAGTAAATATAATGCCTTTTTTACTGTCCATTATTTACAGCCTCCTTTTTATTTGTTAATATTAAAATTAAATTAATGTTATATGCCAATTTCATTTTAACAAATATTTCATATTTAGTTAAATAAGTCTTTTCTATAGAAAAGAAAATAACTATAGTAAAATTTTATAATTATGATTTTATATAATTTTTTAATATAGGGGTGAAAATAATTATGAATGGTATTTATTTAGACAATAGTGCAACTTCTTTCCCTAAAGCACCTAATGTGGGGGAAAACATGCTAAATTATATAAAAAATATAGGATGTAATGTGAATAGAGGGGTTTATACTTCTTCTTTAGCTGCTGAAAATATAGTATTTGAAACAAGAGAATTGATATGTTCTTTATTTAATTTTAATAAACCAGAGAACGTTGTATTTGCTAAAAATATAACTGAAAGTTTAAACTTATTAATTAAAGGTTTATTACAAACCGGAGACCATGTTATTGTTTCTTCTATGGAACATAATGCAGTTATGCGACCCTTAAACTCCTTAATTAAAAATGGTATAGAAATTTCTAAAGTTTCCTGTGATATATTTGGACAACTTAATGTTAATCATATAACAAAAAAAATAAAGTCTAATACTAAAGCTGTTATTATGACTAATTCTTCTAATGTATGTGGAACTATATTGCCTTTAGAAGAAATAGGTAAATTGTGTAAAAAAAACAATCTAATTTTTATAATAGACTCTGCTCAAACCGCTGGATTTTTAAATATTGATTTTGAAAAAACAAGAGCAGATGCAATAGCATTTACTGGGCATAAAGGTCTTTTAGGTCCACAGGGTATTGGAGGGTTTGTAATAAAAGACTCTTTAATTCCTAAAGTTCACCCTTTTATTGAAGGTGGTACAGGAAGCCTTTCAGAATATGAGACTCAACCAAACTATATGCCAGACAAGTATGAAAGCGGTACTATGAATATACCTGGAATTTATGGACTAAATGCAGCCTTAAAATATATAAAACAAAAGTCCTTAAGTTATATTAGAGAAAAAGAATTGTTTTTAACAAAACTTTTTATAGAAGATATTCTAAATTTAGATGATGTAAGATTAGTTGGATTAAATGATATAAATAACAGAACCGCTGTAGTTTCTTTAGATTTTAGTAAAATAGATAATGCTGAAGTTTCTTTAGACTTATCTAATAGATATAATATAATGACCAGATGCGGATTGCACTGTGCTCCTTCTGCTCATAAAACATTGAATACATTTCCACAGGGCACTGTTCGATTTAGCTTTGGACATTTTAATACAAAGGAAGAAATTACCTATACTATAGACTCCTTAAATAAAATTATAAAAAAATATAAATAGTTAATCTTATAAAAAATAAAGGACTAGAATAAACTAATCCTTTATTTTTATACTTTTATTATGAGATTATTAAATTATACAACCTATTTGGTTATTCAAAATTTTTATAAAGTTACTTTTCATAAATAAGTTATACTGTAAATCTTTTGTGATTTCTTTCAAGGTATTTATAGACATACCTATATCTTCCTCTATAACTTCTAAGAAATTTTCTTCTTTTGAAATTTTTTCTATTATTTCTTTGCCACTAGAATATATACTAATATGAAATATTTTAGTCTTTTCTTCCCATTTCCTATTAAACTCTAAGCAATACTTTTTCAATTCATCTATAAGCTGGTATTCGCTTAATTCAGATAAATTATATGCTTTATTAATAAAATATTCTATTTCAATTATAGAACTTTCATTTTTACATAATGTTTTTATTTCTTCTAGCAATTCTTCTTTAAAAGCTATAGGAGTAACTATCTCGTCACTTGTATTATTTACATAACAAAAGAAAACTGTAGGTATAAATATATATTGTATGAACCCCAAAAGGGATTTTACATCTGGATATACAGCCCAATTATTATCAAAAATATTTTTTTCATAATCTATTATGGTAGTGTTAATAAAAAGAGATTTTTGGCTTATAGGTATATCTTTAAAATTTCCACTCCAGATGTTCTCTCTTTCTACTAGCAAATTTTCCCAATAGAAAAGATTATTATATTTGTTATCCATATGGCATACCTCTTGTATAAAGTTTGTATTAAATAATTTTTGTGTTACACATAAATTTTATATAGTTTTTAAATTGATGTATAAAGTTAGTTTTAAGTTGTGTGTTATTTTTAATTGTGTACAAAGTCCTTTTTAAGCTGTGTGTTATTTTTAATTGTGTATAAAGTTGTTTTTAAGTTGTGTGTTATTTCTAATATTAATTTGTTCTTTTCTATTTAGAATATAATTCTACTACTAGAGTTTCATTTGCATCTATTGGTATTTCATCTCTTTCAGGTTCTTTAATTAATACACCTGAAAATTTATCATAATCCTTTTCTATATATGGTAGAGTAAATTTTTTTAAAGCTAAGAAATTATCAGCAAACTCATCATTTTTTCTATACTTCTCCCTTAGAGTTATTACATCTCCTGTTTTTACTCCATAGGATGGTATGTTGACTTTGCTACCATTAACTAATATATGTCCATGATTCACCATTTGTCTAGCTTGTCTTATAGAATTAGCAAATCCTATTCTATATACTATATTGTCTAATCTACATTCTAGGCTTCTTAGTAAAACGTCTCCAGTTCTTTCTTTACTTTTCATAGCTTTTTTAACATATCTTAAAAATTGCTTTTCTAAAACTCCATAGTAGGATCTTATCTTTTGTTTCTCTAAAAGTTGTTTACCATAATTTGATAATTTTTTACCTTCCCTACTGTTTTCTCTTGTGGCTCTTTTCATAGCCTTAGGATGTCCATAAATATTTACTCCCAATCTTCTAGATAACTTAAATCTTGGATCTCTTATCTTAGCCATTTCTTCCTCCTAATACTATATTCTTAGCCGCGATAATAGTTTTTGTAAAAACTACTTATATTATACCATATACTGAAAATGATTTTCAATATCCCCTTTGTATTTTTTGAATATAAATTTAGTTTTTAAGTACCCTTATTCATTTTATTATATATCTAACTTTCAACTTTCTTTAATACACATACACTAATAAAAATCTTCAAATTATTTCCTTTAGTATAATTGCAATGGATCTATACATATGGTATACTTTTCCTAATATTCAAACAATAATAACATTGTTTGAAATCTATATCCATATCTTTTTAAATCACTATCCTTATTTTAAAATGCAATTTTAATATTTACTAATATCATATATATTTTTAAAATTAATTACATATTATTATATAATAATTAATAATTGTATTAATTTAATATTAATCACTTAAATATATAAAAAGGAGGAGAATATCAATGAAAAAATTAGGATTAATACCCAAAATTATTATAGCCATTATTTTAGGTATTCTAATAGGAAGCTTTACACCTGTTCCTGTGGTACGCATATTTAGAACTTTTAGTTCCATATTTGGAGAATTTCTAGGATTTCTTATACCTTTAATAATTCTGGGATTCATTGTTGCTGGTATCGCTGAACTTGGACAAGGTGCTGGTAAGCTATTGGGAATTACTGTTGGTTTAGCTTATTTATTTACATTAATATCTGGGTTTTCTGCTTTATTAGTTGGTAAAACATTATTACCATCAATTATTACTAGTGCTACCCATGTAGAAAAAGCAAAAAAGGCTTTGGACCCTTTCTTTGAAGTCAAAATTCCACCAATGATGGACGTTATGACTGCACTTATATTTGCTTTTATATTAGGATTAGGTATTGCAAAAATACAAAATAAAACTTTAAAAGATGTAGCTGTGGGATTCCAAGAAATAATAACAAAAGTTATTGAAAATGTTGTTATACCGCTGCTTCCACTTCACATATTAGGTATATTCGCTAACTTAGCTTATACTGGTGAAGTATCAACTGTTTTAAAAGTATTCTGGAAGGTATTTATAATTATACTTATTTTACATTGGATTATACTAATTTTCCAATTCTCAGTAGGTGGATCTATTGCTGGTAAAAATCCTTTCAAATCATTAAAAATCCAAATTAAAGGATATCTTACTGCTTTAGGAACTCAATCTTCTGCTGCAACTATTCCTATTAATATTCAATGTTCAGAACAAATAGGAATTAGTAAAGGTATACGAGATTTTGTTATTCCTTTATGTGCAACTGTTCACTTGTCAGGAAGTACTATTACTTTAACTATATGTGCACTAGCTGTTATGATGTTAAACGGTATGCCTATAAGTATGTCTCAGATGGCTGGATTTATAGCTATGTTAGGTGTAACTATGGTAGCAGCTCCTGGTGTCCCTGGAGGTGCAGTAATGGCGGCTCTTGGCATACTTAAATCTATATTAGGCTTTAATGAAGCTTTACTTGGTTTAATGATTGCTCTATACATTGCTCAAGATAGCTTTGGTACTGCTTGCAATGTCTCTGGAGATCAAGCTGTAGCAATGATTGTAGATGCTATACAAAAAAAATGGAATAAAAATCACGAGAAAAAAGCTTAACTAAACAATTTATATAAGATAGGTGTATAAAAGTTTTTACTTCTATACACCTATTTTATTAATATAGTATAAGAACTCTATCCTACCCCTAAATTATTTCTTTAAAATATGAATAATTTTAAGCTTAGAAATAAATGATAAATGTAGGAGGTGTTTATTATGACAAATTTAACTCAAAAAGAACAATTACTTTTACAGGATCAAAAAAGTCATGAAGAATTGTGTATTAAAAAATACACAAATTATGCAAATCAATCAAATGATCCTCAACTAAAACAAATATTTTTAAACAATGCACAGGAGGAACAAGAGCATTTAAACAGCATAAATCAACTTTTAAGTGGTCAGATTCCAAATGTTAATTCACAGCAAAATAATCAACAACAACAAAACTCTCAAATGCAACCTGGTACAGGAACTGGGTTAGAAAGTAAAAATGATGCTGACTTATGCACTGACCTTTTAGCTACAGAAAAATATGTATCTTCAACTTATGATACAGCTATATTTGAATTTAGAGATCCTAATATTAGAAATGTTTTAAATCACATTCAAAAAGAAGAACAACAACATGGAGAGGCTATTTATAAATATATGGAAAGTAAAGGCATGTACAATCCTCAATAATTAAATTATATACTTATATGAATGAAATAAATAAAATTCTGTTAAAAACAACTATGTTTTTAACAGAATTTTATTTTACACTCTCTTTTTAGTTTTTATTATTTTTTTAAATATAATTCTATTTCATTCTGATTTAATTTTCTTATATTTCTACCATCTATAGGTATGTATTCTTTAGATTTTTATAAATTCTTGCCTCTATAGCTAATTTTTTTATTAATCCTCAATAGGATAGTATATATTTATATTAAATAATCCAGTTTCATAATTAACATTATATTCTTCAAAAGGATTCCCATTAATTTTATAATTATTATCTTGGATCCAATTTATTATGCTTTCATAAACATCTCCCTTTTCACCTATAGAATTAGCTGTTGAAGTTACATATCTTCCCTTTGGTATAATATGAATATTTAGTTTTCCTTCTTTTCGAGGTTCTATTGGAATACATATCTCAACATCTGCATTTTCAGGATCATATTCCTTTTCAAAATATTTTACTATATGCGGCCCTTTTATTCTTAATCTATTCTTATTTATTAATTCATAAAGAGAACCCACAACCTTTGCTATATCTTTAGTATTAATTGTGCATCTTTTACTTATTACATTTATATTATCTAATTGAGCAATTTCAACTTCATGTATTTTATAATTAAATTCCTTGCTTTTAATTACTTTATTTTCTTTTAACATTTTATATAAATTATCTTTCATTACTGTTAAGCGAGCTATTTCACTTTCTATAATCTTTAATCTCTTTTTTATAATTTCATGCCTATTTATATTACTATTAGCTATTATTTCTTTTATTTCTTCAAGAGCCAATCCATAACCTTTAAGTTTTATTATATTTTTAGCTAAACTAAGTTGCTCTTGCCCATAATATCTATAACCATTTTCTTCATTAATACAATACGGCTTTAATAAATCAATATCGTCATAATGTCTAAGGGTTCGTGTTGATACTTTTAATATTAATGCTAACTGTCCAATTGTGTACATATATTTATTCACCTCAAAATCATATAATTCATAGCAATCTTTATTTCCTTTGAAAGTTCTGGCACATATCCATATTGGAGAAATTTAAATATTAATTCAACTGTATTTTTTATCATATCCTCGAATTGTACTTTACCTTTTTCTTTATTTCCTTTTGCTGGAGAACCTATATAACCTTCTTCCATTCCACATTCTCTCCAACATCTTTCACCACTTTTTATAAATTCTTTCATATTCATATAAACAGGTTCTAAATTACTATAACATTCTTTCACTAATTCTGGATGTTTAAATAACATAAATGAAGTTTCTCTCACATCTGCATGTATTTCTCTTTCCATGTTTAAATCATTCTTTACAATTTTAACTTTCTCTTTTGCACTTTGTGAATATATTATACTACTTGCTACCTCTAAAACCTTAAGAGAACACTCTTTATTAGGTATATCTTTTGCATTTTCGATAACCTTTATATGCCCTAAATCTAAATGATGATTAACTATTACCATTTTTTTAAATCCTGCTCTACTAATTGACTCACCCAAATCTACGACTATATTTTCTATGGTTTTTGATTTAAATGATATAGTCCCTGGATAATTCATTACACATTCATTATAACCTATGGGAAACGATGGATGGATAATATAATTATATGCATTATTTTGTTTCTCAAGATTATCTATTACAGCTTTTAATAAATCCTTTGCTGAAATATAATCTGTGCCCAATGGTAAGTGCGGTCCATGTTCTTCAATTGGGCTTAATGCAACAAAAACAGCTGACTTATCTTTGTCAAGATTATGAATGTCTTTCCATGTTACTTTTTCCATATTAAATATTGACATTTAATCATCTCCTCGCTAAATATAATATTATTATTTTACGTTACGTGAAGGTCAATAATATTTATAAAATTAATTTCATAAAAAAAGAAAACCAGAAGTAATCTTCTGATTTTCTCTTCTTATTTTTTAATAACCTTTTTATACTTTAACAAGTTTATTTTCCTTGAATTATCTTTTTTGTAATGTAAATCTGTACTTATATTACCATAAATATGGTATGCACCAATTATAAGGATTTATTATTCCACATGCAATCCTTTTACCAGAATTTCCGGATGGTTGAGATCTATAATCATCTGGATTTTCATGAATAATTATAGACTTTCCGATAATATCTTGCACCTTAAATTTATTAGTAAAAAACCACATAATGGATTTTCCATTATGTGAAAACAGAACTGGAAAATCTCCTGCATGATTTCCATGTGGTTGATTTGTAGGATTCCAATGTTCACCTGCATCTTTAAATGGGTCTTCAGGTGATCCTACATTACAATTTCCAAATTGGTGAATATGAAATCCATGTGGTCCAATAGGAGCTTTTTCTCCTTTTGCAGGCTGATAATCTGGAAGTCCTGTAATGTTTACATATACTGCAGTACCACCAGGGACATCTTGAAATAATACAAATCCTTCAACTTTAGGGTATAAAGGACCCCCTTTTATGTAAGAAATAGCATTCTTACATATATATTTATTTCTCATACAATTCACTCCACTCCTGAAACTAATACATTCCATATTATATTATGTTATATGTACTTGGAGTGTTAAAAATAAAACCGGAAATTATTTATTAAAACTTTTTGTGGGGAAAAAATATATCTATTTTTAGGACTTACCTATTTAAGTAAGCGTGAAAAATAAAATTCCAGTAAAAATAAAATTTTTACTGGAATTTTCATGGAAAATCTCTGATTTCAAATTAGCAAACCATAAATAACTTTATAAAAAGCTTTTTTATTCAACTGTAACTGATTTAGCTAAGTTTCTTGGCTTATCTACATCACGATCTTTTAATATTGCTACATAATATGCTAATAATTGATGAGGTACTACTGCAATAATACTTTGTAATATATCATTTGTTCTTGGTATATAAATTACTCTATCCCCTACTTGCTCTGCTTCTTTATTTCCTTCTTGAGTTATAGCAATAACATGTGCTCCTCTTGATTTAACTTCTTTTATATTAGAAATACTTTTTTCAAATAAATCTGTTTGAGTCATTGTAGCTACTACTGGTGTATTTTCTTCAATAAGAGCTATAGTACCATGTTTTAATTCACCAGCAGCAAAAGCTTCTGCATGCATATAAGATATTTCTTTTATCTTTAATGAACCTTCTAATGAAAGATTATAATCTAATCCTCTTCCTATATAAAATGCATGTTCATTGTCTTTTATCTCTTTTGCTATTTCTTTTATTTCATCATGTTGATCAAGTATTTTTTGTACTTTTTCAGGTATAAGTTTTAATTCATTTATTATATCATTATAAAATTCTTCAGTTATTGTTCCCCTTTTTATACCCATATCTAATGCAATCATATATAATGCTACAAGTTGAGTTGTATATGCTTTAGTTGATGCAACTGCTACTTCAGGTCCTGCCCAAGTATAAAATACATCATCTGCTTCTCTAGCTATAGAGGATCCTACAACATTAGTAATAGCTAAAACTCTAGCGCCTTTTTCTTTTCCTTCTCTTACAACTGCTAAAGTATCTGCTGTTTCTCCAGATTGACTTACAACAATAATTAATGTTTTGTCATCTATAAATGGATTTCTATATCTAAATTCTGAAGCTACATCTGTTTCTACAGCTATCTTTGCAAATCTTTCAATAGCATATCTTCCTGTTATTCCTGCATTGTATGCAGTTCCGCAAGCAACTATATAAACTTTATTTATTTCATCTAGATCTTCTTTTGTTAGTTTTATATCATCTAATTTTATTTTACCATTTTCATCTAATCTTCTAACTAAAGTTTCTTTTATACCATTTGGTTGTTCATTTATTTCTTTTATCATGAAGTGATCATATCCACCTTTAGAAGCTGCTTCTACATCCCACATTACATGGAAAGGTGCTTTTGTAATTTTTTCTTCTTTTTCGTTGTAAATTGTTACTTTATTTTTTTCTAAAGTAACTACTTCTCCATTATCTAAGAAATACACATCTCTAGTATATTTTAAAATAGCTGGTACATCTGACGCAATAAAGTTTTCGTTTTCTCCAATTCCTACTATTAATGGACTATCTTTTCTTACAGCTACTAATTGTTCTGGGTTATCTTTGCAAACAACTCCTAATGCATAAGCCCCTCTTAATTTTTTTATAGCCTTAAATACTGCTTGTAGTAAATCCCCTTCATAATAATGGTCAACTAAATGGGCTATTACTTCAGTATCTGTTTCTGATTTAAATTTCACGCCTTCAGAAACCAACCATTCTTTTATTTCCATATAATTTTCAATTATACCATTATGAACTACTGCAATTGTTTCATCCATATTTAAATGTGGATGTGAATTCACATCAGATGGCACTCCATGAGTAGCCCATCTTGTATGACCTATTCCTATAGTTCCCTCCATAGGCTTACTTTCTAAATTTTCACTTAAAACATTTAATCTACCTTTGTACTTTTGGAATTCTATTTCCTTTCCATCATTAACAGCGATTCCTGCAGAATCATACCCTCTATACTCTAGCTTTGTTAATCCATCTACAATTACATCGCTTGCCTTTCTAAATCCTACATATCCTACTATTCCGCACATAAAAAAATCCTCCTTAGATTATATTAATAATTTAAGAAGAAAGTCCTCACTAAAGCTTTTTTGTAATTAGAATCACTTCTAACTTTTATTATAGCTTTTAGGGCTGTGAGATCCCATAGGATATCCGCCGAAATTTCGATACTCCTATATCCTCGTCAACTTAAGTGACACTCCAAATTTTCAATTTGGTCAGTGGAACTTACTCAGATTTTAATCTAAGTTTCCTCTATATACTCCAAACTTTCAATTTGACTAGTAGAGCTTACTCAGATGTCAAGCTGAATTTAATCTATTACTCCAAATTTTTAATTTGGCTAGTGGAACTTACTCAGCTGCTAATCTACTATAAGCACTTAAGTTCTGGCGCTTTCATAACTCTTTTAACTTTCTTCCTAATACATTATAGCATGTTCATTTTTATTTGTTAACTTAATTTTTTATGAATATTATATTATATTTTTATTCAATTTATAGTTATATTTAATTTTTTAAGGAAAATCCTCTTATAATTTTAATAATAGTTCTTCCTTACATTATAAATAGATATATAACAAAGACACTTAATGCTGTAGCTATAATAAGAAGCTCAAATTATATATTACTATTAAAATATTATTTTATGTTATACCTCATTAGTTTTTGTATTTTTACCATATTGCATTTCCCAGTCTTTTATAAAATTATCTACACTTAAATCTGTAGATGGATGATATATTAATTGCTTTATTAAATCTTCATTTACAGTTACACTATGAGCTCCCTTTAAGCAAGCATTATGGATTTGTTCTGTATTTTTAAAACTAGCAGCTAAAACCTTAGAATTAATATTATAAATTTCAAATATACTTACTATGTCAGAAACAACTTTAATGCCATCTGCCATTAAATTATCTATTCTATTTACATAAGGCGCTACAAATTCTGCTCCTGCCTTTGCTGCCATTAATGCTTGTTGAGCTGTAAATATTGCAGTAGCTGTGATCTTATATCCTTTTTTACTAAGTTCCTTCATAGCTTTTATACCTTGCTCAGTTACTGGTATTTTTATATACAAATTACCACCGATTTTTTCATTTAAATATATAGCTTCCTCTATCATCTCTTCTGTTTTAGATCCTACCACTTGAACATGAAGCATTTTTTCTTTGCCTATGATGTTTCTTATTTCTTTTAGTATACATATAAAATCTTTTTTTTCTTTTGATATTATAGTAGGATTAGTTGTAACTCCATCTAATGGATAAATATCATTTATATGTTTTATAGAATCTATATTAGCTGTGTCTAAAAATATTAACATATAAATCGTCCCCCTTTGTTATTTTATTAAATTTTCTATTACATTTTTAGCTCCCTTTAAATCTTTTTCAAAGGATATTATTTCTTTTGTGCTTTCATCTTTCCATATACTATTTATTGCGATAACCTTACATCCTGCAGCTATAGCTGATTTTATTCCATTTATAGAATCTTCCATAATAATTGTTTCTTCACTAGAGGAACCTAATCTTTTCATAGCTTCTAAATAAGGCCAAGGATCTGGTTTTGATTTTTCCATCTCATCCCCCGGTAAAATAAACTGAAAGTAATCAATTATGCCTAATTTTTTTAGCAAAATCTCTGCTATTTCTCTATTACTACCTGTTGCTATTGCACATTTAATATTTAATTCTTTTATATAATCTAATAATTCATATACGCCATTTATAGGTTCTAGTTTTTCTAAAGCTATTTTTGTGTATAATTTATTTCTCTTTTCTAGCAATTCATTTTCGTCTTCTTCTAAATCATAATTGCTTATTGTTCTTCTTATTACTTCAATCATACTTAGACCCATGCAAGAGTTATGAAAATCTTCAGTATAATCTTTATCATACATTTTTAATAAAATTTTACTAGTCTCAAAGGATAAAGGTTCTGTGTCTATTATTACCCCATCCATATCAAAAATTATTGTATTTAACATAATTTATCTCCTAAAAATATATTTTATCTCATTTCTTGCCCACCCGTAACGTTTACAGCCTGTCCAGTCATATATGAAGCTTCTTTCGAACTTAAAAATAATACTAAATTACTTACATCCTCATAAGTGCAGCCTCTTTTTAAAGGTACCTTATCTATATAAGCTTGTCTAACTTTTTCTTTAGGTATATTTAATTTTTTGGCATATTGTTCATATAGACCATTTTTCCACATAGGTGAGTCTAATAAATTACCTGGGCAAACTGCATTAACTCTTATTCCATCCTCTGCTAAATCTAATGCTAAACTCTGAGTTAAACCTATAGCTCCAAATTTTGATGCAGAATAAGCACAATTATGCAAACTTCCTTTTTTACCTGATTTAGAGTTTATCTCGATAATAACTCCTTGCTTTCTTTTTATCATCTCCTTTGCAGCCTCTTTTGCACATAAAAAATACCCTGTTAAATTTACATTTAATATATTATCCCATTTTTCTTTAGGCAGCTCAGTAATCTTTGTACTATAAACTACTCCAGCATTACAAATTAAAATATCTATTTTTCTAAAATTATCTATTGTATTTTTTATAAGATTTTTAACTTCTTCTTCTTTACATACATCAACTTTAACTGCTATAGATCTTACTTTATATTTATCTATTATATTTTGAGATACTTTGTTAGCCTGTTCATAATCTATATCTGCAATTACTATATTAGCACCTTTTTCAGCAAAGCTATAAGCAATATATTCTCCTAAACTTTGAGCTCCTCCTGTTATTATAACAGTTTTTTCGTTAAAATTCACAGTATACCTCCTTTTTTTAACTAAGGTCTTTCAATTTCTAATAAAGTTCCTTCTTTTATTTCTTTTATTTCTTTATCCTCTAAATATAAGCTTCCTGGTAATTCTGCATTTGTACTTCCATCAAATCTTACACAAATATGTCCTAAATCACGTAGATTTTTATGAACCTCATCTCCTACAGCAGTTACTTTGTATTCTTCTCCATCAATTCTAAAAATATCTCCTACTTGTATTTCATCATTTAATTCATTCTTACCATGAAGCACACAATAATCTGCTAATTCTTCTGGAGCATTATCTTTAAATAATATTATCATTTTTTCTCCATAGAATTCTTCTACCATAATTCCTAATTTATTTACCTCTGTATTATATATTGTTTTCATAATATTTCCTCCTATTTTTAAACTACTCTTATTAATTTAACCTTTTATATTATTTTAATTACATATAAAACAAATAATATAAATTCAATTGTATATTTAAATAACTTAAATATATCAAACTATTATTATACAAAGTAAAAATTAATTTACATTATTTAAAATATAAGAATAAAAGAATGTAATCCTTTTATTCTTATATTTTATTTTTAACTAAATCTATTTAGCATATAATCCAAAGCTAGCAAGCCATGCAATAAATACTGATGTTGGACCTGTTAAAAATCTTGAATATAAAACAGATGGAACCCCAACTTCTACTGTTTCTGGTTCTGCTTCTGCAAGTCCAAGCCCTACTGGTATAAAGTCGCATGCTGCTTGAGAGTTTATTGCAAATAATGCTGGTAATGCTAAATGTGGTGGTATATTACCCTTACCAATTTCAACACCAATTAAAACACCTATAACTTGAGCTATAACTGCACCAGGTCCTAAGAATGGTGACAATAATGGGAATGAGCATATAGCTGATAGTAATACTAATCCTGGTAAGCTACCTGCCAATGGAGATAATACTGATGCAAATGCATCTCCTATACCAGATTTTAATATTATACCTATTAGCATACATACAAATGCCATAAATGGTAATATAGTTTTTATAACAGTATCTATAGTATCACGGCCGGCTTGGTATAGCATTCCTACAAAATTACCAAGAGCCATACCTATCTTAGTCATTATACCTCTATCAGATTGTTGAGTTATCTTTTTAGTTGTATCATATTTAGGTTTCTTCACTTCTTCTTTTTGTTGATTTTCTTCATAAACGTTTTCACTATTTTCAGAAGAATCTGCTAATTCAATATTCTTAACCTTTACAGAAGATACATATATGTCTGCTTTTATATATTCAGCTAATGGCCCACTTGGTCCTGCTGGCATTAAGTTTATAGTTGGTATACCTTTTTTAGGATATAATCCACATCTTAATGTACCACCGCAATCTATTATTACGCATGCTATTTCATCATCTGGTACTTTTGTTTTAAATCCATCTACCAATTCACAGCCTGTAAGTTCTTCTAATTTTTTTGCTACCTCTGAAATAACTCCTCCAGTTATATTAACTATTTTATTTTTTTGTTCTGTTGGAACTATTGTAAGGGGGCCTCCAAAACCGCCATTTCCTGCACTAACTTTTATTGCGTTATATTTTGCCATCAATTACACCTCCTAAAGTGAAATTTTTGTAGATAATTTTACATTTTGTTGTTTTTCTACATAAGAAGTTGTGAAATCTGTTATCCATCCTCTAAGGAAATTTGTAACTATACCAACTAAGAAATATCTAACTGCTAAATCCGTTGTTGATAATCCTAATTGTGTTATACCATTTGCTATACCTAAGAATACAAATAGTTCTGCTGGGTTTATGTGTGGGAATAAACCATTCATTGTATGACAAGAATATGATGCCGCTGCATAATAACTTGGTTTATATTTTTCTGGTAAAAATTTACCTAAAGATAATGTCATTGGGTTACAAAAAAAGAATGTTCCTATTACTGGTAATATTAAATATCTAGTTATTGGATTAGCTGCACTTTTTTTAGCTAACTTTTCTATTCTTTCTTCTCCAACTATTCTTATTAAAGCATTCATAGCAACTAGAAGCATAATCAATGTAGGTATTATTCCTTTTGCCATGCCTACAAAAGTATTTCCACCTTCTTGAAATAAACCTATAAAACCTTTTGCTAAATTAGTTAAAAAATCCATAAACTCATCTCCTTTTTAATAAAACGTTTTTCATTGACTCAATTATGAATTAGAATCAATCTCCTCCTTTGTTTTATAATATTCATTATAATTTTTGATTCCATCTTGTATTGCCAAAGCTGTCTGTTGGTCTAAATTTTCTAATATATTAGGATTTATGCTATGAAGATTTTGATTATTCAAAATCTCCATAGACTTAAATCTAGCTAAAATAGTAATTCCTTTCATGATTCTGCTCTCAAGTATAGAGCAATTATCATCAATAGCAATTAGTATTACTGAACCCCTCTTTACACGTCCCTTATTTTTCCCTATTACTACTCTTCCTTTTTGTCTAAGTTCTTTAAAATTTTTATTAAAATCTTTAAATTGTAAAAAACCTAATGCAGTTTGTAGAAGCCATGCAAGTCCAATAACAATTACTATTCTTATAAACATAAATTCACCTCTACTAAATTTCAACTAGTACCTTATTATAATTAATTTCTTTGTTGAACATTTTATGGAAATATCCTGGTAATTCTTCAAGTTTGATTTTATGAGATATCATTGGTTTAAATACTATTTGTCCTTTTTCCATGAAATCTAATGTAGCTCTCCAAGCTATTCCTGGGAATGGAGCTGCATATGAATTCCATGAACCTTGTAATGTAATTTCTCCACGCATTATTCTATCAAAAGTTTTTTCGCTAAATCTTAATTCATCATGTGATATCCCTAGGAAAACAACCTTTCCAAGTTTTCTACACATAAGAACAGATTGTTCTTCTGTAATTTTCATTCCTGCAGTTTCTATAACAGCCTCTACTCCACCATTGGTAATTTCTAATACTTTTTCAACTGCATTACATTCTTTACTGTTTATTATAATATCTGCACCTAATTCTTTAGCTAAGTTAAGTTTATCCTCTAAAACATCCACAGCTATTACCTTTGATGCACCAAATATTTTTGCCCATTGAATAGCAAATTGTCCTATAGGACCACAACCAACAACTGCTACAGTATCACCAACTTTTATTCCTGTTTTGCTCATTGCTTGGTATGATATAGATGCTGGTTCTATTCCTGCTGCTGTTTCATAATCTAAATCTTCTGGAAGTATTAATACGTTTTCTTTTGGAACTCTAACATATTCTGCAAAACCACCATCATTTCTAGATCCTAAAAATTCATAAGTTTCACATAAAGCAAAATTGCCTTTTTTACAGAATTCACATTCTCCACATGGTATTAATGGTACTACTGCTACTCTCTCTCCTATTTTTATATCACCTACATTATTGCCAATTTCAACTACTTCTCCTGAAAATTCATGTCCTGTTATTGTTGGGTAATGGTATGCTCCACTTACCATGGCTCTTGGCATATCTGAACCACATATACCAACATATTTAACTTTTACTAATACGTCATCTTCACCTATTGTAGGTATATTTACTTCCTCATATCTTAAATCCTTAATTGCATGTAAAGCTACTGCTTTCATTTTTCCTTCCATTTTATAAGACTCCCTTCAAAGTTTTAAATTATATTTATTTTTTATTTTTAGTAAATTGCTCATGTAAGTTTAGTACCGTTTCTGCTGTTTCATTATTAGTTATTAAAACATTTACAAAACCTCCATTTAAAGCCCCTAAAATAGACCAAGCTTTTTCTGAGGATTCTGCTACAGCTATAGAATATTCCATTTTTTTTAATTTTTCTAATTCCACACTTATTATTCTATCTTTTACCTTTTCATCAACTATGTTTCCATTTATATCGAAAAATCTTGAACATATATCTCCTACTGCATCAACATCTTTTAACAACTGTATGTCTTCGTCTCCAAAATATCCGCTCCAAATTAGGTTATTACCTTTAAGTGGTGCTCCAATTCCTACAACAGCCTTATTAACTTTATCCCATAACTCCAGTATTCCTTTAAAATTGCTGTCACTCATAATAGCTTCTTTTGTGGACTTTTCTGCTGTTATTGCTGGTGCATAAAAATAATGTCCTTTTGCTTTAAATTCATCGCTAACCCTAGAAACTATAGTATTAACATGATATTTATTATCCATATCGCTAGGTGGCCCTCCTACTAAAGGCACTACATTAGCTGATATATTTTTACAATCTTTCAATGTATTTGCTACTTCTCCAACAGATTTGCCCCAGGCAAAACCTAGTATATCACCATCTCTTAATATTCTTTTTAAAAATTCACTTCCTGCTTGACCTAATTTTTTAAGTCTAATACTTTCAGCTTCATCTTCATCTGTTGGTATAACTATGGCCTCTTTTAAATTAAAGGTTTTTTCTAGAGCATCCTCTAATTGGAAGCAGCCATCAAAGTTACTTTTTATATTTATAGTAACAATACCTTCCTCTCTAGCTTTCTTTAACATTCTGCTTATAGTTGTTCTATATTGTCCCAATCGTTTTGCAATTTCAGATTGTGTCATATTATCAATATAGTACATTTGTGCAACTTTATATAAAATTCTATCATCATACTTCATAAGGCATTTTCAACCTTTCTTAATTTTATTTGGAGGTTATTAATTAAATCTCCTTTGTTATTTTATACACAAATTTTGCACATTTGTGCAGTTGGTGAAATTTTGTTTTATTGTTGTATTTATAATATAACAATTTTATTGTTTTTTCAACAATATATAATCTTTATTTTTTTTGAATAATACTATATTTATTCTATTTTTCTTTCATTTTTTAAATGATTTGTATTATTTCATTATTTTTTGAATATTTTATTATTTTAATTTTATTTATACTAAAAAAACATAAGGGTAATTTATAATTAACCTTATAATTATAAATTACCCTTATGTTTTAAAAATATAAACCAATCTTATTATTTTACTTTACTCTCTATTAGTTTAGCTAAGTCATGCGCTAACTTGTCGATTTCGTCTTGATTTTCTCCTTCAAGCATTACTCTTACCAAAGGCTCTGTACCAGAAGGTCTTATAAGTACTCTCCCTGAGCCATCTAAGTTTTTTGTAATTGTATCTATTTCAGATTTTATTTCTTCATCTTTTAAATAAATATCTTTTTTATCATTAGGAACTTTAGCATTAACTAAAACCTGTGGTAACTCTTTCATTATAGAGCATAATTCTGAGAAAGTCTTATCACTTTCTTTTACAATATGAGCTAATTGCAGAGCAGTTACAAGTCCATCCCCTGTAGTATTATAATCTGAGAATATAATATGACCTGATTGCTCTCCACCTATTACATAGTCATTTTTAAGCATTTCCTCTAAGACATATCTATCCCCAACTTTTGTTTTTATAGTATTTATTTCTTCTTTTTTCATAGCTATATCTAATCCAAGATTACTCATTACAGTAACTACTATTGTATTTTTCTTTAACTTACCTTGTTTTTTTAATTCTTTACCACAAATAGCTAATATAAAGTCTCCATTTATTAAGTTACCATTTTCGTCTATTGCTAGACATCTATCAGCATCTCCATCAAAAGCTAATCCCATATGACAATTATTTTTAACTACATACTCCATAAGGTCTTCTGGATGTGTTGATCCTGATTTTCTATTTATATTTACACCATCTGGTTTATTGTTTATAACATAAACTTCTGCTCCTAATTCCTTAAAAGCTTCTACAGATGTTATATATGATGCTCCATTAGCACAATCTAAAGCTACTTTTAATCCTTTTAAATTACCTTTTATAGTTGATTTAGCAAAATCTATGTAATCTCTTATAGCCTCTCCATCTTCTTCAATTTTTTTTCCTATATTCTCTCCAGTTAAAACTGGAACATCCTTAAAATTATTTTCTATTAATGCTTGTATATTATCTTCTAATTTATCTGATAATTTGTACCCATCTTTATTAAAAAACTTTATACCATTATATTCTACTGGATTATGTGATGCTGAAATAACAACCCCTGCATCTGCATTATATTTTCTTGTTAAATAAGCTATTGCTGGTGTTGGTATTACACCTACACAAATAGCTTCTGCTCCTACAGATAATATACCTGCTACTAAAGCACTCTCTAGCATGTCCCCTGATATTCTTGTATCCATACCTACAAGTATCTTAGGTCTATGTGTTCCTTCTGTTAATATGAAAGCTCCTGCTTTACCTAATTTATATGCTAAGTCTGCTGTTAATTCCTTATTAGCTATTCCTCTGACTCCATCTGTTCCGAACATTCTACCCATGTAATTCATCACTCCTATTTTTTAAATACACATAGATATTATATTATAGTTTACTAATTCTAACAATAGGGAACATAATTGAAAAATATAAAAAGCCAGTGAAGATATTTTCTCCACTGGCAATATTTAATTTATTATTTTACGTATTCCTCTCCAGCTTTAAGAGCTTCTTTGTTTAATTCAAAGAATTTTTCCTTACCATGGTCTTTTAATGATGCTGTTATTTCATCCATAGTAACTATTCCTGTTTGTTTTACAAGAGCTCCCAAAAGAATCATATTAGCTATTTTTTTACTACTTATTTTATCCGCTTCAGATTGAGCTGGTATAGCTATAACTTTTATGTCATCTCTTTTTGGCATTCTATCAACTAAGTCAGAATCCAATATTATTAATCCACCTGGTGCTACCATATCTTCAAATTTATCTAAAGAAGGTCTATTCATTACTACTACTGTATCTGGTTTAGTTACTATTGGTGATCCAACTGGTGTATCAGATAGAACTACAGAACAGTTAGCTGTACCACCTCTCATTTCTGGTCCGTAAGATGGTAACCATGAAACTTCCATATTTGAGTCCATTCCTGCATAAGCTAAAAATTTACCCATTGATAATATACCTTGGCCTCCAAAACCTGCAAATATAATTTGTTGTGATGCCATATTATTTCACCTCCTCAGTTGTATCCTTCTTAACGCCAAGAGGATAGTATGGGATCATGTTTTCTCTTAACCAGTCCATTGATTCTTGAGGAGTTAATCCCCAGTTAGTTGGGCATATTGACAATACTTCAACTAAAGAAAATCCTTTTTTATCTATTTGATTTTGGAAAGCTTTCTTTATTGCCTTTTTAGCTTTTAATATATTTGGAACTGTATTTACAGCTACTCTTTCTACATAGCAAGCTCCAGTTAGAGTAGATATCATTTCTGCTACTCTTATTGGGAATCCTGCATAACTTGTATCTCTTCCATAAGGTGTTGTTTCTGTTACTTGACCTGGTAATGTAGTAGGTGCCATCTGTCCACCTGTCATTCCATATATACAGTTATTTACGAATATTGTTGTAATATTTTCTCCTCTAGTTGCAATGTGAACTATCTCAGCTGTACCTATTGCAGCTAAGTCTCCATCTCCTTGATAAGTAAATACTACTGAATCTGGATTAGCTCTTTTTATACCTGTTGCAACTGCTGGTGCTCTACCATGAGCAGCCTCAAACATATCACAGGCAAAATAGTTATATGCTAAAACTGAACATCCAACTGGAGCAACACCTATTGTTTTATCTAATACTCCAAGTTCATCAATTACTTCTCCAACTAATTTATGAATTACACCATGAGTACATCCTGGACAATAATGTGTAGGAACGTCCATTAATGCTTTAGGTGGTTGATATACTATAGCCATTATCTAGCACCTCCTACTATAGATTTAACTTTCTCTAGGATATCTGATGGATCTGGAACCATTCCACCTGTTCTTCCATAAAAATCTACTGGCTTTCTTCCATTAGATGCTAATTTAACATCATAAACCATTTGTCCGCAACTCATTTCTACAGACAGATATCCATGTTTAGTAAGGTCTACAGTTTTTTCAAATGCTTCAAATGGGAAAGGCCATATTGTTATAGGTCTTATTAGTCCTAATGTCATACCTTCTTCTTTAGCCATTTTTACAACATTTTTGCATATTCTTGAAGTTGTTCCATATGCAACTAATATTAAATCGCATTCTTTATCACAGTTATATAACTCATATCTAACTTCATTTTCTTTTATCTTAGCATATTTATCTTGTAAATGAATGTTATGTTGTTCTAATATTTCTGGTTGTAAATATAAGGAGTTTATTATATTATGCTCTTTTCTTCCATGTAACCCATTAGCTGCCCAATCTTTTGCTGGAAGTTCTTTAGATGATCTTTCTTTAAATTCAACAGGTTCCATCATTTGTCCAAGCATACCATCTCCCATAACCATACAAGGTGTCCTGTATGTATCAGCTACATCGAAGGCATTTTGTATTAAATCAACCATTTCTTGTATAGAAGCAGGTGCAAATACTGGCATATTAAAATCACCGTGTCCGCTTGCTTTTGTTGCTTGGAAATAATCTGATTGTGCTGGCTGAATACTTCCTAATCCTGGACCTCCTCTAACGATGTTTATTATAACACATGGTAGTTCTGCTGCTGCTATATATGAAAGTCCTTCTGATTTTAAACTTATTCCTGGTGAACTTGAGGAAGTCATACATCTAATTCCTGTTCCTGCTGCACCATACACCATATTTACAGCTGATATTTCACTTTCTGCTTGAACAAATGTCTTGCCTATCTTAGGCATTTTCTTTGACATATAAGCTGCTACTTCTGTTTGTGGAGTAATTGGATACCCAAAGAAACATTCACATCCTGCTTGGATTGCAGCTTCGCCTATAGCTTCATTACCCTTCATTAAAACTTTTTCACCCATTATAACCCCTCCTTCTTACTTTTCTACTGTTATTACACAATCTGGGCATATTCTTGCACATGATGCACAAGCTATACAATCATCTTTCTTTTCATCAACTATTGTAGCTGCATTATAACCTTTTACATTTAGTTTTTCTGAAAAGCTAATTATTTTTTTAGGGCACACTTGGATGCAGTGGCCACAGCCCTTACATCTTTCTTCCCTAAATATTACTTTTGGCATTATAACCCCTCCTTAAGTTTTTTAATAAGAATGCCTTACAAGTCTATATTCAATTTTTATTTATTGATAAATTTTAAGATTTTGACAATTTTGAATATAAATTACCTCCAAGGTGGTTTCATGTATATATCTATTGGAAATATTTCTCCATGAACCTTACCTTTTATATCATCTAGAAAATCTTTTCTACACACAATATATTTATAGGGAAGACCAGTCTTTTTAGAAAGTTCTAAAACTATCTCATCACCCTTTAATATGTGATCTACTGTGGTTTCATATGAAAGATTTGTATTTGATATAAGATATTTAACTTTTAATCTAGATGAAATTTCTATAGATTTTATATAATCTTCTGTTTCTTTTTCATTAGATGTAAGTGGTCTATTATTATTAACTACAAAATACATATCATAATCTTCTTCATTAAAATATTTGTTATATTGACCAAGTACTGTTGCTCCTTGATCATCACCACCTATATCCATAACAACCTCATAACTTTTATCATTGAATACTGCCATAACTTCACCAGGTACAACCATTAATTCTGCATTCATAAGTTTAGAGTCAGAAGCTATTACTCTTATTCCTAATTTATCAAACTCTTCCTTTAGACTTCTTGAGCAGAAATATGGATTTACAATATCTATGTCTACTAAAGCTACCTTTTTGCCTTCTTTCGCTAACTTCATAGCATAATTTATGGCAATTTCTGTTTTTCCACTACCAAAATGTCCTGTAAAGATATTTATTCTACTCATTTTAATCACTCCAAAACAGAGCATTTCTATAGAATGAAACCCTTTTCACATATAGCAAAAAATTTTTTCACACTACATGAAGTAGCTCTTTCATTTTTCATCTTTAAGTAAATTTATAGATGAATTTGTAACTTCATTATATCACAAAAATCCTTATAGTTGTAAAGTAATTTTCTCTTTTTTTTAATTGTTATAATTTTATCATAAAAAAAATTTCTTTATTTTACTAATTATTCTATTTATATCATATATTAAAGTTCTATATTATTTATATTCTTTAGCCTCTTCTTCTCCTTTTAATACTCTTAATCCTCCTTGAGTTAATGCTAATAACTCATCTTCTCCTGGGAATCTAACTACTGGCGCTATAAAAGATACCATTTCTTTTATACCTTCACATATAACTTTACTATATGCTATTCCTCCTGTTAATAATATTGCGTCTACTTTTCCACATAAAACAGCGGCATTTTTTCCTATTTCTTTTGCTATTTGAAATATAAATGCATCAACAATTAATTTTGCATCTTTATCTCCTTTTTCAGCTCTTTCTTCAACTTCTCTAAAATCATTTGTATTTAAATATGCTACTACTCCGCCTTTGCCGCTTATCTTCTTCTTCATTTCTTCATAAGTGTACTTACCACTGTAGCATAATTTCACTAAATCCCCTACTGGAAGACCGCCTGTTCTTTCTGGTGAAAATGGTCCTTCTCCATCTAAAGCATTATTTACATCTACTACCTTTCCTTTTTCGTGAGTTCCTACGGAAGCTCCTCCACCCATGTGTGTGACTATTAAATTAAGCTCCTCATATTTTTTATTGTTTTCTTTTGCATATCTTTTAGCAACTGCCTTTTGATTTAATGCATGAAATATACTTTTTCTTTTTATTTCAGGCATACCTGATATTCTTGCTATATCCTTCATTTCATCAACAACTACAGGATCTACTATAAATGCAGGTATGTTAAGATTTTTTCCTATTTCATTAGCTATTATTCCTCCAAGATTAGATGCATGTTGTCCTTGAACTCCCATTTTTAAATCTTCAATCATGGCGTCATTTACTCTGTATGTTCCACCCTCAATAGGTTTCAAAAGTCCACCTCTACCTACAATAGCATCTAATTCATTTACATCAAAATTTTTCTCTTTCAAAACATTTAATATAACTTCTTTTCTAAATTCAAATTGATCAAATATAGTTTTATAACTTTCAATTTCTTGTGAAGAATGTCTTAATGTTTCTTCTAGTATTTGATTCTCATCTTCATATACTCCTATTTTAGTTGATGTTGATCCGGGATTAATTATTAGCAATTTGTAACCCATTTTGAATTCCTCCCTAAATTTAAGATATTTATTTTTTTAGTTGGCTAGCAACTAATGCTGCTAAAGCTATTGCATTTAGTTTTGATTCATGACTATCACTTCTTGAAGTTAATACAACTGGTGCTGATGTTCCTACTAATAATCCACCATTCTTGCAATCTGCTGCATAAGTTAATGTCTTATACATCACATTTCCTGCTTCTATATTTGGCATTAAAAATATGTTAGCATTACCTGCTACTGGGCTATCTATTCCTTTATGAGCTGCAGCTTCTTCTGATATAGCATTATCTAAAGCTAATGGTCCATCAATTATGCATCCCTTTATTTGTCCTCTATCATTCATTTTAGAAAGTGTAGCTGCATCTAGTGTAGCTGGCATTTTAGGATTAACCACCTCTACTGCACAAATAGGAGCAACTTTTGGATTTTCAATACCAATTGCGTGTGCTACCGTAACTGCATTTTTAACTATATCAATTTTTTCTTCCAATCCTGGATACATATTAAAAGCTGAATCTGTAATCATTACTAATTTTTCTAATTTTTTTACCTCAAATACTGCAATATGAGACATTATTTTTCCTGTTCTTAATCCTATCTCTTTGTTTAAAACAGCTCTTAAAAAATTTGCTGTATCTATTAAACCTTTCATAACCATATCTGCTTTTCCTGATGAAACTATTTCAACAGCTTTTAAAGCAGCTTTCCTGTCATCGTTTTCACTTACTATCTCATAATCTGCTAAATCCATTCCTATTTCTTTTGCTATTTCTTTGATTTTTTCTAAATTTCCTACAAGTATTGCATTAACAAGACCTTGTTCTTTAGCATCTTTTATAGCTTCTAATACATGCTTATCTTGAGCCACCGCTACAGATACGGTTCTTTTTTCTTGGCTCTTAGCCTTTTGTAGTATTTCATCAAAACTTTTAATCATTAAAACACACCTCTTCTTCGTAAATTTTAGCACTTTCTTCTTTATTTAAAATTCTTATTGCCCCTTCAACTAAAGCTAACATCTCCTCTTCTCCAGGTACCAATTCAATTGGAGATATAAATTCAACTCTTTCTTTTATCCAAGTAGTTAATCTTTTATTATAAGCTAATCCCCCTGTAAGAATTATGGCGTCTACATTGCCTTTTAATACTGTAGCCATAGAGCCTATTTCTTTGGCAATTTGATAAGCCATAGCTTCTAAAATAAGCTCAGCTTTTTTATTACCTTCCTCAATTATTCTATCTACAACTCTTCCATCATTTGTATCTAGATATGCTATTAGTCCACCTTTACCCATAATTTTTTTCTTTAACTCTTTGTAAGTATACTTACTACTATAAGCCATTTTTATTAAATCTCCTACAGGTAAACTCCCTGTCCTTTCTGGAGAAAATGGACCTTCTTCATTAGCATTATTTACATCTAATATTTTCCCATTTTTGATTGGGCATACTGATATACCTCCACCCAAGTGTGCTACTACAAAGGAACTATTGAAAAAATCCTTATCAATCTTGTTACAAACTTTTCTTGTTACAGCCTTTATATTCAAAGCATGAACTAAAGATCTCCTTTTTATTTCAGGCATGCCAGATATCCTAGCCTCCTCTAATATTTCATCTACTGCCACCGGATCCACTATAAATGAAGGTATATTTAATTTTTCAGAAATATCATAGGCTATAATTCCTCCAAGATTAGAAGCATGTTGTCCTTGATAACCTATCTTTAAATCTTCCATCATTTTTTTTGTTACCTTGTAAGTACCACCTGGCATAGGGCGTAGTAGTCCGCCTCTTCCTACTATAGCAACAAGTCTATTTAAATCTACACCCTTTTCTTCCAGCCATTCCATTATTATTTTTTCTCTCATACCTTTTTGTTCATATATTGAATCATACTTATTTATTTCCTCTAGTGAATGAAATAAATTATCTGTAATTATAGGATTTTCTTTATTAAATAAAGCAATTTTAGTAGATGTAGATCCTGGATTAATTACTAATATAAGATCATTACCACTCATTTTAAATCTCCCATATTTATATTATTCTTTAGCTTATACTATTCTTTAACTTATATTTTATCAAAATTTATGAACAACGCAATATTTTTTTAAAAGTTTTTATTTTAACGAACTATATGTCTTTATTATATTTTCAGCAACCTTCACTCCATCTACCGCTGCAGAGATTATGCCTCCCGCATATCCAGCACCTTCTCCCGCTGGATATAACCCTTTCAAAGATATGCTTTCTAAATTTTCATTTCTAGTAATTCTCACTGGAGCTGATGTTCTAGTTTCTATTCCTGTTAAAATAGCATCATTGCTAGCAAATCCTTTTATTTTATTATCAAAGCTAGAAAAACCTTCTTTTAATGAATCTACTACATAATTTGGTAAACATTCTGATATATTCTTAAATTCATATCCTGGTTTGTAGGATGGTTTTACTGCTCCTAATTTAGATGAATTTTTATCCTTTAAAAAATCTTCTACCAACTGTACTGGAGCATTATAATTTTCTCCACCTAATTTATAAGCTAGTCTTTCATAGCGTCTTTGGAACTCCATTCCCTTTAAAGGTGTGTTCCCTTCAAAGTCTTCAGGTGTTACAGATACAACTATAGCTGAATTTGAGTTATCTTTGTCTCTTGAATAATAGCTCATACCATTGGTAACTAACAGGCCCTCTTCAGAAGCTGCCGCAACTACCTCACCGCCAGGACACATACAAAAACTATACACTGATCTATTACTATTTTTAGTTGTATAAGTTAATCTATAATCTGCCGCTTTAAGTCTAGGATGACCTGCATATTTTCCATATTGATTTTTATCTATCATTTCCCTTAGATGCTCTACTCTAACTCCTATGGCAAAAGCCTTACTTTCCATAAAAATATTGTTTTTATAAAGCATTTCATAAGTATCTCTAGAACTATGCCCTATAGCTAATATTAAATTTTCACAAGGAATCTCTTCTTTATTTACTATAATAGCATTTACCTTTCCATCTTCAATTATTACATTTTCTAATTTACTATTAAATCTTATTTCTCCTCCTAGAGAATTTATAGTATTCCTTATATTTTTAACTACATTTTTTAATATATCTGTTCCAATATGAGGTTTACCAGAATATATTATTTCCTTGGGAGCTCCTGCTTTAACCATTTCTTCTAATATAAAAGAGCATCTTTTATCCTTTATTCTAGTAGTTAACTTTCCATCAGAAAAAGTACCTGCCCCCCCTTCTCCAAATTGTACATTAGATTCTATATTTAAAACTCCTGTGTTCCAAAATCTCTCTACGGTTTTACTTCTTTCTTCTATAGCTTCTCCTCTTTCTATAACTATAGGCCTGTATCCATTTTTAGCTAGCATAAGACCGGCAAACATGCCTGCTGGTCCCATACCTACTATAACTGGTCTTTCCTTCATCTTTTTAGTTCCAAATACTATTTTTTCTTCATATTCAGCATCTTGAAAAGTTATACTTTTATCTTTTATATTTTTCATTATTCTTTTCTCATCTTCACAGAACACTTCAACCGAATAATTAAACTTTATAGAATTTCTTCTAGCATCTATTGATTCTCTTAATATTTTAAAGTCTTTTATATACTTTGAAGATATATTTAATTTTTCACAAATTTTATTTCTTAATAAACTTAAATCTTCATCTATTTCTAAAGTCACATTATTAATTCTTAATGGCATGCTATTCCTCCTGTTTTTCCTTTACTGTTACTTTTATACTGTCTAAATTAACACTATAATCTATTTTATTATCTCCCATATCTACAATAACTTTTATTATATTTTCTCCTAAATTAACATTTTTTAAATCTACATAGCACTTTATATTATCTACATTTATCTTATCTATAACATCTTTATTGCCTTTCATGTTTATAGTTACATTAGATTGGCTCAATAAAACTTCTTTATCCTTAGGCTCATTTATAATGTTAATATCTTTTGTAGCCTTCTTCTCAATTATTTTATCTTCTTTATTTTCTTCTTTATCTTTATCTTTATTCTTTTCATCTTCCTTTTTGTCTTCTATAACTTTAAATTTAACTTTAAGTTTTATAGTATTATTACCGCTTACTAGTATAGCTCCTTTTGGTACTACTAAATTACTTTCTATATTTTCCTGTCCTATTTTTATAGAATTAATATTTATCATCTCTGTATCTATATATTTTATATTTTGTATAACTTCTTCTTCTCCGGAAATTTCAACTTCACTTTGTAATGGCGTTATAGATTCTATATTTTTATTATTTGATATATCTTCACTAAGTCTCATATTTACTGGTACTCTTTTAATTCTTGTTAAAGGTATCTTTACATACACTTTGGATGGTTCTACTGAAACCTCATTTATTATATCTCCGTCATATGTTTTTGCTTGAAGGGATATATTAGTTTTTATTTCTGAAGATTTTCCATCTATGTTACACTTTCCTACTACCTCTTTTACTTTGTTAATATAAGTCTCTGTCCCATAGATAGTAGCTGTTTCTTCCTTTATGATTGGATTTAAAGCTGCATATCCATCTTTAGGAGTACCTGTTACTTTTATTTTAATTGGTACTGTGTTAGATTTTAACTTATCTAAAGTAATTTTAGTCCATAAATTTTCCTCATTTACTATCTTAATGCTACCAGGACTTTTCTTTACCTTAACAGGTATTTTATTTTCACCTTTCTTTAGCCCAAAAGAATTTAAGTCTGCTTCTACTTTAAAGTCTTCTGCTTTTACGGAATAAATGTCTTTTACATTTCCTTTTATTATCAATGTAACTGTATTAACCTCTTTTGGCATCAAAGCTAATTCAAGTTCATTCATACTTTCCTTATTTACTATATTAACGGGAACTGTTATTTTTTGTTCTTTTATTGGATTTTCTATATTAAATATATATAACCACAAAGCAAAAGAAGCTATTATACAACAAATTTTCACTATTATATTTTCTGTTTTACTTTTTTTGCCCATTCTACCACCTGCCCCCTAAAAGTACTGTCTTCATCAAAGCCTTTTTTTATGATTTTTATCATAATATCCTTTAATTTTTCTTTATCATATCCTCTTGTTAATTGCCCATTAACAGCTAAAGAAATCATTCCTGTTTCTTCAGACACTACTATAGTTATAGAATCTGAATTCTCTGATATACCTATAGCGGCTCTATGCCTCGTGCCTAATTTTTTATTTATGTCTGTATTTTGGGTTAAGGGTAGAAAACATCCTGCAGATATTATTCTATCATTTCTTATAATTGTAGCTCCATCATGTAATGGAGTATTTACAACAAATATATTTTCTAATAGTGCTGATGATACCATAGCATCTAATTTAGTTCCTGTATTTATTATTTCTCCTAATCCAGTAAATTGTTCAATAACTATTAATGCTCCTGTCCTACTTTTTGAAAGATTATCTACTGCTACTATAATACTATCTATGACTTTACCCATTATTTCTTCATCCTGTAGCAAATGTTTGTCCGTAAATGCGCTTCTTCCTATATGTTCAAGAGCTCTTCGTATTTCTGGCTGAAAAATTATAACAAAAGATAATACCCCTATAGTTAGTGTTTTTGTTAATATCCAACTTAACATAGTTAGATGTAACAAACTACTTATGGGTATTAATATTATTATAAGTATTATACCTTTTAATAATTGTTCTGCTCTAGTTTCTTTTATTAACACATAACTTTTATAAAAAATATATGATACTACTAATATATCTAATATAGAATATAAACTAATATTTTTTATAGAATTAACTATCATATCCAAAAATTCCAATTATAAGTCACCCCTTAAAATAACTATATATCTCAATTATACACTATTAAATTATTTTTATATCATAGTTAAAATAATTTTATTATTTTTTTTATATTTTTTTAAGTATTAAAAAATAATTTGGGGTTATACTACTATTAGCCTAAGTTTATTAAAACACGGGGAAACCAAATTTTGGGGTGAATCGTAAAATTACGTAGGTTATACCTTTTCCGAACCCGTCAGCTAACCTCGTAGGCAAAAGGAGTGAGAAAATGAAAAAATATTTTTTATTGAATGTAATTATAGTTTTAACTATAATTATTTTTAGTTCATCTTGGAATAAATCCATAGCTGCTTTTTCTTGTACGCATAATTACAATATTGATAACTCTGAAGATGTTCAGGTTATAAACTATACAAATAAAAAAATATATCTTACAAAAGATGATATATACTTAATGGCTCAAGTAGTTCAAGCTGAAAGTGAATCTGAACCTTTTGAAGGTAAAATAGCAGTAGCTTCTGTGATTTTAAACAGAACTGTAACACCTGGTTTTCCTAAAACTGTAGATAGTGTTATAAAACAAAAAAATGCCTTTTCTTGTTTAAATAAAAATGGATCAATATCCAAAATACCAGACAAAACAAGTTTTGAAGCAGTAGAACAGGCTTTAAAAGGAAAAGATCCTACAAATAACGCTCTTTATTTTTATAACCCTAAAATATCTACCTGTAATTGGATGAACAATGTGTCTAAAAATAATAAAAAAATAATAGGTAATCATGTATTTTTTAAAACTAATTAAAAATTAAATACTTTATATTTTATAAAAAAATCAAAAGGATTTAGTACATAAACAAAATTCGAATTATGTGCTAAATCCTATTTTATTGATTTGTAAAATATATTTATACTTAGTTAGGTGCAAATTTTATTTGAATATAATAAAAAGCTCCCTATTATTTTTGTCTATGAATTAATTTTATCCGATGACTACCCGCTCTAATACTCCCATCTTCTTCAAAGTGGGAGTAAAGAGCGGCTACGTCCCTGGATAACGATTTCTAAGCTCTAGTGGGAGTAAAAACTCCCTCTAAAGCTAAGAACTCTGTTTATCTAAATAAGAAACCGCGCTTAATGCTGCAATTTGGCCTTCTCCTGCAGACTTTATATATTGATATGGTTTTCCAGTACAATCCCCCGCAGCAAAGCATCCTGATATATTAGTTTGCATTTTTCTATCAACTTTTATATGTTCATCTTCCATTTCTAAACCTGGTACTAATTGTGAAGGAGATACACTATCTTTTAAAACAAAAATACCATCTGCTTCTATTTGTGAACCTTTAAGAATTAATTTTTTCACATGTTGTTCTCCTACTATTTCTACAGGTTTATCATTAATAACTTCTACTTTTTCACTTAATTCATAATCTGATCTATACATAGGAATGTAATAAAGTTTTGATGCTAATTCACTTACAAAATTAGCTTCTTCCTCAGCTTCTTTATTATACCCTATTATAGCAACTGTTTTATTTTTATAAAGTGGCGCATCACAAGTAGCACAATATCCTACACCTTTACCTAAAAATTCCTCTTCACCTTTTAATGCTTTGCCATACTCTACCCCAGTAGATAATATAACTGTTTTAGCTTCATACATTTTTTCATTGACCATTAGAGCAAAATATTCTCCCATAGCATAAACATTATTTATTCTCTCAAAAGTTATTTCTATTCCCATTTTATCTATATGATCTACAAACTTATCTTTTAATTCATTACCTGAAACATTATAAAAACCAAGATAATTATTTATTTTAGGAGCTTTTACAAGTTTTGAACTTAACTCCTTATTACCAAATATTATTATGTCCTTATTTCTTATTTTAGCATTTATTGCTGCTTCCAACCCTGCGGGCCCACTACCTATTATAGCTATATCATATCTTTTCCCCATAATATCTCCTCCTAAAAAATGTAAAATTGAGAATAACATTAATGTTATTCTCAATTTATTTTATATTAAATATGCTTTTCTACTGCTGATTTTATAGCTTCTTTTGGTCTAAATCCAACTAATGTTTCTACTGCTTTACCTGCTTTAAATGTCATAAGCGTTGGTATACTAGCTATTTTATATTGTGTTGATATAACTGGATTTTCATCTACATTAACTTTAACAAATTTTACTTTTTGTCCTAATTCTTGAGATATTTCTTCCACTACAGGGGCAAGCATTTTACAAGGTCCGCACCATGTTGCCCAAAAATCTACTACTACAGGAACCTCTGAATTTAATACTTCTTCACCAAATACGTTTTCATTTATTTCTTTAACCATAATTAATCACCCTCCGATATACCCTAATAGGGTATGTGTTTATTTATATTTTAATATATAGCCCTATATTAGTCAATAGTTTTAAAATGTATTATAAAAAATTATTATTTATCCTTCAAACGTACCTTTCTTTAAAACTTTGCCATCTTTAACTAAGTGTTTACCTTTGCAAATAACATGTAATATATCTAAATTTTCCTTATCTAATATTACTATATCTGCATCTTTTTCTTTTTCTATATATCCCTTATTATTTAGCTTCAAATGATCTGCTACATTTGATGTAACTACTTTTAATGCATCTTCTATTTCTATTTTTTCTTTTATAACACAATCTTTAAATTCTCTATATAATGATTGCACTGAACCTATACCTAAACCTACATACTCTCTTTTTTTATTAAATATAGGCAAACTTCCCTGTCCATCTGAAGAAAAGTGAACTCTTTCTGGATCTAAACCACTATCTAATATTCTTTTAAATCCTGAACTAGCTTTTATTTCTCCTTCTTCTAAAAAATTAGGATCGGAACTTGTTGTTAAATCTATAACTCCACCTTTTTTCATATATTCTATCCCCTGATTAAATAAATCTTCATTTCTCCCCATATGAGTAGGTATAATTTGAGATGCAGGTATTTCTGTATCTTTTATTACTTTAAACAAGTAATCTATTCCTCTTTTGCCACTACCAATGTGAACATGAATGATTCCAGGCTTATTAGCTAATAAACCACCTACTCTTCCCTCTGCACAAATTTTTACAAAATCCTCATAACTAGGTTGGGAAGATCTATGATCCGACAAAGCTATTTCGCCTACACCTATAACCTTATCTATTAGCATAATATCAGACTTTGAACAGCCTGTTATATTATTAACTGGTATACTATATGATCCAGTGTATATGTATGTAGTTATACCCTCTTCTTCTAATCCCTTAGCTTTAGCTAGTAATGATTCCATACTTCTACATATACCATCTGTTCCTAAGCAACCTACTACAGTAGTTATACCAGAACTTATTATATGTGATAATTGTATTTCAGGTGTTCTAGTGCTAAATCCACCCTCACCACCGCCACCTATTAAATGAACGTGAGAATCTATAAATCCTGGTATAACTATATTTTCCTTAGCATCTATAACTTTTATTTCACCAAATTCCTTTGGTATATCTAAGTTATCATATACCCCTTCTATATTGCTAGAAACTATTAAAACATCTTTTTTCCCTAAAAATTTAGGGGAATATACATATCCATTTTTTATAATTGTTATCATCTTTATTCTCTCCTGTAAAACAACATTAATACTAATATTATTGTTTTACATTATAAATAAAATATTCTAAAATATTAGTTGTTATTTATAATTCTCTTTATATTAGAATTATTGTACATAGACTGAGGGTATATTTGTGATAACTTTTTAGCATAGTTCTTAGATTTAACATCATCTATTTTTTCATTTAATGTTGCAAGTTTGTATAATACCAAATCTCCATAATCACTTTTCACAAAGCTATTAACATATATTTCATAATATCTTATAGCTTCACTTATATTATTTAATACTTCATAATTTGTAGCTAATAAATATATTATATGTGGGTATAAATAATTCACATTACCTAAACTATATGCTTTTAAGAGAAAATCATTACTTTCTTTATATTTTTTATTATTAGCATTTACCATAGCAGTATTATAAAAATATTCTATACCTTCTTCTTTTAACAGTTTTTCTGCTTTTACTAATGCACTTTTGCTATTAACATCCAAATTTTTATTTTTATAATTTGAATATATATTATATAATTGAATGTAATTTTTCTTTTCTATATAATTATTTAAATTTTGTATATCTATTTTTTCTTCCTTTTTTATTTCTTGTTTTTTTCTCTCTGCTTTTTTTACTTCTTCTTTTTTAGGTATATTGGAATTATTTTTATTTTCTTTTGATGTTATTTTATTATTTTTTATTTCACCAATATTTTTCGGTTTATTAAATTTATTAAATAAATATATAGAAGCCAAAGATACAATGCTAATGACTAATATCGATATTAATATTTTTTTACCTTTGTGCTTTTTTATTAGACCCTTTTTATATAATTCCTTTTTTATATTTATAGATATATCATTATTCTTATCTATAGATAAGGCCTTTTGATAATATTCTAAAGCATTATTATATTTACCTAATTTAATATAACACATAGCTAAATTATTACATACATTTATACGATTAAAATCCGTTTTTTCACATTGCTTTAATAAATCTTTAGCTCCTTCTATATCATTATTTTTAATTAATGCAATAGCATTTGCATATTTTTTTAAAAATTGTTCATCTAATTTGGCATCTTGTAAATATTTATAAGATACCGCATCTTTATTTGTATGATAATTCATTTTCCATAAATTTTTACAACTTATTAAATCACCTTTTAAATAATACAATAACCCCTTCAAATTTATGGCAGAATTATTTTTTAAATCCATTGATATACTTTTTTCACACAAATCTAGAGCCTTATCTATATTTCCATTATTAAAATTGTCTAAAGCCTTAGCGTATATTTTTCTAGATTTAGCTTCATTATTCATTTGAATTTCCTCTCTTAGCTATAGTTCTTATTTAATAAATTCTTTTACTTTATCATTAGAAATAGTAATTTTTTCTTTATGTGATTTAATAAAATTATCATCTTCATATACATTTAATGTTAATATTAAGCTTCTTTCTCCTGAATTATCCTTTACCTTTTCTACAGATACTACTTCATGTTTATCATCTTTTGCTTCATATACTGGAGTAATAGTATCATTCTTTACATTTATACAATATAAATTTCCACCTTTAGAAACTGTTCCATAGCCATGACCAATAATAACTAATAAATTTTCATTATCTACCCAATATAAAAATTTAGGGCTCTTTTGATCTTTTATTTCATTGATTTTTAACAACCATAATTTATTAGTATTGTTTTCTTTTAAATAGATTTTGCCTATGCCTTCTTCTTCCCCATTATTCCCTTTACCTTCTACAATAGCTGAGTATTTTTTTTGCTCACTCTCTTTCCATTCAGTATTATTTTCCCCTTGAAATTTTTTATCTACTATCTCTTGTTTTTCTATCTTAGAAAACTTTGTTTTTTCTGAAACCTCTTTTTCATCTTTTTTTTCATCTTTTTTTTCTTCATTTTTAGTTTCAGTATTATCTTTCTTATCTTTCTCTTCTTTATCATTATTATTATTAGATTCTACCTTTTGTTCTTCTTGCTTAGTATTTTCAACTGAGGATTTATTCTCCTTAGTACATCCTATTGAAAAACTAAAAATTATTAGGGTAATTAGTATTAGTCCTATCTTCTTATTTTTTAACATATTATCCCCTCCATAAAAAAATATAGATATATATCTAATTATATCTAAAAATATCAGTTGTGTAAAAAAAAACTCCATGAAAACATAAAGTTAACATGAAGTTTTTTTTATTAAGAATTCATAATTATTTTTTTGGCTGTTAAGATAGAAGATGCACTCATAGAATACTCATCTAATCCATATTCTACAAGAGTTGCTATAGCATTTTCATCTCCAGCCATTTCTCCGCACATTCCACACCATTTTCCTTCTTTGTGTGCTGCATCTATAGTCATCTTTATTAATCTTAATACTGCTGGATGCATTGGATCATAAAGATATGATATTTTTTCATTCATTCTATCTGCAGCTAATGTATATTGTATTAAATCATTAGTACCTATACTAAAGAAATCTACATGTTTAGCAAGTTCATCTGCACATATAGCAGCTGCTGGTATTTCTACCATTATACCGGTTTCTAGATTTTCATTAAATTCTTTTCCCTCTGCTTTTAACTCATTCATACATTCTTTTAACAATTCTTTAGCAGCCTTAAATTCAGATAAAGATGATATCATTGGAAACATTATTTTTAAATTTCCAAAAGCTGATGCTCTAAGTAATGCTCTTAATTGAACTTTAAATAGCTCTTTTCTGTCAAGGCATAATCTTATAGCTCTATATCCTAAGAAAGGATTCATCTCTTCTGGCATTTCTAAATATGGAAGTTTTTTATCTCCACCTATATCTAAAGTTCTTATAACTACAGGTTTTCCTTCCATTTTTTCTACTGCATATTTATAAGATTCAAATTGTTCATCTTCTGATGGCATATTATCTCTATCCATATATAAAAATTCTGTTCTAAAAAGGCCTACACCTTCTCCTCCATTTTCTAATACTTGATGAACATCTTGAGGTTTTCCTATATTTCCACAAACTTCTACTCTTTTTCCTGCTTTAGTAACTGTTTCAACATTTATAAGTTTCTTTAATTCTTCTTTTTCTCTTAAGAAAGATTCTTTACTTTTTTCATACTCTTCTATAGTTTCTTTATCTGGATTTATTATTACTACACCTTCAGTTCCATCAACTATTACTACATCATCATTCTTAACAGATTCAGTTATATCTTTCATACCAACTATAGCTGGTATTTCTAATGTTCTAGCCATTATAGCACTATGAGAAGTCCTTCCACCTATATTAGTTAAAAAAGCTATTACTTTGTCTTTATCTAATTGAGCAGTATCAGATGGAGTTAAATCTTGGGCTACTATTATGGTATCTTTATCTAAATCGTCCATACTATTTACCGATTTCCCCATAATATTTAGCATTATTCTCTTACCTACGTCCTTTATGTCTGCTCCTCTTTCTCTCATGTATTCGTCTTCCATAGAAGCAAATATAGAACTATACATATCAATTACTTCTTGAAGTGCTTTTTCTGAATTAACTTTATTAGATTCTATATTCATTTCTACAGCTCCAGCAAATTCTGGATCATCTAATAACATAATATGACTATCAAAAACTGCTGCTTTTTCTGCTCCTACTTCCTTTTGCGCCTTATCCTTTATTCTTTCAAGTTGCTCTCTGGTATTGCTTAAGGCACTTTTAAATCTTTCTTTTTCTTTCTCTGTGTCATCTATACTCTTTTCTACAACTTCTATATTTATGTCTTCCTTAATAAAAATCTTTCCTATAGCATATCCCTTTGAAGCAGCTATACCTTTTTTCATCATTTTTCCTCCTTATTAATAACCAATACATATAATTTTTTTATTTAAAATATAACCATATAATAATTTAATTAGCAAAAACCATGCCATAAAAATATAAATTTTTTGTGTATTCTTCATAATTATTTCTAATATACTATCAATTATAGTATGCTCTTTTTTATATTTTTTAGATATTCATAAAATCATTGATATTTTTTATCAACTTAAACAGCTGTATATTTATTATATTTTATAGTATATAATTATAGTGTTAATAAGTTGATATTTTTTAGCATATTATAATATTTTTTGATATTTTTTATCAAGGAGATGTTTTCATGTATAAAAACAATATAGTAGTTCCTATTAATAATGGCATACATACAAGAATAGCTGCTATGATAGTTCATAAAGCCACAGAAATAAAAAACAAATATGGCCTAGACCTCTATATAAAAAGAATGGATTCTAGAGAACCTTTAGCTATTAGTATGTTAGCTTTGATTTCTTTAAAAATAAAGAAACATGAAATAATAGAAATATCCTGTAATAGTACTTCTTCTAAAGCTGAAAGTGCAGTTTTAGAATTATGTGATTTTATTAATTATGATATATCAAAGGAAAACCCTACATCAAAGCTAGATGATATTATAGAAGAAAATACTATAGCCTATGATCAAATATTTACTAATATTCCTATAGGCATATTAGTAATAGATAAAAATAGTAAAATTACTATGGCTAATGACTATTCTTTAAAAATTATAGGTTATTCTTTAAAAGATATATTAGGTAAAAATATCAAGGATATAATACCAAGTTCTGAGTTACCTGATATAATTAAAAATAAATGCTATCATAAAGGTAAAACCCAATACATGGACAATAGAATATTGATAACTAATAGATCTCCTATATATTTTAACGATAAAATTTTAGGTGCTATAAGTGTATTTCAGGATATTTCTGAGCTTGTAGGCATAAAAGAGTTAAACGAAAAATTCAAAAAAATATTAGAAGCTTCCCACGACTTAATTTGTTTTGTAGATGAGAACGGTAAAATAATATATGTTAATCCTTCTTACAAAAAACATTTTTCTATAAATTCTAAAGACATTATTGGTAAAGATATAAAAGAGTCTTCACCAAACAGTCTTATAATGGAAGTATTTAATACTAAAAAGCCAAAGGAAAATGTAATCTATAATAAAGATAATATAAATATTATATCTACTATAGAACCTATTTTTATTGATAATGAATTTAAAGGTGTAATCTCTATATCGAAAACTGTAGATGAGTTAAGAGATCTGACATTAAAACTAACAGAATCTGAAGAGAAACTTATGTACTATAAAAATGAATTAACCCGACATCTACCCTTAAGTTCTTCCTTTAAGTCTATAATAGGCTGGAATAGCTCTCTAAAAGATTGTTTATCTATAGCAGAAAAAGCCTCTAAATCAACTTCTACTGTTCTTGTTAGAGGGGAAAGTGGTACCGGCAAAGAAATCATAGCTAATGCTATACATGATAATAGTTCTAGAAAAAATAAACCTTTTGTTAGAGTAAACTGCGCAGCCATACCGGAAAATCTTTTAGAAAGTGAACTTTTTGGTTTTGAAAAGGGAGCCTTTACAGGGGCCATAAAAAAGAAACCTGGTAAATTTAATATTGCAGATGGAGGTACAATTTTTTTAGATGAAATAGGTGATCTACCTATTTCCATGCAAGTAAAACTATTAAGAGTTCTTCAAGAAAAAGAGTTTGAAAGTGTGGGAGGAATTAAAACTCAAAAGGTAGATGTTAGAATAATTGCTGCTACTAATAGGAATTTAGAAGATATGATTAAAGATAATACCTTCAGAGAAGATCTTTATTACAGACTAAATGTTTTAAATATATCTTTGCCACCTCTTCGTCATAGAAAGCAAGATATAAATCTTTTGGTAGAACACTTTATAAATAAAATTAATCCTAAACTTAATAAAAACATAGCAGGTATAAATAAGGGCGCTCTTTTAAAACTACAACAATACGATTGGCCTGGAAATATCCGTGAATTAGAAAACATCGTGGAAAGGGCTATGAATATGTGTGATAAATCCATAATAACTGTTAAAGATTTACCCTTTTATATATCCAATAACTCTTTTGATGATAGTTATAACTTTACTATAAATGAAGACAACTTAAAAACACTAGAAGAATATGAAAAAGAAATCATTAATTTAGCTATGAAAAAATATAAAAGTTTTAATAAGGCAGGTAAAGCCTTAGGTATAACTCACAGAACAGTGTCTCTAAAATGTAAAAAGTATAATATAAACCCGGAAATTTATAAATAGCATTCTTATCATAAAAGTGAGCTTTCTCAAAATAGATTTAATCTTAATATAGTAAAGATAAAAAATGCCTGTAATAAGCTTTAATAGTTCTAACTCTAGCGAAATGAATTAATTTATGAAATTTATTTTTTATCTTTGCGGTGTTAAAATTAAATCTATTTTATTTTGAGACATACTACATTATGTTCTATTAAATAATAAGTTTTTTATAAAAACACTTAAAATAAATTTTAAATTTATTAATTTTTAAACCCAACTATATCTTTATACTAATAAAATTTTAAATAATACTTGATTTAACTATTAAAAGTTCAGACTATTTTATTAAAGCTTTAAATTCCTCGGAATTTTTTACTGGTTCAAAATCTTCTTCATGTTTAGCTTCTTCTTTTACTCCTGGAGAAATCTCTATAGCTTTTTTCAAGCATTCAACTGTATTCTTTACGTCCCCTCTTCTTCCATAAATACTTGCTTTGCCATAATAACTCCATTCATATTTTTCTATGTCTAAAGCTTTATCATACCATTTTAAAGCTTCGTCAAACCTTTCATATAATTCATAAGCTAAAGCTTTATTAAACCTAGCATATCCATAATCAGGATTTATATCTAATGATTTATCTATATTTTTCATACCTTCTTCAAAATTTCCACTATAACATAATGCTATCCCTTTTATGTTATATGCCTTATAAAAATTACTGTCTTCTTTTATAACTTCATCTTGAACTTTTATAGCTTCATCATATTTTTTATCAAAAAATAGTTTCTTACCTTTTTCACATTTTTCCTCTAATTCTTTATTAATTTTACTTTTACTATCTTTATTATTTTTTTTATCTTTACTTTCTAATTTTATAGAAGTGTTATTCTCTGTGTTTTTATTAATATTATTATTTTGAGATTGTTTTAAATTATTGTAATAAATACTAAATATAGCTACTATAGATAATATTATAAATATACTTAATTTAGTCTTTGTTGAGAATTTACTCCAAAAACCCTTTCCAAATTTATTGTCTTTTCTCATTACATTCCCCTCTATTCTATATTTGAAAAGTAAATATTTAATATTATTAATCTTTAAATTTCTATACTATTATAAACTTTTTAAATAATTTTCTACCCCGGCTTCATATAAATTATTTCCTTTAGAATCTATTATAACAGTAACGGGTAAATTTTCTACTTCTAACTTTCTAATAGCTTCTGAATCTAAGTCTTCATAAGCTATAACTTCTGATTTTTTTATACTTTTAGATATTAAAGCTGCTGCTCCACCTATTGCTCCAAAATACACTGCTTTATTTTTTACTATAGATTCTATAACCTGTTTAGACCTTTTACCTTTACCTATCATACCTTTTAATCCTAAATTCAATAGTTTGGGCGTATATGTATCCATCCTATAACTTGTAGTTGGTCCTGCTGCTCCTATTTCCATACCAGGCTTAGCTGGAGTAGGCCCAACATAATATATTATTGAATTTTTCACTTCGAAGGGTAAATTCTTCCCTTCTTCTAAAGCACTAACTAATCTTTTATGTGCTGCATCTCTAGCTGTATATATTGTACCTGTAATTAAGACCATATCTCCTGCTTTTAAGCCTTTGATTTTATCCTCAGTTAATGGAGTATTTATTTTTATTTTCATTAAAATCACCTGCTCTTTATATCTCCCTTAGAATATACTAAAGGGACTTATATTTACTTATTTTATACATAGAATATATAAACGATATAATATAAACTATAATTTTTATATTATTTCCTCTTTATGTCTAGTAACATGACAGCTTACATTTACTGCTACTGGTAAACCTGCTATATGAGTTGGGAAAGTTTCTATATTAACTGCCAATGCTGTAGTTTTTCCACCAAAACCTTGAGGCCCTATACCTAAACTATTAATTTTTTCTAACAATTCTTCCTCTAAATCCTTATAAAATTTATTTTTATTTCTTGAATCTATAGGTCTTAAAAGTGCCTTTTTAGACAAATAAGCACATTTGTCAAAAGTTCCTCCTATGCCAACTCCTACAACTATAGGTGGACATGGATTAGGGCCTGCTTCTTTAACCACATCTAAAATAAAATTTTTTATACCTTCTAATCCATCTGCTGGTTTTAACATAGCTATCTTACTCATATTTTCTGATCCAAATCCCTTTGGAGCTACGGTTATTTTTATTTTATCCCCTTGAACTATATTATAATATATTACTGCTGGAGTATTATCTCCTGTATTTATTCTTTCTATAGGGTCACTAACTACAGATTTTCTTAAATATCCTTCCTTGTACCCTTCTGCTATACCTTCATTAATAGAATCTTGTAGAGACCCTCCAATTATATGAACATCTTGCCCTATTTCAATAAATATACATGCCATACCCGTATCCTGGCATAAAGGTATATTTTCTTCTTTAGCTATATGTATATTTTCTTCTATAGTTTGTAAAACTTCTCTAGATATATTCCAAGTTTCTTCTTCTCTACATTGTACTATTTTGTCACTTACATCTTTAGGCAAATAATAATTAGCTTCTATACATAATTTTTTCACTACTTTTTTTATAGTATTTACTGATATTTCCCTCATTTTATCCTCCAAAATACAATATTTTAAAACACGTACTTATGAATATTATAGTTTAATTATATGCTTTTTTCTACATCAATTTACAGGAATATTTATAAAAATAGGCTCATATATTTCCTTGGAAATATATGAGCCTATTTTTACTCTTTATCATTGAAATAATCATCTACCGATTTAACTATAGCTTTTGATATCTTCTTTTGATAATCGGTACTTTTCAATTTATCTAATTCCATAGAATTAGATAAAAAACCACATTCTACAATAACTGAAGGCATTTCATCATTATTCCTTAATATTTTATAACTATTTTTTGCTGCTTTTTCTTTTCTTTTATTGTTTTCGTCTAATTCTTTCCTTAAATTATTTTGTAGTATATGTGCAAATCTTTTACTATCCTCATTATTTGAATACCATACTTGAGCCCCATAATATTGTCTTTGATCAAACATATTTAAATGTATGCTTATAAACATGTCACACTCACTAGTTTTTTTAAGTTCACATCTTTTATTCAAGTCCTCTATTTTTTTCTGTCTAACTCTTTGTCCTTTATCTTCTGAATATAGACCGCTATCATCTTCTCTTGTCATTACAACCTTATAACCTTCTTTTTTAAGATTTTTCTTTAATATTTTACTTATCTCTAAATTTATTTCCTTCTCTAAAGTACCATCTCTAGCTACTGCTCCTCCATCCATTCCACCATGACCTGGATCTATAAGAATAATCTTTTTTTCTTTAATACCATTTAAGCTGCTAAAAGCATTAATCCTTATTATAAAACCAAGACTTATAAATATTATAAGGGTTGCTAATACTAATTTCTTATTATAAATCTTCAAAGTTTCCTCCTTATATATTAGTATTTCATTTAATATTATGCTATATGATTGAAATTTATAATAGGATTAATATAGTTTTATATTAAGCTTATAAAAAATTATTTCAATATCTCTAAATAGAAGTGTAAAAATTTCATTTTAAATTATTAATTATTATCATAAAAAACTCCACCTAATTAGGCAGAGTTTTTTACAATCTAATGTTAACCTTAAACTAATATTTTTAATGTAACTTTTTAATTGAATTATTATATATTATCTGTTTATAACAGTTTGTGCTATATTTGTACAATGATCTCCAACTCTTTCAAAATTGTTTATAATATCTAAAAATATAGCACTAGCATTGGCATTACAAGTTCCCTTGTTTAATCTTCTTATATTAGTTTCTCTTAACTGTTCTTCTAAATTATCTATTTTTTCTTCAACATACATAACACTTTGAGATCTTTCCACATCGTTACTTTCAAAACCTTCAATAGTTCTTGTTAAAGAATCTAATGTATAATTAAATAAATGTTTTATATCATATGTAGCATCATCTGAAAATTGAATCCTTTTTTCTATTTTTTCACTAGTTAAATCTATTATGTTTTCCGCATGGTCTCCTATTCTTTCTATATCATTTACCACATGAAACATAGAACCTACTAAATTTAACTGTTTATCAGATAATTTTAAGTTATTCAATTTAACCAAATATGTAGTTATACTCTTGTTTAGTATATTTATAAGTTTTTCATTTTCATATACTTTACTTACTAATTCTAAATCATTTTTTTCAAATGCATCTATGGATAATTGCAAATTTTCTTTAGCTTTATTCGCCATTCTTACCACTTCTTTTATGGTTTGATTGATAGCTATTGTAGGATTTTCTAATAATCTTTCGTCTATGTACTTAGGAGCCATCTTTTCATATGGATCACTGCCCGGTATCATCTTATTAACAAATGCAACAATATATTTTATAAACCATATTTGTATAAATGTGTTAACTAAATTAAATATGGTATGTGCATTAGCAATTTGTCTTCCTACATCTCCTGGAGTTAGGTTAGTAACTACTCTAACAAAAGGAGTTAATGGAACTAAAATAAATGCAAATATTACTGTTCCTATAACATTAAAAGTTAAATGAAATAAAGCTGCTTTTCTTGCATTTTTAGATGCACCAATACTAGCTAATAATGCTGTTACGCAAGTACCAATGTTATCTCCAAATAATATTGGTAATGCTGCTGATAATGGAAGTACCCCATTACTTGATAAAGCTATTAATATACCTATAGTAGCAGAGGAACTTTGAACTATAGCTGTCATTCCCATACCTACAACTATTCCTAAAAATACATTATGTGATAATGATAAAGCTAAACTTTTAAAGGCTTCGCTTTGCCCTAATGGAGCCATAGCTTCTTTCATTATTTCCATTCCCATGAATAATATACCAAAACCTAGTATTATATTACCTATTTCTTTAGTCTTTTTCTTTTTAGCAAATAAAACTATTGCAGTTCCTACACCTACAAATAATGGAGCTCCAGCAGTAACATTAAAAGCTACTAGTTGTCCTGTAACTGTAGTCCCTATATTAGCTCCCATAATAACCCCTGCTGCTTGTGTTAAAGTCATTAAACCTGCATTTACAAATCCAACAACCATAACTGTAGTAGCACTACTACTTTGAATTACGCCTGTTACTACTACGCCTGTTAATACACCTTTTACAGGGTTAGAAGTTACTTTTTCAAAAAAAACCTTTACTTTTTCTCCTGCTACATTTTGCAATCCATCTCCCATTAAGTTCATGCCATAGATGAATAAACCTAACCCACCAATAAGACCTGTTAACATAGCAAATACATTCATATTTGTCCTCCTAATTTAAATATTGTCATCCCATACCTTATTATTATAGTAGATATTAAGATAATTTAAAATAGTTTTAACATAGAATTAACATAGAAAACTTTTCTATATTAAAAATTATATTTGTTTTTCATCTTTATTTTCAATTTTAATATTTATATTAATAATGGAATTAAATATTAAATGAGTTTAAATCACTCTTATTGTTATAAAAAATCCTGTGGATAATAAAATCTTATTTTAATGTAATTTTATGTAATAAAAAAGGAAAGACAAAATATAGTCTTTCCTCTTGATTCCATATTATCTCTTTGAGAATTGTGGAGATCTTCTTGCTTTCTTTAATCCATATTTCTTTCTTTCTTTCATTCTTGGATCTCTTGTTAAGAAACCTGCTTTCTTTAATGATGGTTTCATATTTTCATCAGCTTTTACAAGAGCTCTAGATATACCATGTCTTACTGCTCCTGCTTGACCTGTAAATCCACCGCCGTGAACATTTACTAATACATCATATTTGTCCTTTGTTTCTGTTAACACTAATGGTTGGTTAACTATTACTCTTAATGTTTCTATTGGAAAATAGTTTTCTATATCTCTGTTATTTATTATTACTTTTCCATCTCCAGCTACAAGTCTTACTCTTGCTACTGATTTTTTTCTTCTTCCAGTTCCAAAATACTGTACTTTAGCCATTTTTTATCCTCCCTTCAGCCTGCAATTAGTATCTTAATTCTAATACTTCTGGTTTTTGAGCTTCTTGATTGTGTTCTGCTCCTTTATAAGCCTTTAATTTCTTTAACATTTTTCTTCCTAAAACTCCGCTTGGAAGCATTCTTCTAACTGCTTCTTCAAATACGAACTCAGGTTTTTTAGCTATTGCTTCTCTGTATGGTATTTCCTTTAATCCACCTGGATATAATGAATGATGTCTTAATAATTTTTGATCTAATTTTTTACCTGTTAATACCACTTTTTCAACATTTATAACTATTACATTATCACCTGTATCAACATGTGGTGTATATGTAGGTTTATGTTTACCTCTTAATATTGATGCAACTTGGCTAGCTACTCTTCCTAATGGCTTACCAGCAGCGTCCACTATATACCATTTTCTTTCAACTTCATGTGGTTTAGCTATATATGATTTCATCATTTTCCCTCCCTAACTATTTTACATAAAACGTTCTTCTATATAAAGATCCGGGGCTAGTGAATCTATTATACTATACAAACAAAGTTATTATAATACAATCTGCCCGGTGTGTCAATAGTATTAATAAAATACTTCCTTTAAACACAGCCCAGATGAAGGCACACATTTACCTGCTTTCCTTCTGTCTTTTGATTTTATAACATACTCTATATATTCTGGTTCTCTTTTATTTAATCCAATTTCTATCAATGTACCTACTATTATTCTTACCATGTTATAAAGAAAACCATCACCTGTAATTATAAACTTTATAAGATCACCGCTTTTATTTATTTCAAATTTACTTATGGTTCTCACTGAGGTTTTCACACTACTTCCTTTTGTTTGAAATGCAGAAAAATCATGTGTTCCTATAAAATATTTTGATGCTATTTTCATTTTATCTATATCAAGTTTATATTTAAAATGGAAAACATAATTTCTTCCTATAGCTATAGGTTCAGATTTATTTAAAATTGTATATTCATAAGTTTTGCCCTTACTACAAAATCTAGAATGAAATTCACTACTAACTTCTTCTGAACTTAAAACTACTATATCTGGTGGTAAATTATTATTAATTACTCTTTGTAAATTTTCAGGCGGTATTCTAGAATTAGTAAAAAAATTACACATATATCCTTTAGCGTGAACCCCTGAATCAGTTCTACTTGCTCCTGTAATTTCTACTTTTTCTTTAGTTATATTACTTATAACCTTCTCTAACGTACCTTGTAATGTAATAAATTTTTCATTTTTTTGTTTTTGCCATCCACAATAATTTGTTCCATCATATTCAAGTTTTAACTTTATATTTTTCACTAAGTCCACATCCTGCTCCAAATAGATAGTATAACTAAAATCAAAGTAAATGCTGTTGCTACATAATCTCTTGAAGAAAAGGAAAGTTCTTTCATCCTAGTTCTTCCCTCTCCTCCCCTATAGCATCTTGCTTCCATAGCCATAGCTAGTTCATCTGCTCGTCTAAATGAACTAATAAAAAGTGGGACTAGTAGTGGTATTAAATTTTTAGCCCTTTGTATTAGATTACCTGACTCAAAATCTGCACCTCTAGCCATTTGTGCTTTCATAATTTTATCAGTTTCATCCATAAGTGTTGGTATAAATCTTAAAGCTATAGTCATCATCATAGCAAGCTCATGAGCTGGAACTCCTATTTTTCTTAATGGATTTAGTAATTTTTCTATTCCATCTGTAAGTTCTATAGGCGATGTTGTTAGCGTTAATAATGATGTTCCTATTATTAAAAATACTAATCTTAGGACCATAAATATAGCTAATCTTACCCCTTCCTTATATATAGTAATAAACTTCCACTTAAATAATAATGTATCTCCTGGTGTTAAAAACAGGTTTAAAATAGCTGTTATTATCACTAATATAAGTATAGGTTTCAGTCCCTTATATATATATTTAAATTTTATTTGAGAAATTAATATAGCTACTAAAGTAAATAGCACTATAAATATATAGCCTTTAAAATTATTAACTATAAAAAGGTCAATTATATATATAAGGGATATAATTATCTTAACTCTTGGATCTAACTTATGCACAAAAGAATCTCCTGGTATATATTGTCCTATTGTTATATCCTTTATCATTTAATAATTCCCTCACTTTTAAGTGATTTTAATAATTCTTTTTTAGCTTTTTCTATAGTATAAATATTATCTGGCAAATTAAAACCTTTTTTTCTTAATTTTTGTACTAAATAGGTAACTTCTGGTGCTGCTAATCCTATACTTTCAAGAGCATCGATCTCTTTAAATACTTCACAAGGCTTTCCTTGTAGTACACATTTTCCTTTATGCATAACTAATATTTTATCCGCAAACTTAGCAACATCCTCCATGCTATGTGAAACAAGAATTATAGTCATATTATATTCTTTTCTTAATGCTTGAATTTTACTATATATATCATCTCTAGCTTTAGGGTCCAAACCCGCTGTAGGTTCATCTAATATTAATATTTTAGGTTCCATAGCTACTACTCCTGCTATAGCTACTCTTCTCTTTTGACCTCCACTTAATTCAAATGGAGATTTATCCTTATAGACTTCATAATCTAATCCTACTATATTCATTGCTCTTTTTACTCTATTTAAAATTTCTTCTTGATTTAAGCCTAAATTAATAGGTCCAAAAGCAATATCTTTCTCTATGGTTTCTTCAAATAGTTGATACTCAGGGTATTGAAATACAAGTCCAACTTTTTTTCTTATAGAACTTAATTTTACCCCTTTATCTGCTATATTTACATTATCTATTATAATATTTCCTGATTTAGGTTTTAGCAACCCATTTATATGCTGAATTAATGTAGACTTACCTGAACCGGTATGCCCAATTAAAGCAACAAATTCTCCATCTTCTATGGTTATATTTATATTATCTATTGCCTTCTTCTCGAAAGGTGTTCCTTCCATATATACATGTGTTAAATTTTCTATTTTAATTGACATAATTCATCCACCATTTCATCTATAGTTAATATATCTGATGGTATTTCCACATTGTGCTGTCTCAAATAATAGGCTATTTCTGTCATTTGAGGTACATCTAACCCTATTTCTTTCATCATTTCTACTTCTTTAAATATTTCCTTAGGAGTTCCTTCTTTTATTACTTTAGCAGAATCCATTACTATAACTTTATCTGCTTCTACTGCTTCCTCCATAAAATGAGTTATAAGAACTATTGTTATACCATATTTTTTATTTACTTCCTTAATGGTATTAACTACTTCTAATCTTCCTGAAGGATCTAACATAGCTGTAGGTTCATCAAATATAATACATTCTGGTCTCATAGCTAATACACCAGCAATGGCTACTCTTTGCTTTTGTCCTCCAGATAGTAAATGCGGTGCATGTCTTCTATAGTCATACATATTTACCTTCTTAAGTGACTCATCTACCCTAGATCTTATTTCCTGTTGAGGAATTCCTAAATTTTCTGGTCCAAAGGCTACATCCTCTTCTACTATAGTAGCTACAATTTGATTATCTGGATTTTGAAAAACCATTCCAGCTTTATTTCTTATATTCCATGTGTTTTCCAAATTTCCAGTATCCAAATTGTCTACATACACTTTACCTTCTGAAGGTATTAAAAGAGAATTCATGTGCTTAGCTATAGTTGACTTGCCTGATCCATTTCTACCTAAAATAACTACAAAATCACCTTTTTTTATAGTTAAATTAACATTATCTAATGCAATTTTTTGAGTATTTTCATCCTCTTTATTAGATTCATACTTATATGTAACATTATTACATTTAATCATCTCATTCATACCAAACACCTCAAATATGAAGCTATAAATTAAAGTTTATATTATAGCAAAATGGGGACTAAGTTAACTTTATACTTAATCCCCAAACAATTATACTAATTCTAGTATAACTACTTCAGCTCCGTCGCCTCTTCTTGGGCCAACTTTATATATTCTTGTGTATCCACCATTTCTTTCAGCATACTTAGGAGCTATTTCTTCAAATAGTCTTTGTACTACTGCTTCTTCTGTTACAAAAGAAAGTACTTGTCTTCTTGCATGAAGATCTCCTCTCTTTGCAAGGGTTATCATTTTTTCAGCAATACTTCTAGTTTCTTTAGCTCTAGTTTCTGTAGTTTCTATTTTACCATGCTTTAAAAAACTAGTTACAAGATTTCTAAGCATTGCTTTACGTTGATCAGTTGGACGACCTAATTTACGATATCCTGCCATCTCTCCTATACCTCCTTACCTTAAACTGCCTATATTAACTTTACTAATCTTCACTTTTTCTTAAACCTAATCCTAAAGCTTCTAACTTTTGTTCTACTTCTTCTAAGGACTTTTTACCAAGGTTTCTAACTTTCATCATATCATCCATGCTTCTTTCGCATAGTTCTTGAACTGTATTTATTCCAGCTCTCTTTAAGCAGTTATAACTTCTTACTGAAAGATCTAGCTCTTCAATTGTCATTTCTAGAACCTTTTCTTTCTTATCTTCTTCTTTTTCAACCATGATTTCCATATCATCTGCATGATCAGTTAAAGTCATAAATAACTTAAAGTGCTCTATAAGAATTTTAGCTGATAAACTTACAGCTTCTTCTGGTCTTATAGTTCCATTAGTCCAAACTTCTATAGTCAATTTATCATAGTCTGTTATTTGGCCAACTCTAGTATTTTCAACGGAAAAGTTAACTCTTTTAACAGGTGTATAAATTGAATCCACTGCTATACTTCCTATTGACATATCCTTAGTTTTGTTTTTATTTTGAGTTACATAGCCCCTACCACGATTAACGTTGATTTCCATATACATTTTACCATTTTCGTCAAGGGTTGCTATATGTAAATCTTTGTTTATTACTTCAACATCTCCGTCTGTTTTGATATCAGCTGCTGTAACTTCTTTAGGTCCAACTTCATCTATATATATAGTTTTTGGACCCTCTCCATTCATAGTAAGTGCTAAACATTTGATGTTAAGAATTAATTCTGTAACATCCTCTTTTACACCTTGTACTGTTGAAAACTCATGAAGAACACTATCAATTTTTATATGGTCTGCAGCAACTCCAGGTAATGATGATAAAAGAATTCTTCTCAAAGCATTACCAAGAGTTATTCCATAACCTCTTTCTAATGGTTCAATGACAAATTTACCATAGGAACCATCTTCAGCATTTTCAACACATTCTATTTTTGGCTTTTCTATTTCTAACATTCTTAACCCTCCTCATTTATTAATATTTATACTTTTTGAGGGCAACTGATCTAAATAAAATTATTTATTATTTGCTGTATAACTCAACTATTAATGTTTCGTTAACAGGTACATCTATATCTTCTCTTGCTGGTTGTCTTTCTACTTTTCCTTCAAAGCCTTCAACATTTCCTGATAACCATGCTGGTAATGTTTTTGGATTTTCTGCAAAAGTTTTGAATTTTTCTGTTGCTTTACTCTTATCACATACTGTTATAACATCATTAGCTGAAACTTGGTATGATGGTATATCTACCTTTTTACCATTAATTAAAAAATGTCCATGAGTAACTAATTGTCTAGCTTCTGTTCTTGAGTTGCCATATCCTAATCTAAATACTACATTGTCTAATCTCATTTCTAAAAGTCTTAACAAGTTTTCACCTGTTATTCCTCTTCTTCTATCAGCTTCTTCATAATATCCTCTAAATTGACGTTCTAAGATACCATAAATTCTCTTAGCTTTTTGTTTTTCTCTTAATTGTAATCCATAGTTAGATACTTTTTTTCTACTTTGACCATGTTGTCCTGGTGCGTATCCTCTTCTAGCGAATGCGCATTTATCTGTATAACATCTATCTCCCTTAAGGAATAGTTTTAATCCTTCTCTTCTGCAAAGTCTGCAAGTTGCTCCAGTATATCTAGCCATTAAATTTTACACCTCCTATTACTATATTATATTACTATACTCTTCTTCTCTTTGGTGGTCTACAACCATTATGTGGTATTGGAGTTACATCCTTTATTAAAGTAACTTCTAGACCTGCTGCTTGTAAAGATCTTATAGCAGCTTCTCTTCCTGAGCCCGGTCCTTTTACATAAACTTCTATGCTTTTTAATCCATGTTCCATAGCCGCTTTAGCTGCTGTTTCTGCAGCCATTTGTGCCGCAAATGGTGTGCTTTTTCTTGAACCTCTAAAACCTAATCCACCTGCACTTGCCCAAGACAAAGTATTACCAACACTGTCAGTAATTGTAACTATTGAATTGTTGAAAGTTGATTTTATATGTGCACAACCATGTTCAACATTTTTTCTTTCTTTTTTTCTTCTACTTCTTTTAGCTTTTATTCCTGCTGCCATGCCTTTCCCTCCTTACCTTATTTTTTCTTCTTTCCACCTATAGCTCTCTTTGGACCTTTTCTTGTTCTAGCGTTAGTCTTAGTCTTTTGACCTCTAACTGGAAGGTTTCTTCTATGTCTTATTCCTCTATAAGATCCAATTTCAACTAATCTCTTTATGTTAAGTTTAATTTCTCTTCTTAAGTCACCTTCAACTTTTACATTTTTATTAACGTAATCTCTGATTGCATTAACTTCTTCTTCTGATAAGTCTTTAACTCTTGTATCTGGATTTACTCCAGTAGCTTTTAATATTTCTTGAGAAGTTGGTAAGCCAATTCCGTATATATATGTTAGACCGATTTCTACTCTTTTTTCTTTTGGTAGGTCTATACCTGAAATTCTTGCCATTAAAGTTTACACCTCCTGAATACCTACTTATTAATTTATATTTATATCAAAGTTTTAGGCCAATGGTATATTTTTATACCATAGTCAGCCGCTCCTAAAACCATTTATTAGCCTTGTTTTTGTTTGTGTTTAGGATTTTCACAAATAACCATTACTTTACCTTTTCTTTTTATAACCTTGCATTTTTCGCATATAGGTTTAACTGATGGTCTTACTTTCATCAATAACCCCTCCTTATTATTTGGCTCTCCAGGTTATTCTTCCTCTGGTTAAATCGTATGGAGAAAGTTCTACAGTTACTTTATCACCTGGTAAAATTCTTATGAAATTCATTCTTAATTTTCCTGATATATGTGCAATTATTTTATGACCGCTTTCTAATTCTACTTCAAACATAGCATTAGGTAGAGATTCTAAAACAGTACCTTGCATTTCAATTACATCATCTTTTGACATAAGGTATTCAAACCTCCTTATTAACTTGATGAGACTGTATAAATTTTTTTATTACAGAATTTTTAATGTTGTTACCTGTTGCCTTTAGATTTATTATATCTTCACAAATAATATTGGTAAATATCAAATGTTTATTTTTTTTCTTTTTAGGTTTATCTAAAGTATGAATATCTCCATCACAAATATACACATAATTTTCATCTAGTATATCTATTATAATGAAACTATTATCTTTATCCCTACCTGATTTTGATAAAACTAATCTACCAATCTGGCACTCTTTAGCCAATATATTCACCTCTATTAAATTAAAGTGGTTATTTTAGGTCCATCATTTAGTATAGCCACAGTATTCTCATAATGAGCAGATAAACTACCATCTACAGTAACTACAGTCCATTTATTTGGTTCAACTTTTACATTGAAGTCTCCTATATTAACCATAGGCTCAATAGCTAAACACATTCCTTTTGACAATTTAGGTCCCCTGCCTGGTCTACCAAAGTTAGGTACTTCTGGATCCTCATGCATATTCTTTCCTATGCCATGACCTACATAATCCCTTACAATAGAAAATCCATAACTTTCAACATATTCTTGAATAGCTGCAGATATATCAGTTAATCTATTGCCAACTTTAGCTTTTTCTATACCTTTGAAAAAACTATTTTTTGTAACTTCTATTAACTTAGCAGCTTCTTCTGACACATTTCCTACTGGAAATGTTCTTGCTGCATCACCCTGATATCCATTTAGAACAGCTCCACAATCTATACTAATTATGTCTCCTTCATTTAGAATTCTATCTTTATTTGGTATTCCATGAACTACTTCATTATTCACAGATGCACATATAGAAGCTGGGAAACCATAATATCCTTTAAAAGATGGTTTGGCATTTCTGCCTAATATAATCTCTTCTGCGATTCTATCTAACTCTCCAGTGCTTATTCCTGGCTTTACATATTTTTCTAAAGTGTCTAAGGCTTCAGCAACAACTCTTCCTGCTTTTAACATGTATTCTATTTCAGAATCAGTTTTTATTGTTATCATTATTTATCTCTCCCTAAGATATTTGAAATATTACCAAATACCTCATCAATTGATTCAGTCCCATTAACCTCTGAGATTATACCATTGTCTTTATAATAATTTATAAGCGGATAAGTTTGTTTGCTGTAAACTTCTAATCTTTCTTTTACTGTTGCTTCTGTATCATCTTTTCTTTGAATTAATTCATTATCACATATATCACATTTTCCTTCTATTTTAGGAGGATTAAATCTTATGTGATAACTTGCACCACAAGATGTGCAAACTCTTCTACCAGTCATTCTTTCCAAGATAAATTCTTCAGGCACCTTAATTAATAGTGCCACATCTAAATCCTTATTTATGCCCTTTAAAAATTCATCTAAAGCTTCTGCTTGAGCAACTGTTCTTGGAAAACCATCTAAAAGGAAACCATTATCACAATCATCTTTTGTTAATCTATCTTTAACTATTCCTATAGTTACCTCATCTGGTACTAATTGACCATTATCTATATATCTTTTTGCTTCTATTCCTAAAGGAGTTTTCTCCTTTATGTTTGCCCTAAATATATCACCTGTTGATATATGAGGAATAGAAAATTTTTCACTTATTAATTTTGCTTGAGTTCCTTTACCTGCTCCTGGAGGACCTAACAAAATTACACGCATCCATAATCATCTCCAAAACATTTTTATTTTAAGAAACCTTGATAGTGACGCATAACTAATTGAGATTCCATTTGTCTTATAGTATCTAATGCAAATCCAACCATAATTAGCATACTTGTTCCTCCAAAGGATATACCTTGAAACTTACTATATGTTGCCATAATTATTGGGAATATTGCTATAATAGCTGCAAAAGTTCCACCAATTATAGAGCTCTTTGTTATTACTCTTTCTATATATTCCGCTGTAGGTTCCCCTGGTCTTATTCCTGGTATAAATCCAGATGACTTATGCATATTTTCTGCCATTTCATCAGGTTTAAAAGTTACCACTGTATAAAACCAAGTAAAGAACACTGTTAATACAAAATATAACACAATATAAGCAATACTTTTATCTCTAAAAGGACTGTACTTATTTAAAGTAATAAACTTATAAAAAGCTGATTCTGGCCAAAATTGACCAATAGTAAGTGGAAATTGCATTACTGATATAGCAAATATAATACCTATAACCGCAGAGGAATTAACATTTATTGGTATGTGTGTAGATTGACCCTTATAAATTTTATTTCCTACTGCTCTTCCAGCATATTGGACAGGTATCCTTCTTTCACCTAAATTCATTATTACAACCAATAAGAACAATGCTAAAGCTATTACTATAAACATTATAACTTCCACAAAATTTACTGTTTCAGCCTTTTGAAGTCCTACTATGCTATATATAGTTGATGGAAATCTAGACACTATGTTAACAAATATTATTAGTGATATTCCGTTACCTATACCTTTTTCTGTTATTTTATCACCGAACCACATTAAAAAAGTTGATGCAGTAGTTAATGTTATTATAATTATGAATAAATTTAACTTTGATCCATCTCTAAGTGCTCCAGCACGAGCAATTATCGCATATGTACTGAATGCTTGAATAACACCAAGTATAACTGCACCATACCTAGTATATTGTTGAATTTTTTTTCTTCCCTCTTCTCCTTCTTTTGAAAGACTTTCCAAAGAAGGTAACGCAATTGTAAGTAATTGCATTATGATTGAGGAATTAATATACGGTACAACACCCATAGCAAATATGCTAAATCTACTAAAAGCTCCTCCAGATATTAAATCATAAAACCCAAATAATGATCCATTTTGCGTGAGGTTAGCTAATTTAGATGTATCAATTCCAGGAACTGGGATATAATTTCCCATCCTGAAAATTGCTATCATAAATAAAGTAAAAATTAATCTTTTCCTTAAATCAGGAACTTTCCAAGCATTACGTAGGGTTGATAGCATTTATATCACCTCAACTTTTCCTCCTGCTGCTTCGATCTTTTCAATAGCTGATTTAGAGAACTTTGCTGCTTTAACAGTTAATTTTTTTTCTATATTACCATTTCCTAAAATTTTAACTCCATCTTTAACTTTTTTTACTACTCTTTTTTCAACTAAAAGTTCTGGAGTTACAACTGTTCCATCTTCAAAACAATTTAATCTATCAAGATTTATTGCTGCATATTCTTTAGCAAATATGTTTTTGAAACCTCTTTTTGGAAGTCTTCTATATAAAGGCATTTGACCACCTTCAAAGCCTGGTCTTACTCCACCACCGCTTCTAGAGTTTTGTCCGTTTTGACCTTTTCCGCTTGTTTTGCCTAGTCCAGAGCCTGTTCCTCTACCTACTCTTTTTGATGCTTTATTTGCACCTTCAGCTGCTTTTAATTCGTGAAGTTTCATCTAATTACACCTCCTCTTACTATGCTTCTTCTACTTTTAATAAGTAACTTACCTTTTTTATCATTCCACTTATTTGAGGAGTTTCCTCATGTTCAACTATGTTACCAATCTTTTTTAGTCCAAGAGCATTAACAGTAGCTATTTGATCTTTTTTTCTACCTATTAAGCTCTTAACTAATGTTATTTTAACCTTAGCCACGGCCAGTTACCTCCTAACCTAAAATCTCTTCTACAGTCTTACCTCTAAGTTTAGCTATATCTTCAACTGTTCTTAATCTTGCTAATCCATCTATTGTAGCATTAACCATATTTGTTGGATTATTAGAACCTTTTGATTTAGCTCTAACGTCCTTTAATCCAGCAAGTTCAAGTACGGCTCTAACAGGACCACCTGCTATAACTCCTGTACCTTCTTTAGCTGTCATTATAAGAACTTCTCCCTTACCGAATTTTCCGATTATATCATGTGGTACAGTAGTTCCTACTGTTTTAACTTCAACTATGTTCTTTTTAGCATCTTCTATTGCTTTTCTTATTGCTTCAGGTATTTCTATAGATTTTCCTGTACCAACACCAACGTGTCCTGCTTCGTCTCCAACAACAACTAGTACGCTAAATCTAAAGTTTCTACCACCTTTAACAACCTTAGCAACTCTGTTTATATGAACAACTTTTTCTTTTAAATTTAAAGTGCTAGGATCAATTCTCATTTATTTCCCTCCTTTTTTTAAAAATCAAGACCTGCTTCTCTTGCACCTTCTGCAAGTTCTTTAATTCTTCCGTGATATATGAATCCGCCTCTGTCAAATACAACTTTTTTTAATCCCTTTTCTAACGCTTTCTCAGCTACCATTTTTCCAACTAATTTAGCGCCTTCTTTGTTGCTTCCTAAACCATCGAATCCTTTTTCTGCACTTGAAGCAGCAACTAATGTCTTTCCTTCTACATCATCTATTAATTGAGCATATATATGTTTTTCACTTCTATATACTGATAGTCTTGGACGTTCAGCTGTTCCGAAAATCTTTTTACGAACTCTCATATGACGTCTTTCTCTTGATTGAGATCTATCATTCTTCTTAAACATAGGTTTCACTCCTTTCCGTTATTTCTTACCAGTCTTACCTTCCTTACGTCTTATAACTTCATTTTCGTATTTAATTCCTTTTCCTTTGTAAGGTTCAGGTTTTCTCCATTTTCTTATGTCTGCTGCTACAGCACCTACTAATTCTTTATCTATACCTTTAACTTTTACCTTAGTTCCACCTTCAACTTCAAATTCTACTCCTGAAGCTGCTTCCATTTCAACTGGATGTGAGAATCCAAGGCTAAGTACTAATTTCTTTCCTTGTAATTGCGCTCTATAACCAACACCTATTAATTCTAATGTTTTAACGTATCCTTCATTAACTCCTGTTACCATGTTGTTTATTAAAGCTCTTGTTAAACCATGAAGAGCTCTTACATCTTTATGATCATTGTCTCTAGTTACAACTACTGAATTATCTTCTACAGCTATGTTTATTTTGTTACTCATAGCTTTTACTAACTCTCCCTTTGGTCCCTTTACAGTAACAACGTTATCTGGTGTTACTGTAACAGTTACTCCATTAGGGATAGCTACTGGAAGTTTTCCTACTCTTGACATTTATTGCACCTCCTATTCTCCAATTACCATATGTAGCAAAGTACTTCTCCGCCAACGCCTAATTTTCTTGCTTCTCTATCTGTAACAATTCCTTTAGAAGTAGAAACTACAGCTACTCCTAGTCCGTTTAAAACTTTAGGAGTTTCATCTTTTCTACAATAAACTCTTAAACCTGGTTTTGATATTCTTTTAAGACCAGTTATTATTCTCTCTTTGTTTTGTCCGTATTTCATTGAGATTCTTAGCATATCTACAGAACCATCTCTATATTCTTCTAAATCTCTTATATAACCTTCTGTAAGCATTATATTTGCTATGGCTTTTTTTATGTTAGATGAAGGAACTTCTACTACTTCATGTCTAACTACATTTGCGTTTCTTATACGTGTTAATAAATCTGCTATTGGATCAGACATTACCATTTATTTTGCCTCCTTTCGCTTTTCGAATATTACCAGCTGGCTTTTTTGCATCCAGGTATTTCACCTTTGTAAGCAAGCTCTCTAAAACATATACGACAGATACCGTATTTTTTTAATACCGCATGTGGTCTTCCACAAATTCTGCATCTTGTATAAGCTCTAGTTGAATGTTTTGGTGTTTTATTCCATTTTTCTATTAAAGCTTTACGTGCCATAGATTTCCCTCCTTAATTAACGAGCAAATGGCATTCCAAGGAATCTTAATAGTTCTCTTGCTTCCTCGTCAGTCTTTGCAGTTGTTACAAAAATTATATCCATACCTCTAATTTTATCAATCTTATCAAATTCTATTTCTGGGAATATTAATTGTTCTTTTATTCCTATAGCATAGTTTCCTCTTCCATCAAATGATTTACTTGAAACTCCGCTGAAATCTCTAACTCTAGGTAAAGCCACATTTATTAATTTATCTGCAAATTCATACATGTTTTGTTTTCTTAATGTAACTTTACAACCTAGTGGCATATCTTCTCTTATTTTAAAGTTAGCTACTGATTTTTTAGCTTTAGTTAATATTGGTTTTTGACCAGTTATTTTAGCTAAATCTTCTACTGCCGCTTCAAGAGATTTTTGATTCTCTTTAGCTTCACCAACACCCATATTGATAACTATTTTTTCAAGTTTTGGCACTTCCATTATATTTTTATATCCGAACTTATCCATTAAAGCTGATACTACTTCTTTTTCATACTTTTCTTGTAATCTTGGCATCATCCTTTATACCTCCTTTCAAGAATTAAAATGTTTCTCCGCACTTTTTGCATATTCTTACTTTTGTTCCATCTTCTAAAATCTTATTACTGATTCTAGTAGCTGATTTGCACTTATCACAATATAGCATTACTTTTGAGCTAAATATTGGGGCTTCTTTATGTATTATTCCACCCTGCATATTTTCTCTATTTGGTTTTTGATGTTTAGTTACTACATTTACATCTTTAACTATTACTTTACCTTTTTTAGGTAATACAGATAAAACTTCTCCAATTTTGCCTTTATCTTTACCAGATATAACAACAACTGTATCTTTTTTTCTTACATGTATTTTGCTCATTATTTAGCCACCTCCTTGTATTATTATAAAACTTCAGGTGCTAATGATAGTATTTTATTGAACTCTTTATCTCTTAGCTCCCTTGCAACTGGTCCAAAAATACGAGTTCCTTTTGGGTTTTTATCATCTTTTATTATAACTGCTGCATTTTCATCAAATTTTATGTAAGAACCATCTGCTCTTCTTAATCCTTTAACTGATCTTACTATAACAGCCTTTACAACTTCACCTTTTTTAACAACACCGCCTGGTGTTGCACTTTTAACACTAGCAACTATTACATCTCCGATATTTCCCCATTTTCTGTGGGAACCACCTAAAACTCTTATACACATAATTTCCTTTGCTCCGGAATTATCTGCTACCTTTAATCTTGTTTGTTGCTGAATCATGTAAAATACCCTCCTTTCGGCTTTTTGCTACAAACTATTTAGCTTTTTCTACTACTTCAACAAGTCTCCATCTTTTTTGTTTTGATAATGGTCTTGTTTCCATTATTAATACTTTATCATTTATATTAGCTGTATTATTTTCATCATGAGCTTTAAACTTAGTAGTTCTGTTCATTATTTTACCATATAATGGATGACGAACCTTTGTTTCTACTGCAACTACTATTGTCTTATCCATTTTATTTGAAACTACTCTACCCATTCTTGTCTTTCTATTTGATCTTTCCACAGGATTTACCTCCCTTCAGTTTTACTGTTGATATGCTCTTATCTCTTCTTCTCTTAAGATAGTTTTAATTTGAGCTATTGATTTTTTTACTTCTCTAATTCTCATTGGGTTTTCTAACTGACCTGTAGCTAATTGAAACCTTAAATTGAATAATTCCGCTTTTAGATCATTTAACTTTGATTGTAACTCTTGTGGGCTGCTTTTTCTTAATTCTTGTAATTCTCTAGCCTTCATTTACTTCACCACCCATTTCTTCAAAATCTCTTCTTGTTACAAACTTAGTTTTAACTGGTAGTTTGTGTGAAGCAAGTCTCATAGCTTCTCTTGCAACTGTTTCACTTACACCAGAGATTTCAAATAAAACTCTACCTGGTTTTACAACAGCTACCCAGTATTCTGGTGAACCTTTACCAGAACCCATACGTGTTTCTGCTGGCTTTTCTGTTACAGGCTTATCTGGGAAGATTTTTATCCAAACCTTTCCTCCTCTTTTAACGTATCTGTTGATAGCTATTCTGGCAGCTTCTATTTGGTTGCTTGTAATCCAACCACATTCAGTTGCTTGTATTCCGAAATCACCGTATGCTATGAAGTTACCTCTTGTAGCTTTACCCTTCATTCTGCCACGTTGTACTTTACGACGCTTAACTCTTTTAGGCATTAACATATGTTATTCCTCCTTCCTTATGCGTTAGCTTCTTCCTTTTCATTTATATTCTTTCTAGCTGGAAGAACTTCTCCTTTATACACCCAAACTTTAACACCGATTTTACCATAAGTAGTATTAGCTTCAGCAAATCCATAATCAATATCTGCTCTTAAAGTTTGTAGTGGAATTGTTCCCTCATTATAGTGTTCTGTTCTAGCTATTTCTGCTCCAGCAAGTCTTCCTGAACAAGCTGTTTTTATACCTTTAACACCTGTTCTCATTGCTCTTTGTATAGATTGTTTCATAGCTCTTCTGAAAGCTATTCTTTTTTCTAATTGCTGAGCTATATTTTCAGCTATTAATTGAGCATCTGCTTCAGGTCTTTTTACTTCTACTATATTAATTAAAATATTTTTGTTTGAAACGATTTTTTGAAGTTGGTTTTTTAGTGATTCAATTCCTTGACCACCTTTTCCTATAATCATACCTGGTTTAGCAGTATATATATTTAATTTTATTCTTTTTGCTGCTCTTTCAATTTCTATTCTTGATACACCAGCTGCATAAGAATTTTTTTTAACAAAATTTCTTATTTTGTGGTCTTCTACTAAGTTATCAGCAAAATTTTTCTTATCAGCATACCATTTAGCATCCCATTCTTTAATTACGCCGACTCTTAAGCCGTGTGGATGTACTTTTTGACCCATCGAATTCCCTCCTCTTCTTAAACTCTTTCTTTAACAACTAAAGTTAAATGACTTGTTCTCTTTCTTATTCTAAACGCTCTACCTTGAGCATGTGGTTGATATCTTTTTAATGTTGGTCCTTGACCTACATATGCTTCTGATATATATAAACTATTAACATCTAAATTTAAATTGTTTTCTGCATTTGCAACAGCTGATTTTAAAGCTTTGTAAATTACTTCCGCTGCATCCTTTGGAGTGTATTTTAATATAGCAAATGCTTCATTAACATCTTTACCTCTTACTAAGTCAAGAACAACCCCAATTTTGCTTGGAGACATTCTTACATATCTAACTATAGCCTTAGCTTCCATTCAATTTTACCTCCTTCCAGCTTATCTTAAACGAGATGATTTTTCTGACTTGTCATCATGTCCTCTATATGTTCTAGTAAGAACAAACTCTCCTAACTTATGACCTACCATGTCTTCAGTTATGTAAACAGGGACATGTTTTCTTCCATCATGAACAGCAACAGTATGGCCGATCATTTGTGGGAATATTGTTGAACTTCTTGACCAAGTCTTTAAAACTTTCTTTTCTCCATTTTTGTTCATTTCGTTTATTCTTTTTAAAAGTACCTCTTGAATATATGGTCCTTTTTTAACTGATCTACTCACTATATTTGCCTCCCTTCGCGTAATCATATGATTACAAGATTGAAGAGAATATTAATATTCTCTTCAAACTATTTATCATTTCTTCTCTTAACAATAAATCTATCAGAGTATTTCTTATTCTTTCTTGTTTTGTATCCAAGTGCTGGTTTACCCCATGGAGTACGTGGACTTGGATGTCCGATAGGAGATCTACCTTCACCACCACCGTGTGGATGGTCATTAGGATTCATTACAGAACCTCTTACTGTAGGTCTTACTCCCATATGTCTCTTTCTTCCTGCTTTACCTATGTTAACAATTTCGTTTGTTTGGTTAGATACAACACCTATAGTTGCTCTACATTCAATTCTTATATATCTAACTTCTCCACTAGGTAATCTTACTTGAGAATAGTCTCCTTCTTTAGCCATAAGTTGGGCTGAGTTACCTGCTGATCTAACAAGTTGTGCTCCTTTTCCAGGTGCTAACTCTATATTATGAATAACTGTACCTACTGGTATATTTCTTATAGGTAAGCAGTTACCTACTTTTATATCTGATTCTGGTCCAGATACTACTGTATCTCCAACTTTTAATCCAACTGGTGCAATCATATATCTCTTTTCACCATCAGTATACACTACAAGAGCTATAAATGCTGTTCTATTTGGATCATATTCTATACTAACAACTTTAGCTGGAATATTATCTTTATTTCTCTTAAAATCTATTACTCTATATTTTCTTTTAGCTCCGCCACCAATATGACGAACTGTTATTTTACCATTTGCGTTTCTTCCACCACTTTTCTTTAATGAAACAAGAAGTGATTTTTCTGGTGTACTTGTTGTTATTTCTTCAAAAGTACACATAGTCATTTCTCTTCTTGTAGGGGTGGTAGGTCTAAAACCTTTAACAGCCATTTGTTTCCCTCCTTCTTTAGCTTATCTGGCTCTCGCCAATAACGGCTTTATTGTTTATAGTCCTTCGAAGAATTCAATTGTTTTACTATCTTCTGTTAACTTAACAATAGCTTTTTTATAATCTGATCTTTTTCCTATATGGACACCAACTCTTTTAGTCTTTCCCATAATTCTAGCTGTTTTAACATCGTCAACTTTAACGTCAAATATTGTTTCAATAGCATTTTTAATTTGAGATTTGTTAGCATGTATATCTACTACAAAGGTGTACTTTTTGTCAGCCATTGAAGCCATTGTTTTTTCAGTAATAAGAGGTCTTCTTATTATATCGTAGTTAGTTAGCTTCATTATGCATACACCTCCTCAATTTTGGATACAGCATCCTTAGTTATAACAACTTTATCATACTTTAATACATCATATACGTTAATGTTGTTTACTGGAATAATCTGTACTCCTTCAATGTTTCTTGCTGATTTATAAACATTTTCTTCAGAATTATTTGTTATAATTAAAGTTTTCTTTGCATCAAATGCATTAAGCATTTTAACTACTTCTTTAGTTTTTGGTGTTTCTAATTTTATATCATCAACAACTACCATTAACTTTTCGTTAACTTTTGAAGTTAATGCTGATTTTATAGCAACCTTCTTCATTGATTTAGGGATTGACATTCTGTAGTCTCTTGGCTTTGGCGCAAAAACAATACCACCATGTATCCATTGTGGTGCTCTTATTGAACCTTGTCTTGCTCTACCTGTTCCCTTTTGTCTCCAAGGCTTTATTCCGCCTCCTGAAACTTCAGCTCTTGTTTTAGCTGATTGAGTTCCTTGTCTTTTATTTGCTAGCAATGCTTTTACTACTTGATGCATAGCATATGTATTTACCTCTACACCAAATACGCTATCTGCTAATTGTAAATCTCCAACTTTTTCTCCGTTTTGGTTAAATAAATCTACTTTAGGCATTCTGCATCCTCCTTTCTATTTAAATTAAGCCTTAACTGTATTTCTTATTTGTACTAAACCTTTATTTGGTCCTGGTACTCCGCCTTTTATTAATATTAGATTCTTTTCAGGTATTATTCTAACAACTTCAAGATTTAAAACTGTTGTGTTAACGTTACCCATATGTCCTGGCATTCTCTTGTTTTTAAATGTTCTTGATGGATCTGAAGAAGCACCCATTGAACCAACTGCTCTATGGAATTTTGAACCGTGAGTCATTGGTCCTCTGTGAGCATTCCATCTTCTGATTGTTCCTTGGAATCCCTTACCTTTTGAAACTCCTGATATATCAACTCTTTCTCCAGCTTCAAAAACATCTGCTTTTATTTCTTGACCTACTTCTAAGCTATTTGAATCTTCTAATTTAAATTCTTTTATATGTCTTTTAACTGAAACACCTGCTTTTGCAAAGTGTCCTTTTACTGGTTTGTTTCTTAATTTTTCTCTTATATCACCGAAAGCAACTTGTATTGCTTCATAGCCGTCCTTTTCTACAGTTTTCTTTTGGATAACTGTACATGGACCTGCTTCTATTACAGTAACTGGTATAACTTTACCATTTTCATTAAATATTTGAGTCATACCAAGCTTTTTACCTAATATAGCTTTTTTCATTTCTTTGCACCTCCTCAACATATTAGCGGATCACATCTATTTATGCAATCATAATAGTTAGCAATAGATTTCTCTATTACTTAAATAAATTATAGTTTGATTTCTATATCTACTCCAGCTGGTAAATCTAATCTCATTAATGCATCAACAGTTTTTGGTGATGGACTAATTATATCGATTAGTCTTTTATGAGTTCTTATTTCGAACTGTTCTCTAGCGTCCTTGTATTTATGTGGAGCTCTTAAAATAGTAACAATATCTTTTTCTGTTGGTAGAGGTACTGGACCTGCAACCTTAGCTCCTGTTGTTTTAGCAGTTTCTACGATTTTTAAAGCTGATTGATCTAATAAACTATGATCAAAGGCTTTTAATCTTATTCTTATTTTTTGTTTTGCCATTTAATGTTCCCTCCTTTTCTGGTACGTTTCACTTATTACGCACAACAGCGGAAATATTCTGTAAACTGCTCCGGGTGTTGCATATTTTTTTATGAACACACCATTAGAATTATGATTACTAGAATAACCGTCGCTAGGTTCTAGACCTTAGCTTGCTTAATCAAGAATTTCCCATAAGTGTGGCAACCTCTTGAATCATCGCTGTTATTACATTACAACTTCTATAGTATACACTATTTTTTTTATTTTGACAAGTATTTTTAATTTTAAACTTTTAAAAATAAATTTATAAATTTATTTATAAATTTATATGTATTAAACTTATTTTTATAAACAAAAGGAAAGAGCGTCCTCTTTCCTTTTAGATATTATATATTTATATGTTAGCCTAACTATTTAAATTATTCAGATATTGTTGTAACAACTCCTGAACCTACTGTTCTTCCACCTTCTCTGATAGCGAATCTTAAGTTTTCGTGCATTGCTACTGGTGTAATTAATTCTACTGCCATATCTATATGGTCTCCAGGCATTACCATTTCTACTCCTTCTGGTAAGTTGATTGATCCTGTAACGTCTGTTGTTCTGAAGTAGAATTGTGGTCTGTATCCATTAAAGAATGGTGTATGTCTTCCACCTTCTTCTTTCTTTAATACGTATACTTGACCTACGAATTTTTTGTGTGGTGTTATTGAACCTGGTTTTGCTAATACTTGACCTCTTTGGATGTCGTCTCTTTGAACACCTCTTAATAATGCTCCTATGTTGTCTCCTGCCATTGCTTCATCAAGTATTTTTCTGAACATTTCTATTCCTGTACATACTGTCTTTGATATTTCTTCTTTCATTCCTATTAATTCTACTTCGTCTCCAGTATGTAGAATTCCTCTTTCAACTCTTCCTGTTGCAACTGTTCC
>NZ_BAAAAU010000008.1:0-259924 GCF_054768115.1 Clostridium sp. CTA-6
TTTTTCAACTTCACCTATTTTAACATCTGGTGCCTTAACAAGAACATCTTGTGTAAAATCTGGTGGTGTAAATTTTGGTAATTGAAAACTCATTTTAAATTTCCTCCTTAACGTAATATATTTTAAATTGTATTGGGGTTATATATATATTATATAAATATAATATTATCAACATTATTAACTAGGTTATAACTAAATATTTTTTAAATTTGTATTTTTTTACTAAATATCAAAACAATTGCAATAAGATGTCAACTTATATCAAAAATTTAATTTTTAACTTCAATAAATTTGTTTTTATTTTCACTTGTTTTTTTGATATTTTTTTCAAATAAACCTGTATTTTTTTGTTTTTTTAACAATGTTATAGCATTTTCTTTATTAAAGATACCATATTTCCTAGCATATTTATTAGTATAATAAATAAAATTATAGAATTCAAGCCTTATAATAACTAATTTATTATAATAGCTTGTTTGTGTAATCCTTTTCTATGAAATAAAATACTTTTTCATAGTTTTACTTAACTTTGTTTAACTTTGTAGATTTTGTTAAAAAAATGTCTTGATTTTGTGATAAAAATAACATAATATTAAAGAGTATTTAACAATTCAACAATATTATCAAAAATTTTACAATAGGGGTGATTATTAAATGAAAAAGTCCTTGACATTCAAAGACATGGTTTTAATGACCATGACAGCTATTTTAGGATTAAGATGGGTAGCTGTTTCAGCTAAATATGGCGCCTCCTGTGCAGTATTATGGGGAATAGCAGCATTACTATTCTTTATTCCTAGCGCATTGGTCGCTGCAGAATTAGGAGGTAAATACCCAGAACAGGGTGGCTTAAGCGTATGGGTTACAAAAGCCTATGGTGAAAAAATGGGTTTTTTAGTATCTTGGCTTAACTGGGTTAGTAAACTATTCTTTTATCCCGGATTTGTAACATATGCAGCAGTTACATTTGCATACGTTATAGATCCAAGTCTTGCAAATAATAAACTTTATAATTTATTCATGGTTTTAGGAATCTTCTGGTTTATAACTATATGGAGTTTTAGAGGCACTGGAAATAGTAAAATATTTGCAGTTATAGGTGGACTTGTCGGCAGTGTACTTCCTGCTTTATTAATTATAATATTAGGTTACGCATCTGCTTTCGTTCTTAAAAGACCTCTTGCGACACCCTACACTCTTCAAGGCATGATACCCGATTTCAGTAATATAGCTAATTTAGCATTACTATCTTCTGTAATGTTTGGCTTAACAGGTGCTGAAGTAACAGCAGCCTTTGCTGGCGAAGTTGAAGACGCAAAAAAAACAATCCCTAAAGCAATTATATTCTGTGCTATCTTTATAACTATTTTATATATACTATGTTCATCTGCCATTACTTTTGTAGTATCACCAGAAAAAATAGGTGCTGCAAATGGACTTATAGAAGCATTTAGATTAATAACAGAGCAGTTTGGTATAGGACAATGGTTCCTAACTTTAATGGCAATACTTATGACTATAGAAGCTTTAGGTGGCGTTAGTTTATATATAATGTCTCCTATAACTATGTTATTTGAAACTAGCAAAAATGGTGTTTTACCTCCATTTTTAACAAAAACAAATAAAAATGGCGTACCAATTAATGCATTATTGGTACAAGGTATAGGTATTTCAATAGTAATAATAGTTACAACTCTTTTACCAACAGTTAATGCTATATATTCAATACTTATAATAATGACAGCTATAACAGGCTTAATCCCTTATTTATTAATGTTTGCATCTTACATTAGATTAAAGAAAATGGAGAAATTACAAGCTAAGGGAGAATCCACAGAGGAATTTTACGAAATATCAAAATCAAAGCAATTTTCAACCTTTGTATCCATTGTAGGATTAATAAGTGTAATATTTGGAATTGTAACTTCATTCTTCCCACCGTCAGATTATACAACCACAGGACAAATTGCATTCTTTGAATTATTAAGTATAGGTGGACCAATACTTCTAAGCTGGATTGGTTGGAGAATGTTTAGTAAATATGAACAAAGAAGAGATAAAGGCGAAATTCAGTCTAAAAATAATTTTGCATCAAAATAAATGAATTAAAAAATCTATCTGACTATAAATAAAAATCAGATAGATTTTTTATTAATTTATAAATTTCTACAAAACATAGACTTTTTGAACAAAGGATTATGCAATAATACTCAACTCTTAAATTTTGTTACATTATGCTGAATAGTTTTTAGATTTTTCCTTTTGAATAGGCTTTAAACATGGTAGTAGATGTGTATATAATAACTACTATTACTAACCAAGTTAATATATTTAATGGTAATTCTTTAACTATATAGGCTGCTATTAATACAGCTATAACACCAAATATAGTTATGGCCATAGAAGCTTTTCTATTATATGCTCCTTCTTTTACAAATTTAGCTGATGCTGCTGGCATTAGATAAGCACAGGACCCCATCATTATTGGAAAAGCAACCTTCGGACTCATTCCAAGAGCAAATACTAAAGCCATACATGGCGCATATAATCCTATTCCTAATGTCATTAATGCACCTAAAAAGAAATTAGCTATTACCGCTATTACTAATTTCCCCCCAGTAAGTCCTATAGCTGTGCCACCTACTGGCATTAATTTTAATTGACTTGCAAGCATTAAACATGCAACTATCATTAAAGCAATACCCATACCTAATTGAACCTTTTTTTCATCAAATTTTGAAACTATTCCAGCTCCTACTACAGCTCCAACTGTAGCTGATATTAACATTGCAAATAAAGTAACAGGATCTACCTTTATAACAGTTATAAATATAAGTGCTTCTGTTACAACCGGAATTGTACAGGAGACATTTAAGGTTCCTGGTAAAACTCTATCCTCTGTTAATTTTAAAAATCTAAGCATAGCGGTCAATGGTGCAAAACTACCTATTCCTAAGGTATCAAAAAAATTAGCTATAAACCCTACTGCACCAGCTTTCCAAAAGCTTATTTCTTCTAAATTTCCCTCTTTTGAATTTTTTACAAAATCCTTAAAAAATATGAATGCAAAATAAAGAGTTAAAATTAACAAAATCCCAAAAACAATTTTTACTATCATAATACGCCCTCCTTGTTATTTAAAATTAGAACTTCTTTTGTCTAATCCAAGGATGCTCCCCCATTATTATGAAACTTTATTTTTGTCCAATTTAAAGACATTTACCCCCTTATTATAGGACTTTATTTTGCATAACTCTAAGATGCTTGCCCCATTATTATGGAACATTATTTGGCCTAATCCAAAGATGATTACCCCATTATTATAGAACTTTATTTGGCCTAATCCAAAAATGTTATCCTATCATTATAAAACTTTACTTGGTTCTTATAATCCACCCTCCTTTTTTGTTATTTGATTTTAATGAACCTATATTTTGTATTAAGATTTTATTAAAAAAAGATGGACTCCACGCAATAAACATCGAGCCCATCTTTAAGTAATCATTGCATAACATTTTTTTATTTAAGAAAAATAAACAATGTGCATTGTACTTAGATATATTTCATACTATTATTTTATGTTTTAATTATGAAATAATTGTCATTTATTTTTTTATTTATATAAAATATTTAATACTATTTTAATACAAATCCATATTTAACTGGATCTTCTTCATCTACTAAGAATTGAGAGAATCCAGTAACATATGCGCTACCAGTTATTTCTGGTATTATACCATCATATTCTCCAACTTTAGTTTCTTCTAATATTTTTCCTTTAAATTTAGTACAAATAATACTTTCGTTTACTATTTCTTCTCCTACTTTCATTTTTCCTTGAGCATATAGTAAAGCCATTTTAGCACTTGTACCAGTTCCACAAGGTGATCTATCTACTTGACCTTGACCAAATACAACTACATTTTGTACATCTGCATCTTCACTTTTTGCAGGTCCGTAAAATTCACAAAGATCAACTGTTTTTATATGTTCTAATACTGGGTGTTTAATTTCAACTTGTTCGTTAACTGCATGAACTATTTTCATTCCTAAATCATTTAATTTTTGAGAATTAGCTGGAGAAATATCTATTCCAACTTTTTCAGCATCTACCATAGCAAAAAAACTTCCGCCAAAAGATATATCTAATGTAAGTTTTCCATAATCAGGCACATCAATTTCTACATCTTTTTTATATAAGAAAGCTGGAACATTCACAATTGAAGTTTCTTTAGCTTTTCCATCTTCAACTTTTACTCTAGCATTAATCATTCCTGCTGGAGCTTCTAATTTTATGTTTGTATATGGCTCTTCTACTTTTACTATTCCCATTTCAACTGCACATGTAGCTGCACCTATTGAACCATGTCCACACATATTAAGGTATCCGCCACCATCCATGAATATAATACCTAAATCTGCTGTTTCATCAGCTGGTTCTGTATAAATAGCACCAAACATGTCATTATGTCCTCTTGGTTCTGACATAAGCATTGTTCTTAAACTATCGTTATTTTCTTCTAAGTATTCCATTTTTTCTGCCATTGTCTTTCCTGGAACCTTTGGAAGTCCTCCTATTACTATTCTTGTTGGTTCTCCCATTGTGTGAGATTCAATAGTTTGAATTGTTTTAATCGCTCTCATTATTAAAGCCTCCTTAGTTTTGTTTTCTTTTCATTTTTAATTTTAAAAATGCTAAAGCTTTTTTAGCATCTATTGGCATAACATTGTTTTCTCCTACAACCTCAGTTTCTATACCTGCTTCTGATTTGTTAAAATCAACCACCGTATCCATAAATTCATTTGTAACAACAAATTGAGCTTGAGTTCCTACAAAACTCATACCAACTACTGGTATATCTCTTTTACCTATAGCTTCTAAAGCTGAGGCAAAATCTATATTACTGTTACCCCATCCATCTATGGATACTATAGCGCCATCAACTCTCATAGCCTCTGCCCAAGCTCCTATCCTCTGACCTGTGAATACCTTTTCTTCATTTGCTTGAGGTGTACCTGCAACTATAATTCCTAATAAATCTATATCTCCATCATTAGAAACTATTTCTACTAAAGGGTCTCTAAAATGATGTAATGTTGTTTCTTTGGTAGATGGTCCTATCCCCATAAAATATCACCCCTTAATTCATGGCCCTTAATATGCCATCTCTATATTCATTTGGACTTACAACCACCGGCATATTGCCCATATCTATTATAGATTTGCATCCGATATGTCCACCAGGTTCTTTAGCAAATAATCCTGTATCATACATACAACCTTGACCTGCAACTTGTTTAACAATTACAACCTTCTTTTTGCCTGGTCTTATTTTATCAAAATATTCATGCTTTTCATCACAATATCTACCATTAATTTTTTTAAGGTAGTTTCTAATTTCTTGTATTATTATATCACAAACTCTATGAGCCGCCATTGGTCCCGGCCTATTTGTAGCTTGTCCATTTTTCAATGTAACATTTATATGAACAATTATATCATCCTCGGCTGGAGTTCCTCTTCTTCCAAAAACAACTTGTTCATCTAAAATTCCTTCTGAAGAACCAAATTCAGCTACCTGAATCCCACATTCTTCTGCTCCTGTTAACATTACTTGTACTCCTGTTAACACATGTGTTATACCCTCTCCTAAAGCTCCCAAAACTTTAGTAGCTACTGGAGAAAAATCCATTATAGAATTCACAAATTTATGTCTTTCCTTTGGATTTATAATATTCAAATCAATTTTTTCTATTAATTCTTGTCCTTCCATATCTTCATGTTGTAATATTCCATCTAATATATCTTTTCTTATATATAAAACTTTATCCTCTATGTAAGTCCTATCTGAAAGCTCTACTTTAGTAATATGAAAAGCTTTTATAACTAATCTTCTCAATATGATTTCTTGTTCCACCAGCATCACCACCTTTTTCCATTTTAATAACTTCATAATCATTAGATTGATACAGGTTTAACATTTATATCCAAAAACTTATATATTGATAATTATGTAACTATTATATCATCAATTTTCTAAATTGTATATATAATACCTATAAGATTTTTCAATACATTTATAAGGAAAATTTTATATATTCTGAAAACTTTTTCTAAACCCTCATACTACACTATAGTTTATAACAAACTTTTAAATATAGAGCATTTTATTTATATTTTTTATTAAAGCAAATGCAATAATGAGTTCAGTAAAACTGCACTACATTATTGCATTTTTTATTTTTAAGGAAACAAAACTAAACTTTTGCTATATATTCGTATGGTAATGGAACTATTTTTCCTGCTGAAGGAATCTTAATTAATTGTTCTAATGTATCTTTTACTATCGCTGTTTGCATTTCTACATTATTAGGTTCTCCTGCATTAGCTCCCATTGGAACTCTTGGTGCAACCGCTCTTGGTGTACCAGTTTGTCTAACAACTGGTGGAAGAGCAGCTATTATTATTGTAGGAATTCCTTCTTTTTCAATCGCTCTCTGCACTAAAACTGCAGATCTATGACAAGTTCCTCATCCAGCAGTCATTAATACAGCATCTACTCCTTCTTCTTTTAAGATTTTAGCAACTTCTGGGCCTGTTTCTTCTCTGAATTTTTGTTGGTTTCCACCGCCACCCATGAATCCTATATGAGTTGGAGCAACTGCTTTTATAAAGCCAGCATCTACTAATTCTCTTAATCTATCTATTGGGAACATGGCATTTATATCTTTGTTAACGTCTGAGTTATCATATCCACCGTGAGATACCATCATATCTGATGTCTTTGCATCTCCTGGTATTAATCTATATGTGAAGTCACCTGCTAAGTTGAATCTTTTATCCTTTTTTAAGTGAACTCCTGCTGCAGTAGCTATGGCTACTGTCATATCTTTTAATTCCTTTGTTACTGGTGCCCATACTGGGTCTGGAGTTATAGGAACAAATATTTCTGATTGTAAACCTTTTGTAATAGTTAAACTCATTTTAACCTTACCTTCCTTCCTTCAATGAATGTTTAAATTATTATTTATGAAAGTTTCTCTAGCTTCAAATTATCTGTTTATTTCCATCTATCCTCAGGTTTTACCCCTCGTCTTTTTTGTATTTCTAAATTACTTACGTATTTTTCATTTATTTTATCAGATAATACTTCTACAAAACTCATATTAAGTCCAATTTCTTGACCTACTTTTAATTCATAATCGGATATTATCATTCTCCTTGGTATTTTCAAATAACCAAGTCTTCCTTTAAAATCTATAGCTACTGCACCATCGGATACTTCTACGATAACGCCTTCCATTTCTATGATCTTATCACCGTATTTTAAATTCATTTATATCCCTACTTTGTGCTGTATTTTTCTTTTCTCTTTTCACTCATTGGTATTGAAGTTTCATTTAAAACTCTTTCTATTTTCACATTTTCAGCTTTTTCTATTAATTCTAAGTTATTTTCTTTAACATTTGCATTCCAAGCTCTTTCTGGTTTTTTAACATCTTCTCCAACCATAGCAGCTTTAAGCATTTCAACACCTCTTATTGCATCTTCTGGACATAATGTATTGCATTCTAATACTTCGTTTTCTATTCCGCCTTCTGATTTGTTATTATCTATCATATATTTCATATATTTATTACCAACAACTAGAGCGCCTTGAACTGCACAGAATGAGAATGCTACACATGGTATTCCTCTCATACCTATTTGTTCTACGTGGCTTGCAAAATCAATGTGATTGTTTCCAAAACCTTCAGTTGTAACAAAAGCACCATCAACATCTAGAGCTTCTACCATCATACCCATTCTTTCTGATACGTAGAATTTTTCACTATTGATTTGTGGACTTCCTACAAATATAACTCCGCATAGGTCTAATTCTTCATCCTTCATGCATTCCATTACAAGAGGTTCTCTCCAATAATGTCTTGAACATTCTTTAGAAGCAGGTCCAATACAAGTTAATGCATGTATACCACCATCTAATACTTCAAGTGGTGAAAGCATTACTGGAACGTTTCCTAAATCAACATTTGGTTTACCACCTAAATAACCTACTGGTTCTACTGGTAATATTAAGTTGTCATGCATAGCACCTTGACCCATTATCTCTTTAACAACTACAACTTTTTTCTTTCCTGGTCTTCTTTTTTGTTCAAAAGTTTCAGTATTAACTACTAAAGATTCATCCTCTAAAGCTTTCATAGCTTCTCTTATTTCTTGAGTTATGAAATCAGTTGCTTTATGAGCAGCCATAGGACCTGGTCTTTCCATATTAGTTTTTTCTTTTATAGTTACTTGCGTTTTGATGAATATTTCACCTTTATCTGGTGATCCTGGTCTATTAAACATAATATTTTCTTCTAATATACCTTCTGAAGAACCAAATTCACCTATTTGAACGCCATTTTCATCTGTTCCTGTTACCATTACAATAACACCGTCTAATACTCTAGTTGCACCTGTTCCTAATTTGTTATCCCCTTCTTTAGTAGCAATTGGTTGTACATCCATTATAGTTTCACTATAAGTGTTGTATTTATCTGGAGTTATTATATCTATTTCTACTTTTTTTACAAGTGGGCTAACTTTTTTAGCATCTTCAGAAACACCTTCTCTTATATAAAGAGTTGTTCCTTCTATTTTTGTTTCAGGACCAAATTCTACTTTATCTATTTTATAATGTTTTCTAGTAAGACTTCTTATAACTTTTTCTTCTAATTTAACTTCTTTGTTGCCTTCTACAGCTGGAGCTGCTACTACTTCACCTTTTTCAGCTTTTACTGTTGGAACCTTTGCTGATTTTCCAGCACCTACATTGCCATTTAAAGGAACTTCTATATCAATTCCTCTACCTTCAGCAATTTTGATTCTTAAAGTTCCACCACTTACTGTTGCATTTGAATCAACACTCATGTTTACTTCCTCCTCAAATCCTTCTAATATATCTGGTGTTACAGGAGTTAAAGCTGGTGTATCAACTGATAAAGTTGCTCCAACTACTTCTTCTCTTGTAAGTACTCTTTCATCTAATGAAATTAAAAGAGAATCTACAAGTTTAGGGAAGTGCATTGGATTTTCTAAGTCACTAGCTTTTATAGTATCTCCTGTTTTTAGGTTATATTTTAAAACTGCTTTTTCATTTCCTTCAGTTAACTCTTCTTCAGTAGTAGAACCTTCTTTGTCTTCTTCATCTATTTTTTTAGCGCCCTCTACTATATCTGAAGTTAGCGGAGTTAATGAATCTACAGTTTTTAACAATTTAGCACCTATTACTTCTCCAACTTTTAAGCAATTATCCGGGATAGTTAATAGTCCTGAGTCTACCATATCTGGGAATATTTCTGGGTCTTCTAGGTTATCTGCTGATAATATTGTGCCTTCTTCTGTTCTGCAACAAACTACAGCATGTTCATTTTTTAATTCTTCTGCATGTTCAGCTGTCATTGACATTTCAAATTACCTCCTTTTTTATTATTTTTCTTCCTCTTTAAGTCTTCTTGTTAGTGTATAATCAATTGTTCTAAATATATGATCAGTATGATGATATACTGGAATTTTAGCTTTTGGAGCTATTTGCATAACTGTATTTGAACAATCATTACAATTTGATATTAATATTCTTTTTGCTCCATCTTTTTTAAGCTGCATAACTGCAGCCGCTTGGCCTGGTCATTCACCAGGTGTTTTACATTTTCCTGGCCCGTTCCCTTTTCCCTTTGGATATTCTATGTTTTTGCAGTCAACTACTCCTGCAATTTCTGCATTCATTTTAGTTGCTACATCTCTTAGTCTTTCTTCGTTGGCTCCACAGGCACATACTAGTAGTCCTAATGGTCCATTATATTCTGGTAATGGTATTGTAACTATTGCTCCACCAGATATTTTAGTAACAGCATCCTTTTCTATATCTCCAGCTTTTCCAGTGTATGGTCCACCTATTACTAGCTCACCATATTCACCATCTATACCACCAGATTTTTCTATTAAATCTTTAACTGGTGTTCCCACTGGAACTTGTAGGAATACATTTGGTTTATTACCTGATTTTAGTTTCCCTATTACTGTTATATCCTTATCTATAACTGGTTTTCCTTCTTCAACAGCTCTTGTAATATTTGCTAAAGTTTCAGCGTTCATTACAATACATTTTGCTGCTATAGGAAGTTCAGTTACATCTAACCATTTATCAAATATTGCATTGATTATAGCTCTTTCTTCACCCATTGGGTATAAATCTTTAAGCAATTTTAATTCTATATTACTTATATTTTTTAATGCTTCTTCTAATACTCTTACTGCTTTTTCATGTTTTGCTTTTATTGCTATGTATCCTTTTTTTGAATTAGTAGCTTTCATGGCATACTTAATACCATTTATTATTAATTCCGGTGTTTCTTCTATAACTTTCATATTGTGATGAAGTGCTGGTTCACATTCTACACAATTTGCTATGATATAACCATCTTTATTATCTGCCTTTAACTTTATGTGAGTTGGAAATCCAGCTCCACCGGCTCCGACTATCCCTGCTTCAAATACAGTATCTACTAAATTATCGCATTTTTTTATTTTAACGAATTCTTTTGTTTGATTCTCATCCGCTTTTATTATAATTTCCTTATCTGTAATCTTTTCTACTACACCGGATACACTAGTATGTATTTTAGCACCAAGTCCGTTTGGCTCTGCTATGCATTCACCTCTCTTCACTTTTTGTCCTTCTTTTACACAAGATACATCTGGTGCACCTACGTGCATCTTAAGGGAGAATTTGTATAACTTCTCCATAAACCCACCTCCAAAATCACTGTCACCTATATTTTAAGCATAAACTATGCCAACTTTGTTAAAAAAATTAATAACTTCTATAAAACTAGGTTATAGCTATGCTGTAGGTGTATAAATAAAACTTATAACGGTTATATTACATTTAACAATGTTATTTTTTTGACACTTTTAATTTTTATTTTAAATTTTTAAATAATCTTTGTTCATTTCAAAAGAAAATATTGGGTTTATATTTTCGTTATTTTTTTGACATATCTGTTTAAAAAGTTGACATTTTTATTTTTTTATATAAATTTTTTAAATTTATTCGTTTTATTTTATAAAACAATTAATTAACAGCAACTTTTTTCTATATTTTTTTTAATATTTAAACTTTAAAATTATATATTATAGTAAAAATCTAAAAAACTTTTTACATAATGTAATGAGCTTTTTATAAATTTTTACCATGTTTATCCTTTATATATCTTTTCTTATTTTAACTATTTAATTAAAAATTTAAATCAAAGTAATTCATCTCATTGTTTACATTAATATATCTATTTCTAATATAAAAATAAACAGGGAAATTCAATGATATTTTTGTATCATTAAAATTCCCTGTTTAATATAATTTTATTTAATTAATTATACTTGTGTAAAAGGTATCTCTATATAAATACCTGTACCTTCTTCCATTTTTAATCTTAAGAATCCCCTATTGCCATTCAAAGGAATAACTGAATTAAAATCTACTTCTTTAGAATCTTGTGTTATTTCTAAAGCTTTTTCTTCAAATCCCTCTAGCATAGAAGCTGTTACACCTGATATAGCAGGAGCATCTTCAGTTAATTTCGCACCTACTACTTCCCCTCTAGTTAAAACCTTTTCATCTGATTTTATTAATAAAGAATCCTGAAGTTTTTCAAAATGCATTGGATTTTCTAAATCTTCTACTTTTATAACATCTCCAGCTTTTAAATTATTTTTTAAGATGGCTTTTTCCTCTGGTGATTCTATTTGTATTTCGGATTTTGATCTTACATCTCCATCTAAAGATTTAGCTCCTTCTACTATATCTTTAGTTAATGGTGTTAATGAATCTATAGTTTTTAATAGTTTAGCTCCTATTACTTCTCCTACCTTTAAACAGTCTCCTGGTATATTTAATAAACCTGAATCCACCATATCTGGAAATATATTTGGATCTTCTAAGTTGTCTGCAGACAATATAGTGCCTTCTTCCGTTCTACAACAAACTACTGCCGGTTCATTTTTCAACTCTTCTGCATGCTCTGCTGACATTGACATGTTAACCCATCTCCTTACAATATATTCAATAAGATATACTTATTTTTTATCTATAGGAAGTCTTCTTGTTAATGTATGATCTATTGTTCTAAATACATGATCTGTATGATGATATACTGGGATTCCTAAGTTTGGAGCGCAACACATAACTGTATTTGAACAATCACTACAATTTGATATTAGTATTCTTTTAGCTCCATCTTTCTTTAATTTCATTATTCCTGCAACCTGTCCCGGACAATCCCCTGGAGTTTTACATTTATTTGCTCCTCTTATTTCTTCTACATTCTTACATTTAGTAACGCCTACTACTTCTGCTTTCATTTTAGAAGCTATATCTCTCAATCTTTCTTCATTTGCTCCACAAGCACATACTAATAATCCTAATGGTCCTTTGTATTCTGGTAGTTGTATTGTAACTATTGCTCCACCTGACATTTTAGTCACTACAGACTCTTTTATATCTCCAGCTTTGCCTGTATATGGTCCCCCTATTACTACTTCTCCAAATTCTCCATCTATTCCACCACACTCTTCTATTAAATCATGTATCGGTGTGCCTACTGCTACATCAAATAATACATTAGGCTTATTACCTGTTTTTAATTTTCCTATTATTGTTATATCTTTGTCTATAACAGGCTTTCTATCTTCTACTGCTCTTGTTATATTAGCTAAAGTCTCTCCATTAATTACAACACACTTTGCTTCTAATGGAAGCTGAGTTGGTTCTAACCATTTTCCTAATATAGCATGAATTATAGCTCTTTCTTCTCCCATTGGATATATATCTTGAAGCTCTTTTACTTCTATATCAGAAGCTCCTTTTAAATGATCTTTTAATATTTTTATAGCCTTTTCATGCTTGCCTTTTATTGCTATGTATCCCTTTGGAGCATTAGTTGCTTTCATAGCATATCTTAAACCTTTAATTATTGTATCAGGCTCTTTTTCTATAAATGCTATATTATGATGCAAAGCTGGTTCGCATTCTACACAGTTTGCTATAACGTATCCATCTGGTATATCTGCTTTTAATTTTATATGTGTTGGGAATCCAGCTCCACCAGCTCCAACTATACCTGCTTCAGCAATAATTTCTAGAATATTGTCACATTCTTTGATTTTAACAAAATCTTTTGAGCCATTTTCATCTGCTTTTATTATTATTTCTGCATCTGTAATTTTCTCAACTATACCAGATACACTTGTATGTATTTTAGCTCCCAATCCATTAGGCTCAGCTATACATTCTCCTCTTTTAACTTCTTGTCCTTCTTTAACACATGGTACATCTGGTGCTCCTACATGCATCTTTAAAGGAAACTTGTACATTTTTTCCATGTCACTACCCCCTGTATTTTTTCTTTACAATATTCATTATAAAAACAAAATGACAGTTTTACTACTAAAAACTGCATATATAAAATTATTCTATAAGCCGCCTATTATACTATAAATAAAATTTATAGTACTTATAAGTATTATAAATAAAAATTTAACAAACTTTTCAATGCTATATCCTTACTATAAAATTAATTTTATAGACTTACCATAATATATGTTTTCTTTTATTATGATTTTAAAATAAATTTTCTTGCATATATTTTATTTTATAATAAAAAAAACAAAGGCATAAAAGCCTTTGTTTAGATTGAAGACAAAAGGCTTATGATGTGTATATATCATTCCATGAAATTCCTTTGCGTCATCAAATACCCGTTCTATAGTTTGACTTCTTTTAGAATAAATTTCTTTATTACCTTTTGTATGTCTAATATCTTCTACTTGTTCTATATATTCTTCTTTATTTGGTGTCTTTCGTCAGTATTTCTTTTTCCTATCATCTTTATCACTATATTTATTTTAGCATGAAAATAAGCTGTAGACTATCCGGTTGTCTACAACCGGAAAGAATGAAGCAAAATCTAATGCTTCATTCTTTAAATTTATTATATATTTTTTCTAAATCATTCTTACTCAATAAACCTTCTATTAAATATGCTAAAATTATAATACTAGGTAAATTCACTAATAATCTACTGAAAGTATATTTATATCCAAGTGCTGATAACTCAAATAAGAAAGTTGGTATTTTTGTAGCACACCACGCTCCCATAAATATCATTATGTTGCTAAATTTGGTCCCTTTTTTAATAAATACAGCAGTTACAGGAAAAGCTGCATATACAGGTCCTGCTGCTAATGCTCCTAATAATATGGCAAGAACTATTCCTAAAATTCCCGAATTATCTCCCATGTACTTTATCATAGTTTGTCTTGGAACCCAAGTGTCTAAAAGTCCCAATAACAACATTATAGGAGGCAGCACCGCCAGCATCTGTTTAAATGAGTCCAGTGCTATTAAACTTATGTTTTGTCCTTTATTAAAATCAATTAACGTTATTATTAAAGTTAGCATTAATATTATTATAAAAAAAACATATCTTTTTAACCATTTCATAAAATCACCTCATAAGTATTCCTACAATAAAAGCACTTAATATAGAATAAAAAAAGTAAACTATATTTCTAATAAAGGTTGCCTTTTTACCTATAAATTTTGCCTCCATAGAAAAAGTTACTATTCCAACAAACATAAAAGCAGAAATTAATGCTGTAATTTGAGTGTATCCAGCACCATTTTTCAATAATAATGCTGCTGTGGGAAAGGCTACAAATGTAGGTATTAATGTCACTGAACCTATTATAGCTGCAATTATCACTCCAATAAATCCAGATTTCTCACCAATAATAGATGATATACTCTCTGGTAATAATATTGTCAGTATGATTCCTACTATAAATATAATCGTTAAAAATTGAGGCATTATATTTTCAAAAGACTTTATACCCATTAATAATGCTTTTTTTGTTTTGCTTTTATCCTTAAAAAAAGAAACTAAATAAAGTACAATTACAGTACCATAAAGTATAAATGTAGTCATTATACTTCCTCCCAAAGACTATTAAATCTATACTATATTAATATTAAATTTCCATTTTATTAGTTCCTTAATCTCTAAAATTTATAATTCCGCTTCATAAATGCTATTTTTTTACAGTAAAAACATAAGGGGCTGTCGCACTAAGAATAAATCCTACAATATATTGTGTTAACTTTAAATTTGCAAAACAATATATTGTATGTAAATTTTTTAATGCGACAGCCCCTTATCAGATTGAAAACAAAATGCTTATGAGAAGTTAAATTTTTCATAAGCCTTTTAATATTTCTAATATATTTAATTTAATGCTTCTTCATAAAATTTTGCTGATTTTTCGATAGCTTCACTTTTACATTTATGGTTATTAGCGTTAGATTTGATATGTGTACCATCAATAAAAACAGTTCTTTCATCTATACTTGTCATTTTTATTTGATGCATTTCGGCAGTATTTCTTTTTCCCATCATTTTTATCACCATATTTTAGCATAAAAATAGGCTGTAGACTATCTGGTTGTCTACAGCCTGAAACAAAGGCATAAAAGTCTTTGTTTTTTAATTTTTATAGAGGAAGTTCTATATCTATTCCTCTTCCTTCTTCTATTTTTATTTTAAGTACTCCACCTTCCACAGAAGCTGCCATGCAACCTTCTTCATAAACTTCTGGTGCTTCTAAAACTTCTACAGCCTCTTCAGCTTTAGGTGCTTCTTCTTTCTTGTCTTCTTCTCCACCAATTTCTTTATATCCTTCAACTATAGCTGGAGTTAATGGTGTTAATGAATCTATAGTTTTTAATAATTTTGCTCCTATTACTTGACCTACTTTTAAATGATCCTCTGGCATAGTTAATAATCCAGAATCAATCATATCTGGGAATATATCTGGATCCTCTAAGTTATCTGCAGATAATATTGTTCCTTCCTCTGTTCTACAGCAAACTACTGCTGGTTCATTTTTTAATTCTTCTGCATGTTCTGCTGACATTGACATAATAATATACCTCCTAAGTTTAAAAATAATTTTATTTATGGAGCTTCTCTTTTGGAAGTCTCCTTGTTAACTTATAATCTACAGTTCTAAGTACATGATCTGTCTGGTGATAAACAGGCAACTTCATTTTTGGAGCTATTCCCATAACTGTATTAGAACAATCACTACAATTAGCTATTATTATCCTTTTTGCGCCTTTACTTTTCAAATACATAACAGCACCTGCTTGACCTGGACATTTACCTGGAGTTTTACATTTATAAGTGCCCCTAACTTCCACCACATTTTTGCATTTAGTTATAGCCACTACTTCTGATTTCATTTTGCTGGCTATATCCTTTAACCTATCTTCATCTCCAGCACAGGCACAAACTAAAAGTCCCACTGGCCCTTTATATTCTGGTAATTCCATGGTTACTGTTGCTCCACCAGAAACCTTTGTTATTACAGATTTCTCTATATCCTCTGGTAGCCCAGTATGAGGTCCTCCTATAATAATTTCTCCATACTGTCCATCTATACCTCCGCAAGTTTCTATCATATCTTTCATAGACTTTCCTATATGCTCTTGCAAAAATACATGAGGACCTATACCTTTTTTTAATTTTCCCATAAGGGTTATATCTTTATCTATAACCGGTTTTCTCTCTTCTACTGCTCTTGTTATATTTGCTAGGGTTTCTACATTTAAAACTACACAATTTGCCTCTATAGGTATTTGTGTAGGTGCTAACCATTCACCAAATATAAAATGTATTAAAGCTCTTTCTTCTCCGGAAGGATATATATCTATAACTTCCTTTATTTGTATATTTTGTTCATTCTTTAAATGTTCCTTTAATACTTCTATAGCTTTTTTACGTTTGCCTTTTATTCCTATATAAGCCTTTTTAGCATTAGTAGCTTTCATAGCATACTTTATACCTTTTATTATAAGTTCTGGATTATTTTCTGCTAAATATACATTATGATGAAGGGTTGGTTCACACTCTGCACAGTTGGCTATTATGTACCCCTCAGGTATATTCGCTTTTAATTTAACATGAGTTGGGAAACCAGCCCCACCTGCACCTACTATTCCAGCTTCATACACTGTATCTAGAATGCTATCACATTCTTTGATTTTAACAAAATCTTCACTTTGGTTTTCTGAAGCTTCTACTAATACTTCCTTATCTGTTATCTTGAAAACCTTACCAGATACGCTACTATGAATTCTAGCCCCCAATCCATTAGGCTCTGCTATAACCTGCCCTCTTTCTACAAATTCCCCCTCTTTAACACAGGGCACACTCGGTGCACCTATATGCATTTTAAGATAAAACTTGTATAAATTTGACATTTTATCACTCCTTAGGAAATTCCCATTTATTATAATATCATATTTTGACTATTGTAACAATAAATAATAGAAATATGTCAATAACAATATGTTATATAAAAAGCCATATTTATTTATTATACTTATTATACTTTAAACTTTTTAACATTATACAGATAAATCAATTTTTTTAATTTAAATTAAATCATATTGGTTTAATTTATAATATAAAGTGCTTCTTTTTATATTAAGTATTTCTGCTGCTTTCTTTTTATTCCCTTTAGCTATTTCCATTACTTCCTTTATTATCTTTTTTTCTGTATTTTTAACTACTTCATTTAAATCATATCTATGATGAGATTCCCCTTCAATTTCTTCTACATCCTGCACTATATGATTAGGAACAGAAGATATTGTTACTTCTCCATTGGTTGATAAAACTACCATCCTTTCTACCACATTTTTCAATTGTCTTATATTCCCTTCCCATTTATAAGAACATAAAATATCATAAACCTCTTTATCTATTGTATTTATCTTTATGCCTTCCTTTTCTGATATTTGGTTTATAAATAAGTCTATAAAATCTTTAATATCATCTCTTCTCTCTCTTAATGGAGGTAACTCTATATGCACTACTGCAAATCTATAAAATAGGTCTTCCCTAAAGGTATTTTCCTTTATCATAAATTGTAAGTCCCTATTTGTTGCAGCTAAAATTCTACAATTAACCTTTGTGCCCTTTTGACTTCCTATTCTGTAAACCACACCATCCTGCAAAACTCTTAAGAGTTTTGCTTGCATACTAAGTGGCATGTCCCCTATTTCATCTAAAAATAAAGTACCATTGTTAGCAAATTCAAATTTACCTATTTTCCCTTCTTTTAATGAACCTGTAAAAGTTCCTCCCACATAACCAAACAATTCACTTTCAAAAAGATTTTCAGGTATAGCACTACAGTTTATAGCTACAAAGTTTCCAGTTCTCCCACTAGCTTTATGTATAGCTTTTGCAAAAACCTCTTTTCCCGTTCCACTTTCTCCTGTAATAAGAACGCTAGCAGAGGTAGGTGCTACTTTTTTAGCTATAGCAATGTTTTCTATTATCTTTTGACTTTTACCTATAATAGATGAAAAACTATAATTTGAAGCTATTTCTTTTTTATAGGCACTTTCAAAAAATTCCACCTTCTTTTTTTCCTGCATAAGTTCTTTAGATAAAGATATTACCTCTGTTATATCCCTATCTGTAGAAGCCACTGCTATCAATTTGTTTTTACTATTAAATATAGGTACAGCACTTAATATAACAGTTTTTCCAGGAGAAGGCTCATTGTTTACATTAGTTATTTTTCTAGGCTTTTTCAAAACTTTTAATATTAAAGCATTTGGAAAAAAAGACCCTAAATATTTTCCTATTATTTCCTGTCTCTTCACACCATATAGGTCTTCCGAACTTTTATTCCAATATATTACTACACCTTTGTTATTTGTTATACATACTGCCTCATGCATATTCTCTAAAATTCTATCCTGAAGAGCATATAATTCTTCTACATTTGTGTATAATTCATTATTTAAATCGTCTAAATGTACTATTCCTATTATTTTTCTATTATGTACTATAGGTAATCTTTCTATCTTATTTTTAACCATTATATTTCTTGCAGAAATAATTGATTTCTCTTCAGAAATTGTTATTACATCTCTTTTTATATAATTTTCTAAGTTATCACTAAATCTTTTACCTTCATTTTCTAATTTATATAGGTCATTTTTAGTAAATATACCTATAATATTGTCATCTTCATCTACTATAAGAACTTCATCTTTATAAAGTTTAGCCATTCTATTGAAGGCAGATGATATGGCTTCATTTTTAAGTACTTTTATAAAATCTGTCTTCATTACATTTTTTACAGTATAAATTAATTCTATAGAACTATTCATCTTATATTCCTCCAATGTACCATAAATATAATATAGATTTCTGTATAGCAAGCTGTGTTTATGGTATCATATAGTATATATATATTTTAACATAATTAATTAATATTTAATCATTATAAAATTATTTCATTAACTTTTACTTATAAAATGTTATTATAACTTGTCCTCTTACATATTATAATAATTTTTATAAAATATAAAAAGAAAAATTTTTTTCATAAAACAATTTATATATCCTCTAATAAACATCGGAATATTAATTGAATTTTAAGACATCCTTAGAAAAATTACATCTTAAAATTCATAGAATTTAACTTTGAAAAGGATTGATTTTAATGAATGTATCTGCAATCATTGTAGAGTATAACCCTATGCATAATGGGCATCTATATCACATAAAAAAAACAAAAGAATTAACAGACTGTGATGCTTTAGTTTGTATAATGAGTGGTAATTTTGTACAAAGAGGATTTCCTTCAATTTTAGATAAATGGACAAAGGCTGATATAGCCCTATCAAAAGGAGTGGATTTAGTTATAGAATTACCTACATTATATAGTCTTTCCTCTGCAGAATTTTTTTCTTTTGGAGCTATAAGCATTTTAAATAATTTAAATGTAGTGAAAAATATTTGCTTTGGAAGTGAAATAGGCAATATTAATGCCCTACAGGATATAGCCAAAACTCTTTTAGAGGAACCCTTAGAATACAAAATTCTTTTAAAAAATTATTTAGATAAAGGTGTATCTTTTGCTAAAGCCAGAAATTTAGCCTTAGTAGAACTAAATAAGGATAATAAAATTATGAGTGAAGATATAAATAAAATACTATCCTTATCTAATAATATTCTTGGAATAGAATATTTGAAATCTTTACTATTACTTAATAGTTCCATAAAACCTTTTACTATAACAAGGGAAGGTGCAAATTATAAAGATGAAAATTTACACAAAGAATATTCTAGTGCATCTTCCATAAGAAAATATTTAAAAGAAAATAAAAATATTAATATTTTAAAAGATTTTTTACCTTTAGAATGCTTTTTAGAATTTAAAAAATTAATTACTAAAAGCTATAATTTCTCTATGGAAGATTCTATGATTAATTATATAAGATATAAATATACATGTGGATATAAAAATTTGCATAGTCTTATTGATGTTTCAGAAGGATTAGATAATAGAATCTATAAAGCCTTAGAAAAAAATTTTACTTATGACAGCTTAGTAGGAGAAATAAAAAGTAAAAGATATGCTTATAGTCGCATAGGAAGAATCTTATGTCAATATTTTATCGGTTTTGAAAACTATAATTTAAACACCTTACTTAAAAGCACTCCAAACTATATAAGGGTTTTAGCCTCTAATGAAAAGGGTCTAAAAATATTAAAAGAAATTAAAAAACATTCCTCTACTAAGATATATACAAAAGTACCGAAAAACACTAATACTCTCTTAAACTTAGATATAAAGGCTACCAATGCTTATTCTATTTTAAATAATAATATAAGATTTAATGAAGATTATTTTAGAAGTCCTACTATAATAAAAAATACTATCTATTAATGTAATAATATTTGATTTTAAAAATATAATTATAATAAATCAATTCTAGGAGTCTTATAGTGACTTTATTTTTTTATATAATGTTATTTTTAATATTTATTTTATTGTTTAAGCTTTTTAAAAATGAAAATATAATAATAACCTTTTTATGTTCAATTTTAATTATATATATTATTATAGCACCTAGGTTTTGTATAGAAGCTACTTTATCTGGTGCTAAGTTATTCTTTTATAAGGTTTTTCCTTCTTTATTTCCTTTTTTAATACTAACAAACATAATAATAAATTATGGTGGAGTACATATATATTCTAAACTATTCGGAAAAATTCTATGTGCTCCTCTGAAACTAAAAAAGGAATGTAGTTTCCCCTTAATAGTAAGTGCCCTTTGTGGTTATCCCTTAGGAGCGAAGTACTCCTGTGATCTTTACGAAAATGGCGATATTAATTTTTCTACTTTGGAAAGACTTATAAATATAGCCTCTAATGCTGGTCCCTTATTTATAATTGGATCTGTAGGCACTTCTATGCTGGGTAATCCTTATGCAGGATATGTATTACTCTTATCCAATTATATTTCCTGTATTATAGTAGGGCTTATTTTACCTAGTAGAAATACTAAAATGTATAGAGATTTTAAAAAAAATTTGAAAATATCAAATAAAAACATAGGTGAATCTTTAAAAAATAGTATTGACGGCGCTATAAAAACTTGTATAGGTGTAGCAGGATTTGTAATACTGTTCTCTTTATTGCTTAATATACTAAGAAACAATTTTCTTTTTAAATTTTTATTAAATAATTTATGTATTTTTTTTAATATAGATAAAAACCTAATAGAAGGATTCCTATTAGGCTTAGTAGAAATGACCAATGGATGTTATTTAATTTCCACAAGTTCTATTGATATATCTAAAAAATTAATATTAATAAGCTTCTTATTAGCTTTTAGTGGATTTTCTATAATATCTCAAGTTTACTCTTTTACTTATAAGCAGGGTATAAATATTAAAAGATATATAAAAATAAAATTTATACAAGGACTTATAGCCTCTACAACCTGTGTTATTTTATATAAAATACCTATATTTTCAATGTATTTAGATACTTTTACAGATAAAAATACTCATTTAATTTTAAGTAACAATTTATTATTTGTATTTATTTTATTGCTTCTAATTGTACCATTAATAATATATTATATAAAATTTTTAAATAAAAATTAATTATTTTATATTTCTTAATTCCTTTATATTTTCTCTTATAGTATCTGTTTTTAGCTCTACACTTTCTTCTAAAGAAGCCGTAAAGGCTTCTAAATTTTTTCTTAATATACTTATCATTTGTTGAGATTTTTCTTCTATTTCTCTATCTAAATCCGTCAATAATTCATCTGCGTAATCCCTAGCCCCTACTCTTATATATTTAGATTCTTTTTCAGCATTTTTTATTATGGTTTCTGCCTTAATATTTGCTTCTCTTGTTATACTATGATTCTCTATTTGTTTTTTAAGTATTATTATATTTTCCTTTTTAATATGTTCCGCTTCTTCCATAGCTTCAGTAAGTATTCTTTCTTTTTCCTCACATATCCATTGAGCCTTTTTAAATTCATCCGGAAGACAATTTATTATCTTATCTAGTACCTCTAGGGATTCTTTCTTATTTATAGTAACTTTTCCTGTTAAAGGAATACTTGAACCTGATTCTATTAGTTCTTCTAGATATGCTAAAAGCTTAATAACATCCATTAAGTAACCCTCCTAAATACATTCCTTTTTATGATTTATCTTTTTTTTAATATCTGGTATTATTTCATCTGGTACCAAATCCTTTATGCATCCTCCAAACATAGCTACCTGCTTTACTGAGGATGAACTTAAATAAGAGTATTTTGCATTTGTCATCATAAATACTGTTTCTATATTAGGATCTAATTTGTTATTCATAAGAGCCATCTTAAATTCATATTCAAAATCTGACATGGTTCTAAGTCCTTTAATTATAACCTTAGATTTCTTTTCTTTCATAAAATCTATTAATAGGCCACTAAAACACTGCACTTCTACATTTCTATGGTTCTTAGTAACTCTTTTTATCATTTCTACTCTCTCATCTACTGAAAAAAGTCCCTTCTTTTCTGGATTTACAAGTACCGCTACTATTAGCTTATCACAAACCTTAGAAGCCCTTTTAATTATATTTAAATGTCCCTTAGTTATAGGGTCAAAACTTCCTGGGTACACTGCAGTTTTCATTTTAATCCTCCTTAAATTTATAAAAACAAACGGTAGTGTTTCCATATTTTCTATGATCAAATAATTTTATTCTTTCAGTTCCCTCATATATTTCTTCTGAAGAATCTATTTTTGTAACTATTAATCCATCTTTATCTAATAGTTCTTTTTTATCTATGTTCTCCATAGCTGGAGGAATCATTTCTTTTGCATAGGGAGGATCTATAAATATCAAATCAAAAACTATAGATTTCCTAGCAAATTCCTCTAGGGCGCTATAAGCATCCATATTAAAACTCTTGCACAAATCTTCAAACTTTAAATTCTTAATATTTTCTCTTAATAAAGGATAGGTTTCAGGACTTTTATCTACTAAATAAGAGAACTTTGCTCCCCTACTAGCTGCCTCCAATCCTAAACTGCCTGTTCCTGCAAAAACATCCAAAACTCTAGATCCATATACCTGATTTTGTATTATATTAAATATAGATTCTTTTATTCTATCCAAAGTTGGTCTTGTAACACTACTTTGGGGTGATAGTATTTTTCTGCCTCTAGCAGATCCAGAGATAATTCTCATGAAAATCCTCCTTATTATTTGTTATTTAATAATTTATTCTAGGACTAGTTTCACTAATACTGTTATTCTATTATATTAGAATTATTCACATACAATGGTAGCGCCACCTATTAATAAGTTCTTCTAAATCTCACATTTAGAAATCCTTTTCTTATAAATAAGTCAGATTTGAGTGTAAAAATAACTTAATCCTTATTATTTTAACATATAAATTATTACCATACAAAATTATTTATAGTAATTTGTAGAAATTTGTTATCTTAATTAAAACATATAAACTTCGAATTATTTTTTATTTTGGTCTTTACTTCTTCTTTTATTTTATTATCCTCTTCACTATTACTATCTATTATTTTTTTGCTTTCAACATTAGCTATTTTGAGTAAATGTATATCCTCTATTACATCAGCTAGAAGTAAATTACTAGAACCATGCTGTCTAAATCCAAATATCTCTCCTCCGCCTCTTAGCTTTAAATCTTCCTCTGCCACAAAAAAACCATCATTACTACTTTTCATTATTTCCATTCTTTTTCTTATAATATCATTTTTCACTTTAGCAATTAATATACAATAGGATTTATATTTCCCTCTACCTACTCTTCCCCTTAATTGATGAAGTTGAGCTAATCCAAATCTCTCCGCATTTTCTATAATCATTAAAGTAGCATTAGGTACATTTACCCCTACTTCTATAACAGTAGTGGATATTAGAGCTTTTATTTTCCCTTCTTTAAACTCCTTCATAATAGCATCTTTTTCTTTTCCTTTCATTTTACCATGTAAAATAGCAATTTCCACTTCTTTAAAATAATCCTCTTTCAAATCATTATATAATTTTTCTACAGAATTTAAATTCAATTCTTCCTTTTCTTCTACTAGAGGACAAACTATATATACCTGTCTCCCATCATTTATTTCTTTTAGTGCAAAGTTATACACTCTTTTTCTATAGCTATCATTTACATAATAGGTATCTATCTTTTTTCTTCCAGGTGGAAGTTCATCTATAATAGATAAGTCTAAATCTCCGTATAAGCTCAAAGTAAGAGTTCTTGGTATAGGGGTTGCACTCATAACTAAAGTATCTATACTTCTTCCCTTATTTAACATTTTACTTCTTTGCATAACCCCAAAACGGTGTTGCTCATCTGTTATAACCATACCTAAATTATAAAATTCCACATCATCCTCAATTAAAGCATGAGTACCTATTATTAAATCTATTTCTCCTTTTTTAAGCTTTTCTTTTATCTCTTTTTTTAAAGATGCTTTTACACTTCCTACCAAAAGCGCTATGTTTAAATTAAAATCTTTAAATAATTTTAAAGCTTCTTCATAATGTTGAATTGCTAATATTTCTGTAGGAGCTAACATTACTCCTTGATATCCATTTTTTATCACATTAAAAAGACAAATTAAAGCTATAATAGTTTTACCACTACCTACATCTCCCTGTAAAAGTCTATTCATTGGTTTTTCTTTTTTTTGATCTTTAAATATTTCCTCTAAAACTCTATTTTGAGCATTAGTTAGTTTAAAAGGTAATGATCTTATAATATCACTTGTTTCTTCTAAAACTTTAAAAGCTATCCCCTCTGTAGCTGTTTTCAAGTATTCCTTTAAAGAAGCTATTTTTAAACAATATGCTAATAACTCTTGAAATTTTAATCTTCTTATAGACTCTTCTAATTCTTTCTGATTTTCTGGCTTATGTATAGTTCTTATAGACTTGTCTAAGGATATAAACTTATATTTTTCTATAAGCCATCTAGGTAAATTCTCACCTATAGCAATATTTCCCAAGGCACTATTTACAAGTTTTATTAACAAATTATTTTTTAAATCTCCCTTTAAAGGATATTTAGGAATTATTTTTCTTTCCTCTACTTTTTCTGCATATTTATTCTTTAATATTTGAGCATTATTTATAGTTAAAGTTCCCCTATATTCTCTTAAACTTCCCTGAAGTATATATTCTTCACCTATTTTAAAGTAATTTTTAATATAGGGTTGATTAAACCAACTACCAACTATAGCTTTCTCTCCATCATTAAATATAATTGTAGTTAAAATTTTACCTGTTCTTGTTCTTACATCTCTTTTTATATTTTCTACCTGTACTTTAATTATTACTTTTTTATTTGATAACTTATCTTTACTATAGTTATCTATAAATTCATAATCTCTTGGGAAATACAAAAGTAAATCCATTATATTAAATATCATACATTTTTCTAATTGTTCTTTAGTTTTAGGGCCAACTCCTTTTAATGTAGTTATAGGACTATATACATTCATAAACTTCCTCCTATATAAAGGATTCTATAGTAAAGAACAAATTCTTCTAAATTTAAGATAAATATTCCTTCTAAAAAAACTTTAACCTAAACTAAGAATCCCTTCCCAATATTATTTTTTTATAAAGAAGTAATAGAAATTTAAATTGTATAAATAAACTTTAAATACAATAAAAAAAGCCCTTAGGCTTTTTTTATTCTACAGACATTATAAAGTAATATAATGGTTGTTTTCCATTATAACATTGAATATCTAAATCTTCATATTTTCCTTCTAATTCTTCTATAAATTCTTCTACCTTTTCTTCATCACAATCTTTTCCATAGAATATACTTATAAGTTCACTATCTTCATTTATCATTTCTTCTAAGACAGCTTTTGAAACTTCAAAAATATCCTTTCCTACTTCAGATATTTTTCCTTCTATTAAGCCTAGTATATCATTTTCTTTAATTATTTTTCCGTCCATTTCTGTATCCCTAACTGCATAAGTTATAGAACCTGTAGCTACTGCTTTTATAGCTTCCTTCATGTTATTTTCATTTTCTTTTGATTCTGCCTCTGGATTAAACATTGTTATACTTGTTATGCCTTGTGGTATAGTTTTTGTAGGTATAACTATTATATTTTTTTCTGACAACTCTGCTGCTTGTGTAGCTGCCATAATTATATTTTTATTATTTGGTAGTATAAATATATTTTCCGCATTTATTTTATTTATAGCCTTAACTATATCCTCTGTACTTGGATTCATAGTTTGACCGCCTTCTATAACTTCATCTACACCCAAATCTTTAAATATTTCTGTTATGCCTTCTCCTAATGCTACAGATATAAATCCATATTTTTTTAATTCACTGTCTTCTTTTTCCACTTTATTTTCTTCGCTACTCATATCTATTATATGTTGATGCTGCTCTCTCATGTTATCTATTTTTATTTTAGAAAGTGGGCCAAGCTTTATAGCTTTAGAAAGTATATCTCCTGGATCATTTGTATGAATGTGAACTTTTACTAAGCCATCTGCGGCCACTACTATCATAGAATCTCCTAAAGGTTCTAATTGGCCTTTGAATTTATCCACGTCTACATTTTCTGCCATAACAAAAAATTCTGTACAATATCCAAATTCTATATTCTCTTCATATTGTTGAACTTTAGTGCTAGTATTAGAGACTTTGTTTTCTCCGCCTATTTCTACTTCTAGATCCTTATCTAATACCTCTAACATTCCCTGTAATATTATCAATAAACCTTGGCCGCCTGCATCTACTACCTTTGCCTTTTTTAGTACAGGAAGCATATCTGGTGTTTTATTTAATACTACTTCACTATGTTCACAAACATCCTTTAGTAAAGAAGTTACATCCTCTGCTTCACTTTTTACCGCACTCTCTCCTGCAGCTCTTATAATTGTTAGTATAGTCCCCTCTGTAGGTCTCATTACAGCTTTATAGGCAGACTTTGATCCCTCTAATAGTGCATTTGCAAATTCCCTTGCATTCACTTCATCCTTATCCTCTAGGCCTTTAGATATTCCTCTAAATATTTGGGATAGTATAACTCCTGAGTTACCTCTAGCTCCCATAAGAGCTCCTTTAGCTACTTTTTTAGCTATTTCTCCTATGGATTCCTTTTTTAATCCTTCTATTTCTTTTACCGCAGATCTAAAGGTCATAGACATATTTGTTCCTGTATCACCATCTGGTACTGGGAAAACATTTAGAGAATTTACAAATTCTTTTTTTTCTTCTAATTTGTTACTCCCATTTATCACCATATTATAAAAATCTGCACCTTTTATTTTCATATGTTCCATTTATGACTTACCTCCTAAACTCTAACACCCTGAACATTTACAGTAATACTGGAAACCTTAAGTCCTGTATAGTTTTCTATGTTATATCTTATCTTTTGTATAATATTATTAGCTATTACAGATATTTTAGTTCCGTATTCTACTATTATATATAATTCTATGTTTAATTTACCTTCAACGGCACGAATTTTAACCCCTTTATTGAAGCTTTCTCCTTTAATCAGTTCCCAAAGACCATCTGTTGCATTTTTAGATGCCATCCCAACCACGCCATAACATTCCATTGTAGATACACCTACAATATTAGCAACTACATCTTCAGCATAATCTATATGTCCATATTCATTAGTTAACTTTCCTATCATGAAAGAAACCTCCTTATATCATATCATATAGTTTATTTTATATTAAATAAGAGATTTATTCAAGGAAATATATTATTATTAATGCTTTTTTTGCTATATTCCAAACTATTTACTTGCATATAGCATATATTCTATGGTAAAATTATTAATGTTTGAATTGAGAAGTATAAACTTCACAATTTTAGGGAGGTGTTTTTAAGTGTCAAGAAAATGCGAAATATGTGGTAAAGGCGTTGTTTACGGTGTTCAATACAGCCATTCACATCGTCAATCTAAAAGATCCTTTGCTCCTAACATAAAGAGAGTTAAAGCAATAGTTAATGGAACTCCAAAAAGAGTTCATGTTTGTACTAGATGCCTACGTTCAGGAAAGGTACAGCGTGCTATATAACACAAAAAATGCAGTTGTTTAAACAATTGCATTTTTTATTTTATGTTTTTTATTTTTTAACTCTTTTTATTTTTTTTATTATATTTGATAAAAATTTGGGAAGCTTTATTGCAACTATTTTCATATAATACACCTCTACATAAATTAATTCTTTAATATGTTTTATCAATAAATAAAAACTGTTATAAAATTTAACAGCTGTATAATAAAATATATATCATTATAAATTGCTATTTTATATTAACACTATCTGCACTTATTCATTATCCACCAACCTATATATATAAGTCCAAATCCCACTGCTAAAAGCCATCCCCATATAGGTACTATAATAGTAACAACTATTCCAAGTCCAATAGAGCCAACTATAATTCCTAATTTTTTGTTACTTTTTCTTCCCATATATATGCCCTCCTATAGCTTATATACTATAATATGCAAACCTATACAAAAATGTGAATATTAAAAAATTCATATCTTAGATTTAATTTTAACGCCTCAAAGATAAAAAATACACTCATAAACCAATTCATTTTACTAAGAAGTTCTAAAGCTTATTCATATGGTTTATTACGTGTATTTTTTTATCTTTACTATATTAAAATCAAGTCTATTTTAAGACACCCTAATTTTATTTTTGTATAGAATTTTTAGAAATATATACTTTTGTTCTAACAATATAAAATCCATTTCATTGATAAAGTTTATTATATAGGCATTATCAAATAATTTTAATTTGAAGTAAAATTTGTTGCAAATTCATACTAAACTCTAATCATCACTATCTTTGCTTATAATAACAATTAACGTTCCGCTCTTAATGTGTATATGTAATTCTTTATCCGTAAATTCATTTGAAGTTGTTAAGGTATCTCCCATTTTTAATGTATAGTTTTCTAATGGAAATTTAGCATTAAAAAGTGTAACTCCTTCCACATTAGAACCATAAGCTTGCAATGAAAAATAATTCGATTTTCTAGGTTTTAATGAAATATTTTTATCTGTTAAAAATATTTCATTATTTTCATCCTTTATATAGGCTTTTATATTATTTTTTAAACAGATTTCTAAAAATCCTAAATTCCCTAATATATGATCTATTCTATTGCCTATACATCCTAATAAAGCTATAGTATCTGCTTTAAGCTCTATAGCCTTATTTAAAGCTACTAACCCATCTGTAAAATCTTTATCCTTTGGATATTTGTCCATATATACTCCCTTTTCTTTAAAATAAGAAAAAGTTTTTTTATCTATGGAATCCATATCTCCCAATATAAAATCAGGTGTTATACCATATTCATAAAGACAATTAGCACCACTATCTGCACATATTATATAAGAATAATCTTTCATTTCTTCCTTCAAAAGTTCTTTAGAAGGTGCCTTTCCCCCTGCTATTATTATGGCTTTCATTTTATAATGCCTCTCTTAACACCTTTATATTTTTTTCTATTTCCCCATTTTTAAATACTGCTGAACCTGCTACTAAAAGATTAGCACCACAATCTGCTACTTCTTTTATATTATCTTTAGTAACTCCTCCGTCCACTTCTATTATTAATTCCTTATTATATTTTTCACTTAAAGCCTTAACTTCCTTTATTTTTTCTGAAGCATATTTAATATATTTTTGTCCTCCAAAACCTGGATTTACAGACATAATAAGCACCATATCTAAAGAAGGAATTAAATCCTTAATACAACTTACAGGTGTACCTGGATTTAAAGCCACCGCTGCCTTTATTCCAAAACTTTTTATATAATTTATTGTTCTATCTATATGTTTATCTGCTTCATAATGAACTGATACTATGTCTGCCCCCGCCTTTGCAAAATCTTCAATATATTTAGAAGGCTCCTCTATCATAAGATGCACATCAAAAGGTTTATTCGTTAAATTTCTTATGCTTTTAATTACTGGAATTCCAAAAGAAATGTTAGGAACGAATCTACCATCCATTACATCTATATGTATAGCATCTGCCCCATATTTATCTAGATTTTTTATGTCCTCTCCTAGTTTGGAAAAATCTGCTGAAAGTATTGATGGCGCTATTTTTACCATTTTTTCTTCCTCCTATTCATAATTTCTTCTAAAGTTTTTATATAGAAGTCATATCTATTTTTGTGTATATGACCTTCTTCTACTGCTTTTTTAACTGAACAATTAGGCTCTCTATGATGAAGGCATCCTGTAAATTTACATTCTCCTATAAAATCACGAAATTCTGGAATACAATGCAATAAATCTTCCTTTTCCATAAAATTTATATCTAAAGAAGAAAATCCAGGAGTATCTACCAATAATCCTTCATCTACATATATAAGTTCACTATGACGAGTAGTATGTTTTCCTCTTTTTAATTTTTCACTTATATTACCTGTTATCATAGTTTCTTTACCTATAATTTTATTTAACATGGTAGATTTACCTACCCCAGAGGGGCCGCAAAATACAGTTACATTATCTTTTATTAATTTTTTAATTATATCCATATTCTTCTCTTCTTTAGCATTTAAAAATATTATATCATACCCAGCTTGTTCTATCATGAAAATAATATCCTTATATTCTTCTTTATTTACCAAATCCATTTTATTAAAACATACTATAGCTTTCAAATTATTATATTCACATAAAAGTAAAAACTTATTTAAAAGATCTATATTTATATCAGGATCTTTAAAAGAAAATACCACCAAAGCCTGAGTTACATTTGCAACGGCCGGTCTAAACAATTCACTTTTTCTATCATATATCTTCTCTATAGCACCCTTATTATTTTTATCTATAGTTATTTCTACATAATCACCAATCATAGGGGTAAGTTCAGTATGTCTGAACTTACCCCTTGCCTTACATTCTATAATTTCTTCACTATCATCTAATTTAATATAATAAAATCCACCTATACCTTTTATTATAGTTCCTTTCATAATACCTCCAATATTTATACAAATCATATTTTATCTTATTATTATAGATTATAACACTCCATCTTATAAAAGATAGAGTGTTATTGTCTTTAAATAAGAATTTATCATTTTAAATAGCTTGAAACTTTTATTAATTCCAAACTCCCTCTATAATCCTACTTTTTTGATTTTATAATATTCTTTCTAATAATTTATATTATTTTTGTGGATTAGTTGGTTTTTCTGGGTCTGGCTTCTCTGGGTCTGGCTTTTCTGGATCCGGTTTTTCTGGATCCTTACCTGTGTCTGTTCCTGGCTCCTTACCTGTGTCTGTTCCTGGATCCTTACCTGTGTCTGTTCCTGGATTTTTACCCGTGTCTGTTCCTGGGTTCTTATCTGTATCTGGTTTTGGATCTGGTTTTACTTCTGGTTTTTTATATTTATAATAAGATATACTTACAGAAGAACCTTGTTTTATACTTTGGCCTGCACCTATACTTTGTGATGCCACTTGACCATCTAAGGATTGATCTTGTGTAATAATAGCCTTTGAGCTTCCCATAGATAATCCTGCATTGGCTAAAGCATTTTGAGCTCCATCTATAGATTTTCCTATTAAGTTAGGTACTGTTGAGTATTTAATTTCTGGACCATTACTTATAACTAAACTAATCTCTTCTCCTTCTTTTAATTCTGCATCTATATCTGGAGTTTGACTTATTACTTTTCCAGCAGCTACATTGTCATTAAATTCATATTTTACATTCCCTACTTTTAATTTAAGATCTTGTATTGCTTTTTTAGCGGCCTCTAATTCCATTCCCTTTAAATTAGGCACAACTACTACATTTCCAGAACTTATACTAACTCTTACTTCGGAATTTTCTGCTACTTTTTCACCGGATTTTGGATAAGATTCTATTATAGTTCCTTCCTTTTTTTCATTTTTAACCTTTTGAGCTACTACTAATTTTAATTTTTTCTCACTTAATACCTTTTGGGCTTCTTCTTTAGTAAGTCCTACTACATTAGGAACTTCTACCTTTTTCCCTCCTGATTTATTGAAGGCCAAGTATGCAGATACAGATCCTACAACTAGAAATAAAACTGCCATAGCTATTCCTAATATTAATTTTTTATTTGTTTTACCCTTATTACTTCTTTTCTTTTTATCCTCTATTTCATCCTCTTCATCTTCATACTCATCATCTTCATATTCCTCATCATCATCTTCATACTCATCATTTTGAGCCATTTCTTTTATTTTGTCATTTATAACCGCTGTGTCCATTACTCTAGTAACATCGTTTTCTGATATATTACTAGATCCATTTAATATACTTTCATTATTTTCTATTCTGGCTAAATCCTCTTCTAAGTTTTTTATAGTTTGATATCTTTTTACAGGATTTTTTTCCAAGCACTTTAGTACTACACTATTTAAACTCTCTGGTATTTTATCATCTATTTCTTTTGGTGCTACTACTTCATTTTGTATATGCTTTACTGCTACAGATACAGGACTTTCTCCATCGAAGGGAACTTTTCCTACGAGCATTTCATACATTACTATACCTAAAGAATATATATCAGTTCTTGAATCTACAAATCCCCCTTTAGCTTGTTCTGGTGAAAAATAATGAGCTGATCCCATTACTTTACTAGAATTAGTTATAGTAGCTGAATTTGAAGCCTTAGCTATACCAAAATCTGTAACCTTAATGATGCCTTCTTTTGTAACTAATATATTGTGTGGCTTTATATCTCTATGTATAATATTGTTTCTATGAGCACAAACTAAAGCACTAGCTATTTGTTTTGATATTCTAACAGTTTCCTTAGATTCTATTTTGCCTTTTTCCACTATCAATTCTTTTAAAGTTTTACCATCTACATATTCCATAACTATATAATGTATATTATTTTCAGAACCTACATCATAAATATTTACTATATTATTATCTGATAAACTTGCTACTGAAGTTGCTTCTCTTTTAAACTTTTCTACAAATTCCTTGTCGCTACAAAATTGATCCTTTAATATTTTTATCGCAACAAATCTATTTAAGTAATGGCATTTAGCTTTATAAACTGTAGCCATACCACCTTCTCCAACTTTTTCAAGAAGTTCATACCTATTACCTAATTTGGTTCCTATCATATTCACACTCTCCTTCAAACAAAATAACGGATATGTTATCCTTACCACCCTTTAACTTGCTAAGTTCTACTAGTTGCTTACAGGTTTCTTTATTGTTTTTTTCATTTCGTAGTAATATATCACACATTTCCTGTTCATTAGCATAATTAGTTAATCCATCTGTGCAAAGTAGTACCTTACAAACTTCATCTAATTTTATATTAAAAGTGTCCACTTGTACAAATAAATTTGTACCTAATGCCCTAGTAATCACATTTTTATTAGGGTGAGTGTTTGCCTCTTCCTTTGTTATTGTTCCTTCATCTAATAATTGTTGTACATAGGAATGGTCCTTTGTTATTTTTTTTACTCCACCTTCAGCTAATATATAACAAGAACTATCTCCAACATTAGCTACAATCATATTACCATTATTATCTAATATGCAGCAGGTTATGGTAGTTCCCATGCCTTTAAACTTTTCCTTTTCTTTTGCATAGTTATAAATCTTTGTATTAGCATATTCTATAGCATCTATAAGTAAAGTTTTCATATCTTTTAAATCTTCATAATATTTTACATAGTCTATAGTTTCTTCTACTGCTAATTTACTAGCTACTTCTCCTGCATTGTGGCCTCCCATTCCATCTGCTACTATATATATTTTAAATCGTTCTCCTTCATAGTAATCTACAAAGTCTTCATTTATCTCTCTAACATTACCTATATCAGATAGTATCCCCAACATATTTTCCACCCCTTTGCTCTATTTTGAAACATAACTTCTTCTTAGTTGTCCACAGGCAGCATTTATATCTGCTCCCATTTCCCTTCTTATAGTTGTTTCTATTCCATTTTCTTTTAAGATATTACCAAAGGATTCTATATTTTTTGATGTAGACTTTTCATAGCTATTTTCTTTTATTTCATTTACAGGAATTAAGTTAACATGACAAAGCTTTCCTCTTAACACCGAACTTAATTCTTTAGCTTCTTTTATAGAATCATTTTTTCCCTTTACTAATGCATATTCAAAAGTTATTCTTCTATTAGTTTTATTTATATAATAATCACAAGCTTCCATAAGCTCTTTTATAGAATATTTATTAGCTATGGGCATCATTTCTTTTCTTAATAAATCCTCTGGTGAATGCAGGGATATAGCTAAAGTTATATTATAATTTTTATCTGCCAATTCTTTTATTTTGGGTACTATACCACAAGTAGATAGGGTTATATGTCTTTGTCCTATATTTAGTGTATTTTCAGATGTAACCGAATCTAAAAATTTAGTTACATTTCCAAAATTATCTAAAGGTTCTCCACTTCCCATTAAAACCACGTTAGAGATTCTTTCACCTATTTCTTTTTGTGCTGCCATTATTTGAGATAATATTTCTCCACTAGTTAGATTTCTTATAACGCCATCCAAAGTAGATGCACAAAATTTACACCCCATCCTACAACCAACTTGAGTAGATACACAAATAGAATTTCCATGTTTATATTTCATAACCACAGATTCTATTATATTTCCATCCTTATACTCAAATAAAAACTTATAGGTGTTTTTATCCTGTGATATTAATTTTTTAACTACTTTTGGTACACCAATATAAAAATTATCATAAAGCAAATTCTTAGTTTTCTCAGGTATGTTTTTCATATTATTAAAATCAAAAATAAGCTTATCATAAATCCAATTAAAAATCTGTTTTGCTCTAAAGGCCTTTTCTTCTTTAGAAACTAACCACTCTTTTAACTCTTCTAATGTCAAATCTAATATGTTTTCCATTTTAACACCTACTAACATTTCTTCAATTTAGCTATAAAAAAACCGTCCATTTTATCATTAGGCAATATGGATACAAATCCTTCTTTATGATATATTATATTGTCTACATCTCCATAATATAAAGGTTCTATTTTAAAATTTTTATGTTTTTTTAAAAACCAGTTTATATTTTCTTCATTTTCTTCTTTATTTAAAGTACAGGTAGAATACAAAAGTATACCTCCTTTTTTCAAATAAGAAGCTCCATTATTCATTATTTTCCTTTGTATATCTATAATATTTTTAATTTCTTTTTCATTTTTAGTCCATTTTATTTCTGGTTTCTTTCTTATAATGCCTAACCCAGAGCAAGGTACATCCATAAGCACCCTATGAGCTATTTCTTTTAACTCCTTATTAAAAATAGCTGCATCACATACATCCGTTTCTACATTTTTTATACCCAATCTTTTAGCATTCTCTTCTATTAAAGATAACTTATTTTGATGTACATCATAGGCATATACTTTACTTTTATTATTTATAATTTCTGAAATATGTGTAGTTTTTCCTCCTGGAGCACTACATAAATCTAAAACTATACTTTCCTCAGTAAGTTCCATAGAAGGTGCCACTAGCATTGCACTTTCATCCTGCACAGTAATATCTCCTTCTATGAACAAAGGGTTTTTTTCTATATTTTTACCTTTAATTATTTGTATAGCCTCTGGACATATATATCCTTCTTCTATATTATACCCATATTCATCTAATTTTTCGAAGGCTTCATCATAATCTATTTTTAGATTATTAACTCTAACGGTTATATTAGGTCTTTCATTTAAGCCTTTTAATATTTTTTCTGCTATTTCTATACCATATTGACTTATAAACATTTTTATAAGCCATTTAGGATAGGAATATATAAAGCTAAATTTTTCTAAGTTGTTTCTATCATCATAAAATTTTTTATTTTTGTAAGTTCTTATATAATTTCTTAAAACTCCATTTACTAACTTTGAATATTTTATAGATATTTTTTTTGACATCTCTACTGCTTCATTTACTGCAGCAAAGGAAGGTATTTTATCTAAATATCTTATTTGATATATAGTTATCCTTAATATGTTAGCTATATTTTTATCCATAGTTTTAATGGGATTTTTTAAATAACTTTGTATTATAATATCTAAAGTTTCCTTATATTTTAATGTTCCATAAACTATTTCCGTAATTAAGGCCTTGTCATTATCCTTTAAATTACTTTTATTTAGCTTTTTATTTAAAACTATGTTTGAATAAGCACCTTCATATAACACAGCCTTTAATACATCCAAAGCTACTTCTCTTGCATTATCCATTATATCCTTAAACCTTTCTCTTAATCATTTCGTCTGTTGCTTAAAACTATAAGTCTTAGTAATTGTGATATAGCCGTTAATGCCGCTGCTACATATGTCATAGCCGCTGCACTTAAAACTTTTTTTGCTCCATTTACTTCTTCCTTATATAGTATACCTTTGTTTTCTAATAAAACCAATGCTCTTTTTGAAGCATCAAATTCTACAGGTAATGTTATAAGTTGAAATAAAACTACTGCTGAAAAAAGAATTATACCTATTCTTGTAAGACTAGAAGCTCCCATTAATATACCTATAAAAAACAATATCCAAGAAGCTTGGGAACTAATATTTACTATAGGAACTATAGTATTTCTTATTACAAGGGGAGAATAACTTTCTAAATGCTGTATAGCATGACCTGTTTCGTGAGCTGCCACTCCAATGGATGCCACTGAATTTCCATAATATACATCTTTTGAAAGTCTCATAACTCTTTTACTAGGATCATAATGATCAGAAAGCTTTCCTGGTATAAGTTCCACAGGTACATTATAAAGTCCTTTAGAATCTAAAAGCATTCTGGCTACCTGAGCTCCTGTATATCCCTTAGCTGTTGAAACCCTTGAGTATCTATCAAAAGATGAAGATACTTTTAATTGAGCCCAAGCCGCTATGAGCATAGCAGGAATCAATATCAAAAATGTACTATCATAATAAAACATATTGTTATCTTTAGCAAAAAAGTATTTTATCAATACTCTCCTACTAAAGTTCACCTCCTTTTATTTCATCCTATCTCCTCTTATTACAACCTTAAATATAGTTCAATATAAATTTCCTCTCTATCTTTAAACTCTAACACCCAATTATCATTTATTTTAGTTAAATACTATTTTTACCTTTAATTAATTTATCAATACCTTTCACATAAATATATATTGAATTTAATTTCAAATTCATCTACGTCTTTTCTCTATTTTTATTTAATACTAACTAATTATAAAATAAAAAATAAATTATATCTAGTTTAAACCTTACTAAATATTTTAAACATAAATAAAAAATTTTTCCTCTATTCTCCTAATACTAATCCCTCTTCTATATCATGTCCCTTTATATATTCTTCTACTTTCATAGGTTTTTTCCCCGGAAATTGTACAGTTGTAATAGATAAAATTCCATCACGGGTAGCTACTTTAATACCTTCTTTTGATACCTTTAATATAGTACCTGGAGTTTTATTTGAGCTTTCCTTTAATATACTACTGTTATAAATTTTCATAGTTTCATTTTTATATTGAGTATATGCAACTGGCCGTGGGTTTAAACCTCTTATAAGTAAATTTATTTCCTTAGAAGTTTTATTCCAATCTATTTTCCCCATTTGTTTATTTAGCATAGAGGCATATATAATATTTTCACTCTTTTGCTTCTCTCTTTTTACAGTTCCTTCTTTTAATCCCTTTATGGTAGTTACTAAAAGTTCTGAACCACTTTCCATTAATATATCATGAAGCTCACCTGCAGTCATATCATCTGCTATCTTAACTGTATTTTTTAAAAGCATATCACCTGTATCTAAACCTTCATCCATAAACATAGTAGTGTTTCCAGATTCTTTTTCTCCCTTTATTATTGCCCAGTTTATAGGGGCTGCCCCTCTATATTTAGGAAGTAGAGAGGCGTGTAAATTAATACATCCATACTTTGGTATATCTAAAACTTCCTTTGATAGTATTTGTCCAAAAGCTACTACTATTATAAAATCTGGGTTTATTTCCTTCAACTTTTTTATACAAATCTCATCATTTTTTAATTTTATTGGTTGATATACCTCTATATTATTTTCTAAGGCTACCTCTTTAACCGCTGACATAGCTAATTTCTTACCTCGCCCCTTTGGTCTATCCGGTTGTGTAAATACTGCTTTTACATTAAATTTTTCTATTAATTTTTTTAAAGATGGTACCGCAAAATCTGGAGTACCCATAAAAACTATAGTTGTATCTTTCAAATTAATTTTCTCCTCCCTATTTATTTATTACCTTATCTACAAATAAGACTCCATCTAAATGATCTATCTCATGACAAAAGGCTCTAGCTAATAATTCTTCTCCCTCTAATACTATTTGTTCTCCTTTTTCATTTAAAGCTTTAACTTTAACTTTATATGGTCTTTCTACTTCTCCTTGCTCACCAGGAACACTTAAACATCCTTCTACATCTTTCTGGCTTCCTTCTGTCTCTATTATTTCTGGGTTTATAAGTTTTATTAATCCTTCTCCCACATCTATAACTACCACTCTTTTTAATATTCCTACTTGAGGTGCTGCAAGTCCCACACCCTCTGCACTGTACATAGTTTCTGCCATATCCTCTAAAAGAGTTAAAATTCTATCATCAATCTTTTCTATTTTCCTACTCTTCTTTCTTAATAATTCATCCCCATATTTTCTTATATTTCTTATTGCCATTTTTACTACCTCCTAAATTTAAAAATTATAACAAACTGTTAGGATTTATATCTATACTTACTCTTATATCATTATAAACTTGTTCCAATGAAGTATAAACTATTTTTTGTATTTCATTCATTATATCCCCCGTCACATTTCCTTTTAATATTATTTGCCATCTATACATCTCTTTTATTTTAGATAATGGACTAGGACAAGGGCCTAACATATTTAAGTTATCATATTTAGATACAATATTCTTTAATATTATACCAATTTTATGTGTATTTTTTATTAATTTATTCTCATATTTACTACTTAAATTTATAAGCAATATTTTTGAAAAGGGAGGATAATTCATATCTTTTCTTATTTTTATCTCTTTATTATAAAATCCTTCATAATCACTTTTAGCCGCAGAGGTTATACTATAATTTTCTGGATTATAACTTTGAATTAAAACTTTCCCTTGTTTTTTTCCTCTTCCTGCCCTTCCTGAAACTTGAGTTATAAGTTGAAAAGTTCTTTCTCCTGATCTATAGTCTGGTAAATTTAAAGACATATCTGCTGCTAAAACTCCAACTAAAGTTACATTTTCAAAATCTAATCCCTTTGCTATCATTTGAGTTCCAATTAATATATCAGCTTCACCCTTTTTAAAAGTATTATAAATATTTTCATAAGCATTCTTAGTCCTTGTAGTATCTAAGTCCATTCTTAAAGTTCTAACTTCAGGGAAATATTTTTTTATGGATTTTTCCACTTTTTCTGTTCCTGCTCCAAAATATTTTACATATTTACTATTACATTTAGGACATTGTTTTGGTATTCTCATACTTGCTCCACAATAGTGGCACCTTAAGCTACTATCCCTATTATGATAGGTTAAAGAAATATCACAATTTTTACATTTGAAAACATACCCACATTCTCTACAGGATACAAATGTAGAAAAGCCTCTTCTATTTAAGAATAATATTATTTGCTCTTTTTTTTCTAACCTTGTGCTTATATCTTCAAATAGTTCTCTGCTAAATATAGATTTATTACCTGACATAAGTTCTTCTCTCATATCAACTATTTTAACCTCCGGCATAGACGCCCCCTCTATTCTTTCTTTTATGGTAATTAAATCTATTATTTTATTTTTACTTCTATAATAAGTTTCTAAAGATGGTGTAGCTGATCCTAAAATAATCTTACAGCCTTCATTCGTGCATCTAAGTTCTGCTATATCCCTAGCATTATATTTAGGATTACTATCAGACTTATAGCTACTTTCATGTTCTTCATCTATTATGATAGATCCTAAATTTTTAAAAGGTAAAAACACTGCAGATCTTGCTCCTATAGCTACTTTAACTTCTCCTCTTTTTACTCTCATCCATTCATCAAATCTTTCACCATCAGAGAGTTTGCTATGAAATACAGCTATATTTTTTCCAAATCTACCTTTGAATCTTTCCACCATTTGAGGAGTTAGTGATATTTCTGGTACTAAAATTATAGAATCCTTATCTTTTTCCATTAATTTCTTTACTAAATGCATGTATATCTCTGTTTTTCCACTACCTGTAACACCATGTATTAAAAATAATTTTCTATTGGAGTTTAAAATTCTATAAAGAGCTAAACTTTGGTCTCCATTTAGTATCCTTTCTTCATAATTTCTATACATTTTTTCATTATATCTATTTACTACGTGGTTCTCTTGAATTAAAAATCCATGTTTTATTAATGTATTTATAGATGATAGGGAAAATCCAAATTTTTTATTTAATATATTTTTATTATAAACTCCATCATTTAATTTTACAAAATCATATATTTTCTCATAATTTTCTTTTAAATATTTACCCTCTAAATCTTTATATATAAATATAAAGTTTTCTTTTTTTTCTTTGTTTCCCTTTGTAATACCTGGTGGTACTAATACCTTTATAGCTTCTAAATATGTACAAAGGTATCTTTCCTTCATTTGTTCTACAAGCTTTACTCTATTTAAATCTAATAAAGGATCCTCTTCACATATATTGCTTATATCCTTTATAGAAACTTTATCTTCATCTTTATAATTTTTATATAATTTTAAAACAAAACCATCTATTTTTTTATTGCCTTTACCAAAGGGAACTTTTACTCTATGTCCTATTTTTATTTTTTTATTTAATTCCTCTGGAATAGCATAAGTAAATAATTTATCCAATTTTATAGAAGAATTATTTACTATAATACCTGCATATTTAAACACTTTATCACCCTTTTAAGGAAATTTTTTTATCCTTTAGATAAGAATTTGTAAGCACAACATAAATCTAAAACTCTATATTATTAACTAGATACCTTTTTATCCGATGACTACCCGCTCTAATACTCCCATCTTCTTCAAAGTGGGAGTAAAGAGCGGGTACGTCCCTGGATAACGATTTCTAAGCTTCAGAGGGAGTAAAAACTCCCTCTAAAGCCAAAAACTCTGTTTATCCGCTAAATAAAAGAGGCTTAACTTATAAGGTTATTGCCTCTTTTTTATTTTCATATTATTTTTTATTTAATATAGTATCAAATATCCCTTTAGCTACTTCTCTTTTAGACATTTTTTCTAAATTTTTAATATGCCCATCCTTGGATATTATTGTAACCAAATTATCCTCTGATGCAAATCCTGTTTCCTTAGACAATATATTATTTGCTATTATAAAATCTAGATTTTTCTTCTCCAATTTAGATTTAGCGTTATCTAAAAGATCTTTGCTTTCTGCTGCAAAGCCTACCAATATTTGATTTTCTTTTATTAGTCCTAATTCTTTTAAAATATCTTTATCTCTTATTAGTGCTAAATTTAAATCATCACCAGTTTTTTTTATTTTATGCTCTTTATATTCTTTAGGCTTATAATCTGCCACAGCTGCAGATTTTATAACTATGTGCTGATTTTTAAAATTATCTTTAACAGCCTTAAGCATCTCTTCATTTGTATTAATTTTTATTATATCTACACCTAAAGGTGTTCTTAAGTTTGTAGGACCAGATACTAATGTAACCTTTGCGCCCCTATCTCTAGCTTCCTTTGCTATAGAATATCCCATTTTTCCAGAAGATTTATTTGTTATATATCTTACTGGATCTATAGGTGCTAGGGTAGGACCTGCAGTAACTAATACATTTTTTCCCGTTAAGTCTTTTATAGGATAAAGCATACTATCTGCTATTTCTACTATATCTTCAGTATCAGCCATTTTACCTTCCCCTACATCTCCACAGGCTAATCTTCCTGATATAGGGTTAATAAATTCATAACCAAAACTTTTTAGTTTTTCTATATTATTTTTTACTATAGGATTTTTATACATGTTTGTATTCATAGCTGGTACAAATACTACAGGACAAGTAGCTGCCATTATAGTAGTAGATAACATATCATCAGCTATACCATTAGCTACTTTACCAATAATATTAGCTGTAGCAGGAGCTACCAATATCATATCTGCCTTTTTAGCTAAGGATATATGTTGTATCTCAAAGGCCTTTGGTTCTTCAAACATATCCTTTGAAACCATATTACCACTTAAACTTTGAAAAGGTAGTGGGTGTATAAATTGTAGGGCAGACTTTGTCATTATTACATTCACATCATAATTTAGCTTTTTTAATTTGCTCACTATATCCAGAGCTTTATAACTAGCTATTCCCCCTGTTACACCTAATACTACACATTTTTTATTCATTTTATTTTATTCCTTCTTTAACTGTTTTATAAGTTATTTTTCCCTCATGTATTTCATTTATTGCTACTGTAACAGGTTTAGTTGAATCTATATCTACAAGTGGTTTTGCTCCATCTATTAATTGTCTTGATCTTTTAGATGTTATAGTTACTAATGAATATCTGTCATCAACCTTCTCTAATAAATTTACTATTGATGGATTAATCATAGAATTGCTCATGAATAAATTCCTCCTTTGATGCTAATATTGTATCCTTCATTCTATCAACTCTACAGTTTTCCGCTAATATAATACTTCTGACCTTATTAACTGCGTCCTCCACTGTATCATTTACTACTGCATAATTATATTTTGATACATAATTTATTTCCTTGTAAGCAGCTTTAAATCTTATCATTAAAGTTTCTGCTGTTTCACTACCTCTATTTATTATTCTATTTTTTAATTCTTCCATAGAAGGAGGCAATATAAATATAAATATTCCTTCTGGATAAGTTTCTTTTACTTTTAAAGCTCCTTGAATATCTATCTCTAATATTACATTATTACCATTATTAATCTTTTCTAAAACACTAGATTTTGGAGTTCCATATAAATTTTGATGAACTTTAGCATATTCTAAAAAATCATCTTTTTCTATTCTTTCATTAAATTCATCTTCATTTAAGAAAAAATAATGTACTCCATTTTCCTCTCCCTTTCTTGGAGATCTAGTGGTGGCAGAAACTGATACCCATAGGTCTTCCTTTTTTAAAAGTTCTTTGCATATAGTTCCCTTTCCTGCACCAGATGGTCCAGAAATAACTATAAGAAGTCCTTTTTTGGCCATTACTCTTCTCCCTCATTTATCTCTTCTTCTTCTGCTTTAGAAGCTAATCTATGAGCTACTGTTTCTGGCTGAACTGCTGATAAAATAACATGATCACTATCAGTTATTATAACTGCTCTTGTTCTTCTTCCATAAGTTGCATCTATAAGCATACCTCTATCTCTTGCTTCTTGTATTATTCTTTTTATAGGTGCTGATTCTGGGCTTACTATTGCAACTAATCTATTGGCTGAAACTATGTTACCAAATCCTATGTTTATTAATTTTATTGCCATTAAAAATCCTCCTAATTATTCTATATTTTGAATTTGTTCTCTAATTTTTTCTATATTATTTTTTATATTTAATACTAAATTAACTATTTCAAGATCTGTAGATTTAGAAGCTATAGTATTTGCTTCTCTATTCATCTCTTGAACTATAAAATCTAATTTTCTTCCTACAGGTTCTTTTAAATTAAGGGTTTCTGATACTTGATTTATATGACTATTTAATCTAACTATTTCTTCATCTACAGAAGATTTATCAACAAATAATGCCACTTCCATAGCTATTCTACTTTCATCGATTTCTGATTGGGATAAAAGCTCACTTACTCTTTCATGAATTTTTTTATTATATTCATTCACTACTTTTGGTGCCTTTTCCTCTATTCTATCAACCATTTTTTTTATTTCATCACATTTTATATTTATGTCTTTATATAATTTACTACCCTCCCTCTCTCTCATGGATACCAAAGCATCCACCGCTTTTTTCAGCGGAGTATTTAAATTTTTCCAGACTTCTTCTAAATCCTCTTCTTTTTGTTTTACAGTTATTACTTCTGGAAATCTTCCTATTAAAGATACTGATATGTCGTTTTTAACATCATATCTTTTACTTATCTTTTTTAAGCATTCATAATAATTGTCTGATAAGGTTTCATTGTATATAAGTTCTACATCATCTTTATCATATGTATTTACTGTGATATAAACATCAATTTTACCTCTATGTACTTTTTCTTGTATTGTAGCTCTCATTTTTTCTTCTAAAGCCATAAATGCTTTAGGCATTCTTATGTTTATATCACAGTATCTATGGTTTACACTTTTCATTTCTACAGTAAAACTTTTTTTATCCTGTTCTAAAAAACCTCTACCAAACCCCGTCATACTTTTAACCATATTCTTCATCCTTCCACAAACAGCCAGATATGATAATTATACATAAACTAAAGGATATTTACAACATAATCTCTATTTTACTTTAAAATACTCTGTTTTTCAAATAAAATTATAACATAATTTATGCTTTTTACATTATTATAACACTATATTTTTATAATTATTAAAATAATTATATTTTTAGTGTGTTAATTTATTTAGTGGTATATTTATAAAGGCCATCTTCAAATATTTGTCTTATTTTTTCTACATCATAATTTGATTTTGTTAATGCTAGAGCCAATTTTATCCTTGCCTTTTGTCCTGGAAGACTATCTCCAAATATTACTCCTATTTTTCTTAATTGTTTTCCTCCGCCTTCATAACCATAAGTATCCAATACTCTACCTTCATAGCATCTTGAAACTAGCACTACTGGTATATTTTTATCTATTGCTCTTTTTATACCAGGTACCATATTGGGAGGTACATTACCTCTACCCATAGCCTCTATTACCAAACCTTTATAATCTCTATCTAAACAAAAATCTATAAAACTTGAATCTATACCTGATACACACTTTATAAGAGCTACACTGCTTTCTATTTTATTTGTCTCTATATGTTGTTTTTTTAATCTTTCTCTATAAAATATTACTTGGTTATTATCTACTATGCCTATAGGTCCAAATATAGGACTCTTAAAAGTATTTAATGCAGTAGAATTAGATTTTGTAACCTCACTAGCACAATTTAATTCATCATTTAAACAAACTAAAACACCTTTACCTATAGCTTCTTTAGATATAGCTGTACAAATTGAAGCTGCCAAGTTAGCAGGTCCATCGTAACCTAATTCAGAACTGCTTCTCATAGCTCCTGTAACGATTACAGGCTTATGAGTTTTTATAGTTAAATCTAAAAGATAGGCTGTTTCTTCTAAAGAATCCGTACCATGAGTAACTACAACTCCACAAATATCTTCTCTTTCTAATATATTCTTTATATACTTTGATAAATCCATCATTTGCTCAGGAGTTATATAAGGACTTGGATAATTAGAAAATTCATAGTTCTCTATTTCAGCATATTCCTCTATGCCTGTTACCATAGCCATAATTTCTTCCCCAGATAAACTTGGTACCGCAGCCTTTATTCTAGGGTCTACCTTCATGGAAATAGTACCTCCGTTAAAAACAACTGCTACTTTTTTCATATCTTCATAACTTCCCCCTATCTATACAATATTATTAAATTTTTATTATTTAATTCTATAATAAAATATATTGAAAATTTTTATTTTTAATATAAAATGTTCCAAAATTAATTATACATTTTTACACTCCATCTGTCACTAACTGAATGTTAAACCACATAAGGAAAGTGCGACGCACTTTCCTTACTTAGAGTACAGAGTATAATGAACAGAGAACAGATATGGATGATTTTGTTCCACTCCTCTACACAAAATCTTTAATTTAAATATTTTTACTAAAATTATTAGGTAGTTTAAATATTATAAAATTAAATTTTGATTTCATATATAGATATCTAAAAAAAGCGATAGCGCGTCCGGAGGCTTTCTATAGTAATTAATATTTAGATTGATATAAAAAATTCAAGTGAATATCCCAAACCTATAATTTTTACATGGGGTGCTTACTTATGCAAAGAATTAAGCAGAAGCTTCATTTATAATTATCCGCTTAGTCAGAAGTTTTGTAGCTAAACATTTATAAGAATTTTATATAGAGTAATCTTAAAAATTTTCTTCATTAGAGAAGTATTACTAAAAAATATATAAAAGCCACTGATTACATTAAGTTTATATAAAAACTAGCTGAAATTAGTGGCTTTATATATTAAATTTGTTTGCTAACGCAAATAGTTTTGAATGCAATTTAAATTCGTATAAAGATTATGAAAAGTACAATCTTTTGCCATGCTACGCATTAATTTTCTATCGAAAATTTTTTAAGGTCTTAAGTCTTTTTTATAAAAAAAGAAAATATAATTTTACACTTTACGTGGCAAAGCGGAGAAAAATCATCCATATCTATTCTCTATACTCTGTTCTCTAAGGAAAGTGCGTCGCACTTTCCTTATAATATGATACAGATAAGCCCTCCATTACCTTCGTTTATTATCTTTTGAAGAGTTTTTTGTATCTTAACCTGTACATCCTCTGGCATTCTGTATAATTTATTTTGTAGTCCCTCTTTAACCAATACTTCTAAGGATTTACCAAACATATTACTTTGCCATATCTTTGATGGATCTGTTTCAAATTCTTCTAACAAAGATTTTAGCATTTCTTCGCTTTCCTTTTCTGTTCCCATTATTGGGGATACTTCTGTTTCAATATCGGCCCTTATAAAATGTAATGAAGGTGCACTAGCCTTTAATTTAACTCCGTATCTATTGCCTTGTTTTACTATTTCAGGCTCTTCTAATTTCATTTCTGTAAGTTGTGGTGCCACCAAACCATACCCCGTCTCTTTTACATCCTCCAAAGCCTCTGCTATTCTATCATATTCTATTTTTGCTTTATTCATAGTTTCAACTATTTTTAATAAATCATTTTCGTTTTCTATTTCCCTATTACAAACTTCCCCTATTATTTTATAGAACAGATCTTCTTTCGGCTTTAAAGCTATTCGAGCTGTTCCTTCTCCCATATTCATCTCATTTAATGTAGAATTATCTAAAAATTCAAATTCATATAGATTTTCCATAGATTTTTTTATGTCACGTACTTTATATATTTCCTTTGCCATATTTTTTACTACATTTATAAAGTCAGCTTTTAACCAATGTTCCGGCTTTAGCTCTTCTATCCAAGCTGGCATATCTATATTCACTTCTTTTATAGGGAACTCTTTAAGTACTCTTTGGAAAACATTAGTCATATCTTCTTCTTTCATATTTAAAATATCCATAGTTTGTACTGGTACATCATACTTTTCTTCAAGACTCTTTCTTAACTCTATAGTTTCCGGTTCATATGGATGTGATGAATTTAAAACTATTATAAAAGGCTTATTTATAGATTTTAACTCTTCTACAACTCTTTCTTCTACTTCTACATAGCTTTCTCTATCTATATCTGTTATAGATCCATCTGTGGTAATTAAAAGTCCTATAGTAGAATGCTCGTTTATAACCTTCTTAGTTCCAATTTCTGCTGCCTCTTCAAAAGGTATTTCATAATCATACCATGGTGTTGTAACCATTTTAGGCTTATCCTCTTCCTCCATATAGCCTAGAGCTCCATTCACAATATAACCTACACAGTCCACCATTCTAACTTTAAATTTAGTATCATTTTCTAAACTTACTTCTACAGCTTCATTAGGTACAAATTTTGGTTCTGTAGTATGGATAGCTTTACCTGAAGAACTTTGAGGAAGTTCATCTTTAGCCCTTTGTTTTTTATAAGCATTTTCTATCTTTGGTATAACCATTTTTTCCATGAATTTTTTTATAAAAGTAGATTTCCCTGTTCTAACAGGTCCAACTACTCCTACATAAATATCTCCTTGGGTTCTTTCTGCGATATCTTTGTATATATTAAAATTATCCAAATTATACCCCCCAATATTATAATATTAACATTATATATATACTACCAATTGCTAATATTTATTCCTAGAAATAAAGAATTATCAAATAGATATAATATTAATTTTATACCTCATAAGACAATTGTATAACCTTACTGATATTCCAAATAACTGACAAAGAATATTTCTTATATGCTTTGTCATATCTAGGATGAATCTTCTTCTTGTTTTAAGGAATACTTAGCTATATTAAGAATTAAAAATTATGGAAATTGCTTAATTATCTATATCTTACAATATATTAACCTAATTTTTATGTCAAAAAAAAAAAACGTCATATTATATAGTAATGCTGATATATTAAACTTTATTAGCAAAAATATAATAACATTATTTAAATAGAGGTGATTTACTTGAATAATAGATGTAAAATATGCATACCATGTTGTGGTAGATGCACCTGCCCTAGAGGTGCAACTGGACCTACTGGGCCTAGAGGTTCTAGAGGTGTAACTGGCCCTAGGGGCGCTACTGGCTCTAGAGGTATTACTGGTACTAGAGGTGTAACTGGACCTAGAGGTATTACTGGTACTAGAGGTATTACTGGACCTAGAGGTGTAACTGGTACTACTGGTCCTAGCCAACTTGGAACCATATATGTTTATAGAGACCTTACAGATGTGTTGGTAGTTGGCACTAATGAAGCTATATCATATGATAAGGTTGGTCCAATAAATCCTCCATCCCTATATACCTTTACTCCTCCAAGCACTGATATAACTATAAATGAAACAGGGCTGTATAGGATATCTTATACTGCATTAACCACATCATCCAATGGAATAACTGAGGTTTTCATAGGTGGTGTTCCTGTACCAGGTTCTGCTCAAAAATCACCTGGTAACAATGAAATAGTAGGAATAGTAGATGCTCAAGTAACAACCGCTCCAGCTGTCCTTCAAATTAGAAATGTGGACACCCAAAATTTAACTATTTCCGCAGCCACTACTATACCTGGAACTACAATAACTACTGTACCAGCGTCAGTTGCTATTCTTAAGATAATGTAAAAAAACACTAATCTAAAAGGTAGAAGACATCTTCTACCTTTAGATTAGCACTTCACCTATAATTATTATCTTAAATCATTTCCATTTTTTTATCCCTAGTCATAAGTTCATAGACCCCATAATTAGGCTCTTTATTTTCAAATAAAACTTTATATAATGTATCTGTTATAGGCATTTCTACATCTAGCTTTTCTTTTAATGTATAAAAGGCTCTACAAGCTTTTATCCCTTCTACTACCATACCTACCTCTTCTATTGCTTCTTCTGTGCTATAACCTTTACCAATTAATATACCAGCTCTTCTATTTCTACTATGCATACTTGTGCAAGTAACTATTAAATCTCCCATACCAGTGAGACCTGAAAATGTTTCCTGTTTGCCTCCAAGCTTTGTACCTATTCTTATTATTTCACTCATACCTCTTGTCATTAAAGCTGCCTTTGTGTTATCACCATAACCTATGCCATCAGATACACCTGCGGCTAAAGCTATAATATTTTTAACGGCTCCTCCTATTTCGACTCCTATTAAATCATCATTGGTATACACTCTAAATTTATTAGTCATGAAAAGATCCTGAACTTTTTTAGCTATATCCATATGCTTTGAAGACACAACTACCGTAGTAGGTATATCTTGAGCCACTTCTTCTGCATGACTAGGCCCTGACAACACTACTATAGGATTACTAGGCAATTCTTCTTCTATGACCTCAGATAATCTTTTCCCTGTACCCTCTTCTATACCTTTAGCTATACTTACTATTGTTTGATTTTCTTTTATGAAAGGTTGTATTTTTTTGCATACCTGTCTTATCACATGAGAAGGTACTGCTAATACTATAAATTCACATTGCTCCATACTTTTTTCTATTTCATTATAAGCTTTTATCCCTGCAGGTATTACTACTTTAGGTAAATATTTTATATTTTCTTTTTTGATATTTATATCCTCTACTATGTTATTTTTTCTATGCCATATGTTAATCTCTAATCCTTTTTTACCCAACATCACAGCTAAAGCTGTTCCAAAACTACCTGCCCCTAAAAAACAAACTGTTGAATCCATCTTATTCCTTCCTTTCCCCACCAGTTAATTATTAACCTAATTTTTATTTTCAATTGATATTTAAAATTAATTTAAATAAATAGGTTTATATTAAAAATTCCTATATATTCACTGCCACTTAAAACTCTTTGTTTTAGTGGCAGTTATCTATAGGATATCTTTAAATTTATTTTTCTTTTCTTTCTCTAAATTCTAATTTTATTCCTGTACCCTGGAAATCAAAATTTTCTCTTAATTGATTTTCTAAATATCTTTGATAAGAGAAATGTATACAAGCTGGATCATTTACAAAGAAAACAAAAGTTGGTGGTTTTGTTCCTATTTGAGTTACGTAGTAAATTTTTAATCTTTTTGTCCCTACTATAGGAGGTTCTTTCATCATAATAGCTTGACTTATTACATCATTTAAGACCCCTGTTTTTACTCTCTTAGTATAATTATCATAACATTCTTTAGCAGTTTGTAAAACTTTTACAACTCTTTGACCTGTTTTAGCAGATATAAATAAATATTTTGCATAAGCCATGAAGGATAAATTAACTTTTAACTCTTTTTTAAATTTATCCATAGTCTTATCATCCTTTTCTACTAAATCCCATTTATTAACTATAACTAAAATAGCCTTATTTAAATCATGAGCATATCCTATTATTTTTTGATCCTGTTCAGATATTCCCTCTGTGGCATCTATCATGAGGATACATACATCTGCTCTTTCTATAGATGCATAAGTTCTTATTACAGAGTATCTTTCTATTTCTTCTTTCACTTTACTCTTACGTCTTAATCCTGCTGTATCTATTAAAGTAAACTCACCAAAATCTGTATTTACATAGCTGTCTATAGAATCTCTTGTAGTTCCTGGAATATTACTTACTATAAGTCTTTCTTCCCCTAGCAATTTATTTATAAGAGAGGATTTTCCTACGTTTGGTTTACCTACAAAAGCTATATTTATTCTCTCATCCTCTTCTCCATCTGATTTATCATCTTTAAAATGTTCTACAACTCTATCTAACATATCACCTAAACCTAATGCCTGTGATGAGGATATAGTTACAGGATCTCCTATACCTAAATTATAAAACTCATAAGCATTATCTTCATCCTTTAGTTTGTCAATTTTATTTACTACTAGTACTACAGGTTTTTTACTTTTTCTAAGCATTTGTGCTACTTCTTCGTCTGCTGGTGCTAATCCTTCTTTTCCATCTACTAAAAATATTATTACATTAGCCATTTCTATAGCTATTTGCGCCTGTCTTCTCATTTGAGATATTATTATATCTTCGCTTTCTGGTTCTATACCACCTGTATCTATCATTGTAAATTTGTAATTTAGCCATTCAGCCTCTGCATAAATCCTATCCCTTGTTACTCCTGGTGTATCTTGTACTATAGCTATTCTTTTTCCTGCTAATTTATTGAATAGTGTAGATTTACCTACATTAGGTCTTCCTACTATTGCAACTATAGGTTTTCCCATTTTTATTCCTCCCTGCTATGTTTGTTTATTATATCTATTAAGTCTTCTCCTGTATAATCGCATACTAAAATTTCTCTTTTTAAACTTTTGCTTAATTCTTTTAGTGTTACATCATCTAAGAAAACTTGTTCGGATATATCTGCTAATTCATATCCTTTTCTAAGCATTACATCTGGAATTATAACATACTTTCCTAAATTTTTCTCCTGTGTTTGTTCTATTATATCATTGGCTGTTATAAGTCCAGCTACAGTAATGGTCTTTCCAAAAAAATTATTATCTATTTTTATAACTTCTATATTTATGTCATTATTATAATTGTTTATTATTCTACTAGCCTCTAGTATTTCTTTATAAGCAGATTGTCCTGTTATAAGTGAAAAACTCCCCTTAACTTTGGTTGAAAGTTTTTTTACATTATTTTTTATATTATTCCTAAATATCCTTATAACACCTACGCCATCTTCTAATTGATGAAATCCATCGTAAAATTCTTCTTTAGGAATTTCCCTTTCTGCTATAACATAAAATTCATCAGATAGTCTTACAAATGGCTTTCCTATTTCCTTTATAAATTTATTTTGATATTCTTCTACCATATCTAATTCTTTATTAGCAGTTTCCTTGTTAAAAAGTTCAAACCGATATAAACCTTCTCTAAATTTTGTAACTCCTATAGGAACTACTGCTAAATTCTCTACCTGAGGATAAAGAGCATATAAATCTTCTATGGTTCTTTTTAGTTCTTCTGCATTATTAAGTCCGGGGCATAAAACCACCTGACAATTCATTTTTATACCACCCTCAGCTAATTTCTTCATTCTTTCATATATGTTTCCTGCAAATCTATTATTTAAAAGTTCAACCCTAAGTTCTGGATTTGTGGTATGTACAGATATATTTATAGGACTTATTTTATAATTTATTATTCTTTCTATGTCTTCATCCTTCATATTTGTAAGAGTAAGGAAATTTCCTTGAAGAAAAGATAATCTTGAATCGTCATCTTTAAAATAAAGAGTTTTTCTCATACCCTTTGGTAGTTGATCTATAAAACAAAACAAACAATTATTATGGCATCTTTGAGGTACATCTAGTATGGCTGCCTTAAATTCTATTCCTAAATCCTCATCATAATCCTTTTCTATTTCAAGCTCCCAAAGTTCCCCATTACTTTTTTCTATCTCAACTTCTAAGTATTCATCACAAACTAAAAATTTATAGTCAATAATGTCTTTAACTTCTTTATTATTTATAGACAGTAAAAAATCTCCCTTTTCTATTTCAAGTTCCTCTGCTATACTACCTCTTTCTACTTTTAGTATTTCCTTTTTCATTTTTTCAACTCCAAATTTTATATTTATCATTAAATTATATTACATTAATATAGTAATTTAGTCAATTTACAACTTAAAATTCAATTTTAAAAATAGAAAAGTAATAATTTTAATCAAACTCCAGCTGAACCTAATAATTACTCCATATTCTTGAAATAATTAAATATACCCTACTATTTATAATATTATTTACTATTTTGAACATTATAAACAAATATATAGTATAAAAAAACAAAACACTTCATAAGATTTATGGAAGCTCAACATTTTAAAATACATACTTTCCATTTTATCTTAGAAGCGCTACAAAATATATTTAAATAAATTTTCTTAACTTTTTAATATAATAATTTTATTATATATTATTTTTTTAAAGTTTTATTCATTCATATCTATATGTTCTCCTGTTATTAAATAAATAGTCCATTCACATATATTAGTGGCATGATCCGCTATTCTTTCTAGGTATTTGCACACAAATAGAAATTGTGTGAGTTGATTTATACTTTCTTTTCTTTCTAACATTGTATCTATGGACTCTTTAAAGGCAGTTTTATAGATATAATCTATTTCATCATCTAAAGTACAAGCTTTGTAAGCTCCTTCTTTATTTTCATTTACATAAGAATCCAAAGATTCTTTTATCATATTTTGAACTAGCTCTGCCATTTTAGGTATTTTTATTAAAGGCCTAACGTATTCTTCATCTTTTATTTTTTTTGCTATTTTAGCTATATCCACTGCATGATCTGCCATTCTTTCTAAATCCGTAACAATTTTTAGAGTAGTAAATATTTTTCTTAAATCTGTAGCTAAAGGCTGTTCTTTTGCTATAAGAACTATACATTCATCTTCTATTTTTTTTTCTAAATCATCTACTAAATCATCATTTTTTATCACTTCGTCTGCTAATTTTTCATCTTTTTTTACTAATGCCTGAATACATGTATTTATTTGCTTTTCTACAATACTGCCCATTCTTAATATACTATTATGAAGCTTTAGAAGTTCTTTATCAAATACCTTTCTCAATCTATTCTTCCCCTTTCATTTAACTAACTCTAACCAAATCTACCTGTTATATAATCCTCTGTCCTTTTATCTTTCGGTTTATAAAATAATTCTTCAGTTTTTCCTACTTCTATTATCTCTCCATTTAAGAAAAATGCTGTGTTATCAGATATTCTTCCTGCTTGTTGCATATTATGTGTTACTATTATTACTGTATATTTATTTTTAAGCTCATCCATAAGTTCTTCTATTTTAAGAGTAGATATAGGATCTAGTGCTGAAGTTGGTTCATCCATTAACAATATTTCTGGTTCTACAGCTAGTGTTCTAGCTATACAAAGTCTTTGCTGCTGTCCTCCTGATAGCCCCAATGCATTTTTTTTAAGCCTATCCTTTACCTCTTCCCAAAGGGCTGCTCCTTTTAAACTTTTTTCTACTATTTGATCTAACTTCTCTTTAGTTTTTATTCCATGAATTCTAGGGCCATAAGCTATATTATCATATATAGACATAGGAAAGGGATTAGGATTTTGAAATACCATTCCTATTTTCTTTCTAAGATCTATCACATCATAGTCTTTATATATATCTTTTCCCTCATAATATACGCTACCTTCTATTTTTACAGAATCTATTAAATCATTCATTCTATTTAGAGTTCTTAAAAATGTGGATTTCCCACATCCTGAAGGCCCTATTAAAGCAGTAACTTTATTTTTTTCTATATCTATATTTATATTTTTTAAAGCTTTTACATTACCATAATATAAATTTAGCTCCTCTGTTTTAATAATTGCCATGCCTTTCCCTCCTTAATTATCCCCTGTATACATTTTGTGTATTTTTTTGCCTATTATTCTAGCTAATATATTAAATAATAAAACCATTATAATTAAAACCGCTGAAGCTCCATTAGCTACTCTAGCAGCATCAGGTATCATAGCCTCTGAATTTACTTTCCATATATAAACTGCTAATGTTTCTGCTGGTCTCATTAGATTAAGTGGAAAAGCCTTTGAAGTTATGTTGGCTGTAAAATTTAAACTAGGGGCACTCATTCCTGCTGTATATAAAAGTGCTGCTGCTTCTCCAAATATTCTTCCTGCTGCTAATATTATTCCTGTTAAAATTTGAGGAATAGCTGAAGGAAGCACTACTGTTTTTATTGTTTGAAATCTTGTGGCTCCAAGGCCTAAACTTGCTTCCTTTATTCCTTTAGAAGCCTCCTTTATAGCATTTTCACTTACCCTAGTTAAAGCTGGTAAATTTAATATTGATATAGCTAACGCTCCTGACAAAAGAGTAAAACCCCAATTAGTGATTTTTACAAAAACTAAAAAGCCAAACAATCCAACTACTATAGAAGGAAGGGAAGCCATAGTTTCTATAGAAACTCTAACCACATTTAAAAAGAACCCTTCTTTAGCATACTCCGCAAGATATATTCCAGCTCCTATTCCTATAGGTACTGTAATTATTAACGATACTAAAAGCATATAAAAGGAGTTAAATAATTGAGGCCCTATTCCTCCTCCTGCTTCTCCTATTTTAGGATCTGAAAACAAAAATTCTAAATTTAGTGTACCTACGCCTTTTATTAATATATATCCTAAAAGTACTAATAACAATAAAACTACCAATGCGGAAATAAAATATAATATAGCCGTCCAAATTTTATCTATTAATTTAGAATTCATTAATCTTCCCTCCTTCTAGCTATCATTCTAATGGATATTATGAATAGGAAGGATATTACTAAAAGCAATAGTGCTAAAGCCCAAAGTGCATCGTTCCATACTGTTCCTCCTATGGTATTTGCCATATCCATAGTAATAACACTTGTTAATGTAGAAGCTGGATTTAATAATTTATTAGGGAACTGAATAGAGTTTCCTATTACCATTTGAACAGCCAATGCTTCTCCAAAGGCTCTTGCAAGCCCTAATATAATGCCTGTTAATATTCCATTTTTAGCTGAAGGTACTATAACCTTACTTATAGTTTGCCATCTAGTTGCTCCTAATCCATAGGAAGCTTGTAAATAAGATTTAGGTACTACTTTTATTGCATCTACAGAAATACTAGCTATAGTTGGTAATATCATTATACTTAAAACTATTATTCCTGCTAAAATACTAAAACCCGTTCCTTCGTAGATCCTTTTTATAATTGGCAATAATATACTTATACCTAACCATCCATATACTACTGAAGGAATACCTACAAATAATTCTAAGGCAGGTTTTAAAACTTTTTCTCCTAATTTAGGAGATATATAATTTATAAATATAGCTAAAGCTATACTTATAGGTGCGCTTAATATCACTGCACCAATAGATACAAAAGTAGATCCTGCTATAAAATTTAATGCACCAAATTTAGGGACATCCTTATCTGGGCTCCAATTAGTAGAAAATAAAAACTCTTTTAATGAAACTCCCTTTGAAAACACCGCTACGCCTTTTAAGGCTACAAAAAATATTATAGATAAAGTCAAAAAAACTATTAACACTCCACATATGGTTGATAATCCTCTTCCTATGTATTCATTTCTTAAATTTTTCAATAACTTTCTTTTAGTTATTTCTTTATTGTAAATCTTCCTATTGCTTATATGCATAACTCATCTTCCTCTAATAATTATTATTTTAAATGGGGTTATAACCTATTACCTATTGTTAAACCCCATCTAAATAGTTACCTTCTTCACTTTTAAAGTTTTATATTTTACTCTACATCAAATAACATTTAAGTTTACATAAATTTTTATAAAAATTAAAATACTAAAAGTTAAGCTTTACTAAATTTTAATAATTACTTAATATCACTAGCTGGTATATATTTTAATCTTTCTATTAATGGCTTAGCTTCATCACTAATCATATAGTCTATAAAAGCTTTTGTTAATCCTTCTGGTTTTCCCTTTGTATACATATGTTCATAAGACCAAAAAGGATATTTTTTAGCTATTATGTTTTGCTTTGTTGGCTCTACATTATTTATTTTTATAGCTTTTACTTCATCATTAAGATGTGAAAAAGCTACATAACTTATACTTCCCTTTGTTTGTCCTATGGCTTTTACAACACTTCCACTAGAATCTTGAGTTGTACCTAAGCCTTCTTTTTCATCCTTTCCATCCATTATAGTATCCTTAAAAGTAGATCTTGTACCTGAGGATTTAGATCTATTTATAACATTTATTTTTTCATCTTGACCACCAACCTCTTTCCAGTTAGTAATCTCTCCTGTGAATATTTTTTGTATTTGTTCTTTTGTTAAAGAATCTACCTTTACTTCTTTATTGACTATCATACCAAATCCTATGGCACAAACTTTGTGATCTACTAAAGATGAAACTTCATTTTTATCTTTTAATTTAGATTCTGCTGTTACATCAGAATTTCCTATTTCAACAGAGCCTGAAACTACTTGATTTATTCCAGCTCCACTTCCTCCACCTTGAACATTTATAGTAGCATCTGGATTTTTTTGCATAAATTGTTTGGCTCCTTGTTCAACTAAAGGCTGCAATGCTGAGGAACCTAATGCTGTTATACTACCACTTATAGCTTCTTTTTTGCTTTCTTCCTTATTTTCTTGTTTATTACCACAACCCGCCAATATCCCTAAGGTCATAGTAATTGTTAAAGCTGATATTATTAATTTAAGTCCTTTTCTTTTCATTAATAAAAACCTCCGTTCAAGATTTTTTATTTTATGTTTTCTTAATCATTATGTTTTATATTTTAAATCATCTAAGTTAAGCAATTATTATAGTAAAGTTAATTAAATTTAACATTAGTTTTTGCTTTTTTTCTTGACTTATGCAATTATTTATTTCTAAATAGGCCTAAAATTCTATATATAGAAAAATGAAGAAGTTTTTGTTATAAATATCAAAAACTTCTTCACTCTATATTTTTATTTTAATCTATATTATACTTAAAGGTATTTTCACTATAAATTTAGTACCTTTTTTAGGTTCACTTTTTACTTCTATTTTCCCATTAATCCCCAAAACTATATGTTTTACTATAGCTAAACCTAACCCCGTTCCCCCTTCTGCTCTGGATCGTGCCTTATCTACTCTATAAAACCTTTCAAATATTCTATCTAAATGTTCTTTCGAAATACCTACTCCTGTGTCCTCTACCCAAAATATTATATTATCTTTATCTTGTCTCGTACCTATATTTACCTCACCATTAGGCTCTGTATATTTAATAGCATTATCTATTAAATTTATTATCATTTGATTATATTTATCCTTGTTTCCTATTAATAAAGGTACTTTTCCTCCTACAATATTTATTTTTATATTTTTATCCTCTGCAGATTTTTTTACTAAACAATATACTTTTTCAATTAATTCATTTAAATCTATTTCCTCTTTTATTAACTCTTGTTTTTGTTTCTCTATATTGGATAATACTAATATATCATTTATTAATCTTGTAAGTCTATCCGCTTCATCGTTTATTATTTGTAAAAATTTTTCTCTATTTTTTTTATCCTCTACATACTTTAAAGTTTCTGAAAAACCCTTTATAGATGTTAATGGAGTTTTTAATTCATGGGATACATTTGCTACAAATTGTTCTCTCATATTTTCTAGTTTCTTTATATCTGTTATGTCCTGTACTACTGCCACAGTACCTATATTATCATATTTACTTATTATATCTGTAGTTTTAATCCTAAGGGTTCTTTTTTCTGGCCATAATATATTTATTTCTTTATAGCCAGGTTCTTTATCCTTTAATACTCTTTCTAATTCAAAATCCCTTATATTATCCATAAGATTTTCCCCTATTATATCTCTTTTTATACCAAATAATTTGTTAGCATAGGGATTAATCATGATAACTTTAAATTCTTTATCTATGGCTACAACACCACTATCCATACTTTTAAGTATAGCCTCTAGTCTATTTTGCTTATCTCTAACTTCTACCAAGCTATTTTCCAATATATCTGCCATAGCATTGAAGGTTATTCCAAGTCGCCCTATTTCATCCTCTGAATTTATTATTACTCTTCTATCAAAGTCCCCTCTTGCTATTCTCGCAGTTACAAATTCAAGATTTTTTATAGGTTTTATCATAGCCATTGATATTCTGGATGAAAATAAAAAAGATAGTATAAAAGAAAATAATATTATAGAAATATAGTATTTACTATAATTTTTTTCTAATAATTTTATATCTTTCATATCTATGGCACTTCTTATTATATAATCATTATTAACTTTGCTTGCAAAATAAACACTTTCTACTTTTCTTGTATTACTATATCTTACACTATAAGCCTCTCCATTTTTTTTTGCATTTATTATTTCTTCTCTTTTATTATGATTTTCTAATTCTACTCTATTTTCTTTAGAATCTACTAAAACATTACCTTTATAATCTAATAAAGTTACCCTTATATCATTATCTTTATAATTATTCTTTATAAAATTAACAATATTTTTAGGATCTTCGTTTCCTATTACTTTTAATATAAGAGAATTATTATTCTTTAATCTACTTTTACTGCTTTCTATATACTGATTATTAATAGTTATTAAGAAAAGTGAGGATATTATTGTTAATGTAAATATTAAAATTATAAGTATTGATAACGTTAATTTTTTTTTCATAACTTCACCTTTTAAAATTCACTATTGAATCTATATCCTATTCCTCTTATAGTTTCAATATACTTAGGATTTTTATCGTCATCCTCTATTTTTTTTCTTAAATGCCTTATATGCACATCTACAGTCCTAGTTTCTCCAATATATTCATATCCCCATATTGTATCCAGCAAAAAATCTCTTGTCATAACCTTCCCTTTATTCTTTATTAACACCTCTAAAAGCTCAAACTCTTTTAATGTAAGCTCTATTTTTTTTCCTTCTTTTGTAAGAGAATGTTTTTCAAAGTCTATAACAATATTCCCTAAAACATAGGATTTAGATTCTATATTTATAGTTGTTCTTCTCCTAAGTACCGCTTTTACTCTAGCTACCATTTCTCTAACAGAAAAAGGTTTAGTTATATAATCATCAGCTCCTAATTCTAAGCCCAAAACCTTATCCAATTCTTCCCCTTTAGCTGTAATCATTATTATAGAAGTAGTAGCTATATTATTATCTTTTCTTATTTCCTTACAAACATCATACCCATCCATTCCTGGTAACATTAGATCTAAAAGTACTAAATCCGGTTTCTCTTCCTTAACTATATTCAATGCATCTATCCCATTTAAAGCGCAAATACATTCGTATCCATTATTTTCTAAATTAAATTTTATTAATTCACATATATGTTCTTCATCGTCTACTATAAGTATTTTTTCCATGGCCATAGTCCCCCTCCTATTGTTTATTTAAATATACAAAGGAAAATTGTCTTCCTATATTCCCCTCTTTCCTATAGGAATAAAATTTAGGATCAGAGCTACACATAGTACATAAATTTGCTCTAATTATATTTTCATTTTTAACCCCTATATTTCTTAATTGTATCAATATACATGCTTCCAGATTTAAATTTCTGTTATAACTTATATTACAATCATTATATATTTTGCCTTCTTTAAACTTATTTATTAACTCATAACTAACTTCATAACAACAATCCTTTATATGAGGACCTATTGAGGCTATAATATTTTCTGTTTTTGTATTATAATTCTCTTTCATTTTATTTATGGTGTGTATAACTATCTTTTCATAAGTTCCTCTCCATCCACTGTGAACTGCAGCTACTACCTCATTTTTTTTATCATATAATAATATAGGGACACAATCTGCTGTAAAAACCCCTACAGCTCTATTAAATTTATTAGTTATTATTGCATCTCCCTCTTTATCTTTATCCTTAAAATTTCTAACTATATTACTGTGTATCTGATTTAAATAACATACTTCCTCTAATGAAAACCACCTTTTTATATTATTTAAATTTTTTTTTCCTTCATCTATACTTTTATTAAAATTTAGGTGATTTTCTCCAGTAGAAAATATAAAATTAGCATTTTTAAATTCTAATTTTAGAAATGTATATGCACCCACATTAATTTTTTCAAAATTCATAATACACATCATCCTTCCTATAAATATATTATCATTAATTTTATATTATTTTTAAAATATTTATGACTTTTAACCTATTTAACTTTATTTTAACATAGGGTTCTTAACTTCCCTATAATTAATTCTAGTTATTTTAATATAAAGTTTACAAAATAAAAAACCTAATACTATTACCATAATAGCATTAAGTTTTTATATATTTAAATTAATTTTAAGTTTTTATACTTCATTTTTTAAAGATTTAATAATTTAAGTTTATAAAAATAAAATTATATCTAATTCTTCTCCATTAGATTTTTAATCTCTTCCATAAAAGTATTAATATCTTTGAACTGTCTATATACAGAAGCAAATCTAACATAGGATACTTCATCTATCTTTTTTAAATTCTTCATTATTATTTGTCCTATTTCATCTGTATTTACTTCTGTAAGCATTTCATTGCTTATATGTCTTTCTACTTCATCTGCTATTTGTTCAATTTGCTTTCTTGATACTGGTCTCTTCTGACAAGCTTTCATAAGACCATTTACTATTTTATTTCTATCAAAATATTCCCTACTCATATTTTTTTTTATAACAAGAATAGGTGTAGTTTCTATTTTTTCATAGGTAGTATATCTTCTATTACATTTTAAACATTCTCTTCTTCTTCTTATGGAACTTCCATCCTCTGTAGATCTTGAATCTACCACTTTGCTTTCTCCATATGCACAGTAGGGACACTTCAATTTAATCCACATCCTTTTCTTTAGATTACTAAAATTTAGCTATATATATTAATTATACACTTTTTCTCCATTTTTTCTACTATATACTTAAATTTTCAATGGTTAAAAGTATAAAATCCTTTTTAAACAAGCTAATTATCTTCTACAAGATAGCTATCTCCATTTACTAGTATAACATCCGTACCTATTTTATATATTTTGTCCCAACTTATTTCTAAATCTTCTTTTTTATTGAAAAATCCTACTTTCTCAGTAGGTAGAACTATAGATAATATTTTATAAGAATCACAGTCTATAATCAAATCCTTTATGTATCCCATTTTACTACCGGTATTTAAGTCTATTACCTCCATATTTTTTAAACTTTCTATGGAATATAATTCTACTTGTTCCATGGTATACCCCCCTTAAACAATTTTTATATTATAATATATGTTTCCTTATTGTATTCTATGAAAAAGATAAAAAAATAAAAAGCTACTGATAAAAAATATTTATCAGTAGCTTAAAGTGTTCTCTAATAATCTAAGAACATTTTCTGATTAAACATACTTTCTCATATGTTTTAAAGCAGTTTTTTCTAACCTAGATACCTGTGCCTGAGATATGCCTATTTCATCGGCTACTTCCATTTGAGTTCTTCCATCAAAAAACCTTAAATTAAGTATTAGCTTTTCTCTGTCATTTAATTTTTTCATAGCTTCTTTTATAGATATGTTTTCTATCCAGTTCTCATCTACATTTTTAGTGTCACTTATTTGATCCATAACAAATATGGCATCACCGCCATCATGATATATAGGTTCAAATAAAGATACTGGATCCTGTATAGCATCTAAAGCAAACACTACCTCTTCTCTTGGTAATTCTAATTCTTTAGCTATTTGAGACACTGTTGGTTCTTTATTATTATTTTTTATTAATTTGTCTCTAGCCTGTAGAGCTTTATAGGCTATATCTCTTAAAGATCTACTAACTCTTATGGAATTATTATCTCTTAGGTATCTTCTTATTTCTCCTATTATCATAGGAACAGCATAAGTAGAGAATTTTACATTTTGACTTAAATCAAAATTATCTATAGCTTTTATAAGGCCTATACATCCAACTTGAAAAAGATCATCCACATTTTCCCCTCGATTGTTAAATCTTTTTATTACACTTAGTACTAACCTTAAATTCCCTTGTATAAATTCTTCTCTACATTCTGTTTCACCGTTCCTAATCCTTACCAGTAATTTTTTCATCTCTTTATCTTTTAATACTGGCAATTTTGATGTATTTACTCCACAAATTTCAACTTTATTAATAACCATAAAGTCATCAGTCCCTTCAGAATGATTGCATTTAAATTGTTTCCAAAGGAACCTAATTTTATACTAAGGACAAACTAAACCATTTTATTTATTTCTTTTTTTAAAGTCTTAATTATTCTTTTTTCTAACCTTGATATGTAGGATTGAGATATACCCAGCATATCTGCTACTTCCTTTTGAGTTTTTTCTCTTTTCCCATTAAGACCAAATCTTAATCTTACTATTTCCTTTTCTCTTTCGTTTAATTTTTTCATAGCTAATAGCAATAATTGTTTGTCTACTTCATCTTCTATTAAATTATAAACCTCATCATTATCTGTACCTAATATATCTGAAAGTAACAGCTCATTTCCATCCCAATCAATATTTAAAGGCTCATAAAAAGATATTTCTGCCTTTACTTTACTATTTCTTCTTAAATACATTAATATCTCATTTTCTATACATCTTGAGGCATAGGTTGCCAATTTAATTTTTTTATCTGGCTTAAAAGTATTTACTGCCTTAATTAATCCTATAGTACCTACAGATACTAAATCTTCTATACATATACCCGTGTTTTCAAATTTTCTAGCTATATAAACTACTAATCTTAAATTTCTTTCTATTAAAACAGATCGAACTTTTTCATCTCCATTTATTAACCTTTGTACAAAATATTCTTCTTCTTCTTTTGAAAGTGGCGGTGGAAGTGCATCATTCCCACCTATGTAATAAACGCTTTTAAAAAATAATTTAAATTTTATTAATATTCTGTTTAATAATACCTTTAAATTTATCATAAAAGTCCCTCCTATATAATTCCTCGAGATAAAAGTGCTCTATAGTCTTTTATACCACTAAGTTTACCTTCTGAAAGTGCTATTATAACTTCTTTTTTTTCTTTTTTGTCTCCTACATGCACATCTATATAATTGGGTTTAAACCCTTTAAGATTACCAAAATTACCATTTACAACCCTATAAGGTATATAAAATTTATCATAAGTGTCTAAATTCACATTACTAAAAACATCTTTTTCTACCACCAATACGGGGAGATTTGTAGCAGGTTCTCTAAGCTCATTACCCGTATCTAAAAAAGCTTTAACCCTTCTATGATCCTTTTGAAGAATTATATCTACATCATATATAAAACTACTTATATCTTTTCTGTCTTTTATATACCATATTAATTTACTCCCAATAATATATATAATCATCATAGAAATCATAAGCTTTTTATAAGAAAAATTTTCTATAAATAAAGAGGTTCCAGAATTCATTTTATTGCATTCTAAGAAAACACATATACCTGCAATAATCATCGAATAAACTACATAAACTACTGTAGCCTTTATATTAAATATTAAATCTCTTTTCCTAAAGGCTATCAAAATTAGTATAAAAGCTATTAAGATTTTAAATATAAGCTTATTAAATAATGCAAGAGAAGGTATAATAAGTACTAATATATATAAGCTTCCTAAAAATGAAGATATTATTAAATATAAAATTTTATTATTAACCTTTAAAGTTTGAGAAGTTAGAAACAGTATAAACAGGTTTACAATAAAATTTTCTAATATCATAATATCTAAATAAACCACCAATAGTTATCTCCCCCCTTAGATTGCTACCATTTATTTACTATTATACAATTAAACATTTTAAAAATTTGTCAATTCATATAAAAATGTTATGTTTTTATTGTATAAAATATGTCAATATAATTTATAATTTAATATATTATTTTTTTATTTACAAAAATAATATATTAAAAAGTATATTTAAATAGTTTGTTAATATATTTATGTTTAGGAAAGAATTTTTTGCTGAAGCTATTTGTGAGTTTAGTTTAGGTGTTTATTATAAAAATATTAGCTTTGATAGTCATCATATAAATTTACATATAAAAAAAGTAGGGAATAATATTCCCTACTTATAATTACTTTCTTTGTCTTCTCAAGAAGGCTGGTATCTCTAAATCATTTTCATCTATATGCTGTTCATATGTAGATGCTTGCTCTTCTCTGTCCTCTCTTTTACTATCTTCCTTTGGTATATTGTTTTCTTCCTTTTCAATACTATCATTTTCTAATCTATCACTTTCAAAACCTGTAGCAATTACAGTTATTCTTAACTCATCTTTCAAGTTTTCATCTATAACTGCTCCAAATATAATATTAGCATCTGGATCTGCAGCTTCTTGTACAATTTCTGCTGCTTCATTTATTTCTAATAATCCTAAATCATTTCCTCCAGTTATATTAAGAAGTACTCCTGTAGCTCCAACAATAGATGTTTCTAATAAAGGACTTGATATAGCTTGTTTAGCTGCTTCCTGTGATCTATTGTCTCCTGTTCCTTTACCTACACCCATATGAGCTAATCCTTTATCTACCATTATAGTTCTAACATCTGCAAAATCTAAATTAACAAGTCCTGGTATAGTAATCAAATCTGATATACCTTGTACACCTTGTCTTAAAACATCATCTGCTAGTTTAAAAGAATCCATTAAACTTGTCTTTTTATCTACTATACTTAATAATCTTTCATTTGGAATTGTAACTAAAGTGTCTACTCTCTCCTTTAAAGTATTTATCCCCATTTCTGCATGAAGTAATCTTTTTCTTCCTTCAAATGGGAAAGGTTTAGTTACTACACCTACAGTAAGTATTCCCATAGATTTAGCTATTTCTGCAATTACTGGAGCTGCACCAGTACCAGTTCCTCCGCCCATACCTGCTGTTATAAACACCATATCGGCTCCCTTTATTGATTGAGAAATTTCTTCCTTACTTTCTTCTGCAGCTTTTTTACCTATTTCTGGATTAGCACCTGCTCCTAATCCCTTTGTTAACTTATCACCTATTTGTATTTTTTGGGACGCCTGTGAAAGCATTAAAGCTTGTTTATCTGTATTTATAGCTATAAATTCTACATTTTTTAATCCGTCTATTATCATTCTATTTACAGCATTGTTTCCTCCGCCACCACATCCAATAACCTTTATTTGAGCAAATTGCTGTACATCAACATCGAAATCTAGCACAATAAAACCTCCTTATCTGTAATTAAAAAAATTCTGTTAAAAATTCCTTTATTTTTAATAACACACCTTTTCCTTCGTTTTCAACTTTATAATGTGATGTATCTTCTTTAGTAATAGCAGCCTCTTTATTTTTCAAATTAGCATTTTGAATTTTCATTGGAGTAATTAAATTTTTAACTACCCCTACTGAAGATACATATATAGGATTTGCAGCCCCAACATACTCTGGACTTCCAATTCTGAAGCTTTTATTAAATATGTACTTACCAAATTCTTCTATACCTTTTATTAATGAAAGACCTCCTCCTACTATAACTATATTTGATATATCTTGAAATTGTCCACTTTCTTTTAACTTTTTTTGTATTAAAATTAATAATTCTTCCACTCTAGCTTCTACAACTTTTGTTAAAGTTTCTGGATTAATTGTTATATCATTATTATAACCTATATTTACTTTTATTTGACCCTCTAAGTCTAAATTATTTTTCCCTATTACTCCATATTTTATTTTTAATTTTTCAGCTTCAGAAAAAGGTATCTTTAAGCATATGGATATATCATTTGTTATACTATTTCCACCTATAGATATATTATCGGTTTTAGTTAAAATGCCATCTTTATATATAGAAATATCCATGGAATCTGCTCCTACATTTACTAGAGCTGATCCCTGATTCATCTCTTCTTCTTTTAATGCTGCTTTAGCATCTGCCATAGGTGCAAAAACTACCCCTAATATATTATAACCTGCCTTTTGAACTGTTTTTAATAAATTATTCACTATAGTAGTTTCAGCTAATACTAAATAAGCATCTAATTCCATTCTATTACCACTCATACCTATAGGATCTTTTATATTACTATATCCATCTACAATATATTCTTTAGGAATTATATCAACTATTTCTTTATCGTTAGGAACATTAATTATTTGAGTAGCTCTTTTAACTCTATTTACATCTTTTTTTGTTATTTCATTATCATCAGAGGATATAGCTACCATACCTTGACTAGATATTAATGTACCTATCCTCCCCGGTAGGGAAATATAAAAGTTCTTTATATTTGTATCTACTATACTTTCTAATCTAGTTATACAGTTTGTAATAGATTCTGCTGTACTATCTATATCAATTATTATCCCATTTTTCATTCCATGACATTCAGCAGAAGTAACTCCTATGATTTTTGCTTGTCCATATTTATCACGCTTTCCTGCTGCTGCACAAACTTTTGAGGACCCTATATCCACTCCTATTACGTAATCCTCCATGTAGTTTTCACCCCTTTTTAATGTAACCATTAAAATATATATTCAACAAAAAACTCCTATTTCCTCTTAAAATTATTAATTATTATAATTATTATTTAATTTACACACTATAAATTCATCATAAAAAAAGCAAAAAAAGGAAAGCTTTGCTTTCCCTTTAGTTAACTTTTTCTAGTTCATCTATATTCATACTTCTAGTATGAATTGTATGACTCCATTCTTTATTGTTTTTATCCATAATTCCTTGTATTGAAATAGGAAACCAAGTTATAGCATATATAGGATAAACTATATAATATAATAATACTTTAAATGTAAATTTTTTTTCTAGAATCAATATTAAAGGTGTATATAGTATTTGAAACAATGAAAATAAAATTATTAATATAGTTATCAAATTAAAATCTATAGAATAAACTATATTATTAAAATTATTAACTATATTTGCTGCTTTCATAGCATATTGGAATAAACTTATTATAGCTGACAAACCTAATAGTATAGCTACAAAAGGTTGTATACTATAAAGTGCACAATCAAAAGCAGTAAAATTAAAATTTTTAATAGCTTTTTTCATAAGCTTAAAAAAATATCTACTAGATACATCGGCAAAACCTTGCATCCATCTTTTTCTTTGCCTCCATGATTGAGCTAAAGTTAAAGGTTTTTCATCATATATTATAGCATCATGGGCCCAACCTACTTTGTATCCATTTAATATAATTTTACAAGAAAACTCTAAATCCTCTGTAAGACAAGTAGCACCCCAACCAAGTTCTTTTAATATATCTGTATCTATACAAAAACCAGTACCACCTAATTGACTAGATAATCCTAAATTATATCTTGCAAGTTGGAACATTCTATTACAACTCCAAAATGCAATAGAATAACTTCCTGTTATCCAAGTATCCTCAGGATTTTTACTATCTAAATAACCCTGAACTACCTTATATCCTTTACACATCTTCTTGTTCATTTCTTTCAAAAAATTTTTATGAACTAAATTATCTGCATCAAACACTGCTATGGCATCATATTTTTTTTCCATTTTGAATATTATATTAAACATCCATTCTAATGCATAACCTTTTCCTCTTCGTTTTTTGTCAAATCTTTCCCGTACAATAGCTCCCTTTTTTTTTGCAATATCAGCAGTTTTATCTGTACAATTATCTGCAATTACAAAAATATCATATAATTTTTTATCATAGTCCATCATTTTTAGGCTTTCTATTATGTTACCTATAACTAATTCTTCATTATGTGCTGCTACAATAAGAGCAAATTTTGTTTTATCACTAATATTCTTATTATTCTTTTTCCTATATATACCAAAAAGAGAAATTATAAGATAATACATGGATATGAAATAAACTATGTATGTTATTGCTTTGGAGCTATAATGTACTATTCCATTTATAATATTCAATAGTATCCCCCCTCGGTTCAAAAATATTTTAGCATAAATACTAGTTAATTACTATATATTATTGCAAATAAATATTATAAATTACTTAATGCATTCTTAATAATATTTATATTCTTAAGAAAATAAGAGAATTTAATAAATAAATAGATACAAATTTTATCAATAAATAATTATTGTATATAGTGAATATTTATTATATATAACTAAAATTGTACTAACTTAAATTATATGATATTATATAAACATAAACAATAAGTATTGGTATTGATGCATCAATATTAGTTTATAAAGGAGGTAGTTAGCGCATGTCGCGCTACGAAAAAATATTTTTTTTAGATTTAAAAAGACTTCATAAAAAAGATGAATCTTTCTGGTAAGTTCTCTAATAACTAACTACTAATAATATTAAAACAATATTTAACTTATCAGGAGGATGTTAAAATGAAAAAAAATACTATTAAATTAAGTTCCATAGATTTAAAAGCTATTAATAATAAGGATAATATAAATTCAAAGAAAAAATCCAAATCTAAAAATCAAATTTCACTAAAAATGTTAGATTATATGATATTTTAAAAAAGGACCAAAAGGTCCTTTTTTTAATATTACCAAATGTATAATTATTATTCTACATTATAATATTAAAATGCATAATTGTTATTTTACATTTTAGTATTATAATGTTTTTATAAATTAATTATCTTTGTAATTAAATCTTTGTCTACTGAATAATTTAATGCAGTATCATAACTTATAACTTCTCTTTTATATAACTCTGCTAAAGACATATCCATAGTTTTCATTCCATATTTGGATCCAGTTTGTATGGAAGATTCTATTTGATAAGTTTTTCCTTCTCTTATCATATTTCTTATGGCATTTGTAGTTACCATGGTCTCTAAAGCTGCTATTCTTCCTCCATCAATTTTATGTACTAATTGTTGACTTATTATTCCCTCCAACACACTTGATACTTGTATTCTTATCTGTTCTTGTTGATGTGGTGGAAATACATTAACAATTCTATCTATAGTCTTAGCTCCTCCTATAGTATGCAAAGTAGAAAACACTAAATGTCCTGTTTCTGCAGCTGTTAAGGCTATGGAAATATCTTCCAAATCTCTAAGTTCTCCTATTAATATTACATCCGGATCTTCTCTTAATGCTGCTTTTAAAGCGCTTTTATAACTAAAAGTATCCCTACCTATCTCCCTTTGATTTATTATACATTTGTTATGTTTATGTAAAAATTCTATTGGATCTTCCAAAGTTATTATATGATTAGACCTAGTATTATTAATTTCATTAATCATAGCTGCTAAAGTAGTGCTTTTACCTGAACCTGTAGGACCTGTTACTAAAATAAGGCCTCTTTTTTTATTTGTTAATTCCTTTACTATATCAGGTAATTTTAATTCATTTAAGTTAGGAATCTTTAAACTTACAACCCTTAAAGAAATAGCTATACTTCCCCTTTGTTTAAACACACTTACTCTAAATCTACCTAAGCCTGATATAGAATAGGAGGTATCTATTTCTCCTTTTTTTAATAAATCCTCAAATTCTTCACCTAATATTTCTTTAGCATAATTATTAGTATTTTCTGGTGTAAGCTTTTCTTTGAATATTTTGCTTAATTGACCATTTATTCTTATAGTTGGTTCTACCCCTACGGATAAATGTAAATCTGAAGCGCCAAAGTTAATAGTTTTTTCCAATAATTCTTTTAATTGTTTCAATTTATCGTCCTCCTTCAATACCATCTAAGCACCAAAGACCTATAGCACTATAGGCCTGAAAAATAAGCATTTTTTCTCCATTTATAATAAATGCTCCCTTTTCTTTAGCTTCTTTTAATAATTTAGACCTTTTAGGAATATAATTTAAATCATAAACCACACAATTTTTTTTAAGCTCTCTAAGTTCTACAGGCTTTTGTTCTTTAAAATTAGGCCCACCTATAGGTGTACAGTTTACAACTAAATCATACCTATCTACTTTATTTTCGTCTTTAATATTTAATATTTTAACTTTTTCTTCAAATTTTAGTTTTGCTTCCTCAGGATTTCTAGAAATTATGTATATCTCTTTTGCATTTAGTTCTTTTAATGCATAATATATACATTTAGCACTTCCACCTGATCCTATAATGAGACACCTAAAATTTTTAACCTGTATATTATAATATTGTAAACTTTTTATAAATCCTATATAGTCTGTATTATACCCTACTAGTTTATCTTCCTGTACTGCTACAGTATTTACTGCTCCTATCTTATCTGCTGGATATACTATATCATTTAAATATTGTAATATAGTTTCTTTATATGGGATAGTAACATTAAAACCTTTTATATTATTTTTATGTAAGTTCTTTATAAAATCATCAATTTGATCCTGCTTTAAATTAAATATTTTATAAAAAAATGGTATATTATTTTTTTTATAATAATTATTGTGTATTTCCGGTGATTGTGAATAATTAATATTTTTACCTATTAAACCTGTTGTATACATTTAAACCCTCCTGCTTATATTATAACGATTATAAATATTCTGTAAAGAATATCCTGCTATAAAATAAATAAAAAATAAAACAAAAGAATTAAGAATCATCTTATATGTATAAAATTCTTAATTCTTTAGAGTTTTATTTAAATATTTTTATTATAATTTAATTCTTTATAAAGCTTTTTAAGGGCCTTTTTTTCTATACGTGAAACATAGGATCTAGATATGTTTAGTATACCTGCTATTTCTCTTTGAGTTCTAGGTCTCCCATCCTTTAAACCATACCTCATTTGGATCACCTTTTTTTCCCTTCCTCTAAGGCAAGTTTCTATTTTTCCATATAGCTTTTTTACTTCTATTTTTGTTGAAACTATTTCTATTATAGAATCCTCATCGCTACTTAATATATCCATAAGAGAAATTTCATTTCCTTCTTTGTCTACTCCTATAGGATCTTGAAGATATACTTCACCTTTAGTTTTTTTATTATTTCTTATGAGCATCAATATTTCATTTTCTATACATCTTGCTGCGTAAGTGGCAAGTCTAGTACCCTTTGAATTATCAAAAGAGTCTATAGCCTTTATAAGACCTACAGTTCCTATAGATATTAAATCATCAATATCTTTTCCAGGATAAGAATATTTTTTTACTATGTGAGCCACTAACCTTAAATTTCTTTCTACCAAAATATCTTTTGCTAGAGCATCGCCTTTTTTTAGCCTATCCAAATAATATTTTTCTTCCTCATCACTTAAAGGCTTGGGAAAAGAAGTATTTCCTGTGACATAGCCTGTTAAAAATAATGCACTTCCTAATACATCCCATAAGTAACTTAAAAAGAACACAAGCTGCTCCTCCTAATAGTGCTTATTAATATAATATGTTCTTTAATATAGAAAAGTGCATGTACACATAAATATACTTTATTTTTTCTGTATAGTTTAAATAGAGTCTTTTATTTCTTTAACTATATCATAAAATATGGGTACTGAAGTAGTTGCAGCACTTTCTCCTTTGGCTTTTATCTTAGGTATGAATACTACCATAGTATAATATTTATTATTTATCTTGAAAAAACCTGTAAACCAAGCATCTGAAAGTGGTTCCATTTTACCTTCAGCATTAACTTCTTGTCTTTCATTAGTACCAGTTTTTCCTCCAATTTCTATATTAGAATCATAAGCTAAAGTAGCAGTTCCCCTTTTTACAACCTCTTTCATTTGTTCCTTTAAACTATTTGCAGAATAAGTTCCTATAATTTGTTCTTTTGTAGTATTAAATTCTTCTACTGTATTATTTTTATCATCTACAAAGGCTTCTAATACGTAGGGCTTAACGTAAACACCATTATTCACCACAGTACTCACCATAGAAACTGCTTCTATAGGAGTTATTCTAATAAGCTGACCAAAGGATACTAAGGATAAAGTACCATCACTTAAATTTGGTTTTTCTCCTTTTTCCATTTGAATAGCACCCTGCTGTTCATAGTGTAAATCTAACACTTTGTTATATATCCCATGCTTTTTAACCATATTATCAATATTCTCAAATCCTGCTTTTCTTCCTATTTGTGAAAATATATCATTACAAGAAACTATAAAAGCCTCCTTTGTGCTAAAACTTCCATGAGTTCCTTTTTTATTATTTTCAAATTCTCCAGTACATTTAAAACTATCCTTTAAGGATACTTTATTGTTTTCTAATGCGGCTTCTTCTGTTATTATTTTAAATATAGATCCCGGTGGAAACCCATTTTGTGTAGCCGCCCCTATATTTACATTAGGTAATGTTTCATCCTTTTGAACCATAGCACGTATCTTCCCTGACTCTGCTTCTGAAAGAATTACACCTACTTGGTTAAAATCCTTATATTCTTTTTTATTTAAAACCTTTCTTATACTATCTTGAACTTTAGAGTCTAATGTAAGTCTAGGGTTTATATTAGACTTAGGTTCTTCTGTCTTTTCTGATATAATTTCTCCTCCTAAATCTTTTTCATATATTATTTTAGATTTTTTATTATCTTTTACCCTATTATATATTTTCATCTCTAAAGACTCTTTGCCTTTAAAAGTTTTTTGATCATTTTTATAAGGATTTAATAGCATATTTTCTAACTTCCAGGCCTCTTTTTTATCATTTATATTCTTATCTACCTCTTGTTTTTTGTATGCATAAAATCCCTTTACACCTTTTATATCTTTTAGTTTTTCATAAGTTATTTTATCTATTTCATAGTAATTTTTACCACTATTATCTATAGTTTGATTTTGGGTTATATCATATTTTTCATTATAATTTCTTAAAATATACATTATTGTTAACAGTTTTTCTTCATCTTTTTCTTCTTTGTTATCTTTAAAAGCACTTGGCACTAGAACAGCATAATATTTCTCTTTATATTTTAATAAATCATTCCCTTTAGTATCTAGAAGCTTATATTTATTATCTCTTGTATCTTCTTCATAAGCGTATTGGGATTCTGCCATAGTAGCTAATTTTTCTGCATCAAAAATCTGAAATTTAACCATTCTATATATAAGAAACAAAAATATAACCATAAATAATGTTAATAATTTATAAGCCTTTCTTTTCTCCCTGTATCTCATAATAAAAACACCTCATCTTAGCTAAATTATAACCAAAATAAGGTGTTTTATTCTAAATTATTACTATTTCATTTTAAATAATATTTTATTTTTGTAACAAATGTTTTATATTTGCTACCATCATATCTATGGCTACTTTGTTATGTCCACCCTCTGGAATTATTATATCTGCATATCTTTTTGAAGGCTCTATAAATTGCATATGCATTGGCCTTACAACGGTTAAGTATTGATTTATGACTGAATCTACAGTTCTTCCTCTTTCGTTTATATCTCTTAAAAGTCTTCTTATTATTCTTACATCTGCATCTGTATCCACATATATCTTTATATCTAATAATTCTCTAATCTTTGGATCTTGAAGCACTAATATACCTTCTACAATTATAATGTCCCTAGGTTCGACTTTTACAGTTTCTTTTTTTCTATTATGAGTTTCAAAATCATAAATAGGTTTCTCTATAACATTTAAATCTATTAAATTTTTTAAATGATCTATTAAAAGTTCATTATCAAAAGCATCTGGATGATCGTAATTTTTTTTGCATCTTTCTTCAAAAGGTATACTGCTTTGATCTTTATAATAAGAGTCCTGCTCTATCATAAAAATACAAGCTTCATCAAATTTATTATATATTTCCTTAGCTACAGTACTTTTTCCTGAACCAGTTCCTCCAGTTATACCTATCAACACTGGGCGTTTCATTAGCTTTCCCCCTTATTTTCTAGTTTTTTATTAAACATTTAATTAAATCATTTTATGTATAATAAAATTTACAATTATAACAAATTAGTGGTGTATTCTTGGCTAATTCTCTTCCTTCACAATAATATATAAATATGTTTTTATATATTATTTATTTTTTATAAGTATATCATTTTCTTTTAAGCTTTTATCTGTGTTAACTTTAAATATCATTTGGGCTGAAGGAGCAGACTCTATCTTTTTATCATTTTTGTCTCTCATATTGACTATATTTATTTTAAATATAGGACCTTCAGGTCTTAAAACTTCTAGTTCATCTCCATCTAAAACCTTATTTCTTTGCTCTACTATAGCTTCCATAGTTTCTTCATTAAATTCCTTTACAATACCTACAATATCACAAGTTCTAATATATGAAGAAGATTCATGTAATTGCTTATTAGGATCATTAAAATAAAAACCTGTAAAATATGCTCTATGGCTAGCCTTTTTTAGATAATCCATCCATCTTTCTTTAAAAGTATAATTTTCTGGATCTTTAAAATAAGCATCTATAGCTTCTCTATAGGCTTTAACTACTGTAGCTACATAGAAAGAACTTTTCATTCTTCCTTCTATTTTAAAAGAATCTATACCACTTTGAACTAATTCTGGTATGTGCTCTATCATACACATATCCTTTGAATTCATTATATATGTTCCTTTATCATCTTCAACTACAGGGAAATACTCCCCTTCTCTTTTTTCTTCCATTAAATAATATTTGTATCTACAAGGTTGTGCACATGCTCCTCTGTTAGAATCTCTCCCTGTCATATAATTAGATAAGAGGCATCTGCCAGAATAAGACATACACATAGAACCGTGAACAAAGGCTTCTAATTCACAATCTTTTTCTATTTTCTCTCTTATGGTTTTTATTTCTTCTATAGTTAGTTCTCTTGCTAATACAGTTCTTTTAACACCTTGTTTATACCAAAAATCTATGGTTTTAAAATTAACTGTATTTGCTTGAGTACTTAAATGTATTTCTAAATTTGGTACAGTTTCTCTTGCAGTCATAATAATTCCCGGGTCTGAAACTATTATGGCATCTACTCTAAATTCATATAATTTTTTTAAATACTCTTCTAATCCGTTAAAATCTTCGTTACGAGGGAACACATTTATTGTAACATGAACCTTTCTACCTCTATCATGAGCATATTTTATACCCTCTTTAAGTTCTTCATCTGTGAAATTGTCTGCAAAGGCTCTTAAATTTAATCTGCTACCACCTAAATAAACCGCATCCGCTCCAAAGTTTATAGCTGTCTTTAATTTTTCCAAATTTCCTGCTGGAGCTAAAAGTTCTGGTTTTTTTATATTAAGCATCCTCATTCCTCCTCTTAGTTATGGCAATTCCATCTCCCATTGGTATAATTGAGGTTATGAAATTATCCTTGTCACTTATCATATTCATATATTTTCTCATTCTTTTAACTATAGTTATCTTTCTTCTTATAACTAATTCATCATTAGCAACCATACCTCTAAAAAGTACATTATCTGCTATTATAATTCCATCTTTATTTAAAAGCTTTAAACAATAAGGCAAAAATTCATTATAATGTCCTTTTCCTGCATCCATAAAAATCATATCATATTTATCATCTAAATCTTTAAGGATTTCTAGACAATCCCCATGAATAATTTTTATTTTATCTTTAAAGCCATGTTTTTCAATATTACTTCTTGCAATTTCTATCATTTTATCATCACGTTCAATGGTAGTAATATTAGACTCTCCATTTGAACTTAAACTCATAAATATTGAAGAGTATCCTATAGCTGTGCCTAACTCAAGTATTTTTTTAGGTTTTTTTACACTTATCATAAACTCTAAAAAATTAGCCACTTCTTTATGTACTATTGGAACAGTATTTTCCTTAGCATAGTCTTCTAATTCCTTTAATATTCCCTCATTTTCTGGTATAAGACCTCTTATATATTCTTCCATATAATCATAGGCTACTTTACTCATGTTTACCTCCAATTTAAAATTAATAATACATAAGGTGACCTTTTAATTTTTAAATATAATAGGTCACCTGCAGCAAAATATATTAATCTCCTTGAGTTTCCTTTTTCACCTTTAAAAAATCGTTATAGTTCTTTGTAAAAAAGTGAGTTCCATTATTTTTAGAAACAAAATACAGATAATCTGTTTTTTCTGGATTTAATGCTGCCTTTATGGAATTTTTACCTGGAGAACATATAGGTCCTATAGGCAATCCCGTATTCAAATAAGTATTATAAGGAGACTTTATTTTTAGATCTTTATAATATAATTTATCTTTATGATATCCTAATGCATACAATACTGTAGCACAGGATTCCATTTTCATTTTTTTATCTATTCTATTATAAAATACAGATGCTACCTTACCTCTTTCAGCATCTTTTTCAGCTTCTTTCTCTATAACAGATGCCATGCTAATTAATTTATCCATGTCTTCATCTTTTATTTTTATATTATTTTCTTTTTCTATTTCTTTAATAACATAATTAAACCTATCTAACATTTTATCTATTATTTTATCTCCTTGCATACCTTTAAAAAACTCATAAGTATCTGGAAATAAGTATCCTTCTAAAGAGTACTTCCTATTCTTATCTTCCTTTACAAAAGAAGGAGTTTTGTATTCTTTTATACTTTTTATAAAATCCTCTTTCTTTATTATTCCCTGCTTTTCCAATTTATTTCCTATTTCATCTATATTATACCCTTCTGGAATAGTAACTTTTATAGGTCTATTATCATATATACCTTCTTTTAAATTGAGCAATAAATTATAAGCATTTAAATTAACTGAAAATACATATTCTCCTGGAACTACTTTTTGTGGTGCTTGTACTTTCTTAATATAATTTTTTAATACTTTTTTGCTTTTAATCTTGTCTTCCTTATCTATTTTTTCTATAACATCATTTAAACTCTGGTCCTTGTCTACAACAATCTTAACAACTTCATTTCCATCTGCTTTTAATGGAGCTTTTAAAATTTTTCTGTCATAATACTTAATAGATACAAAACCTATAGCTAAAACTGCAACTATAGCCATTACTAAAATAATTAGCCTGTTTTTATTTTTCACAAAATCACCACCCATAGGTTAATATAGACAAACAACCAGCCCTAAGCTAGTTGTTTGTTAGAATTATAATGCCTATTTATTTTTTTCTTATTGTAGCTTTTCTTCTTAATTCTGAATCTAATATTTTCTTTCTCATTCTTATATTTTTTGGAGTAACTTCTACTAATTCATCAGATGCTACGAATTCAAGACATTGTTCTAAAGACATTTTTGTCACTGGAACTAACTTTAAAGCTTCATCAGCACCTGACGATCTAGTATTAGATAAATGCTTTTTCTTACATACATTAACATCTATATCTCCTGTTCTAGAACATTGTCCTGCTATCATACCTGCATATACTGGGGTTCCTGGTTCTAAAAATAGTATTCCTCTTTCTTGAGCATTAAACAATCCATAAGTTATAGCTTCTCCGGATTCAAATACTACTAATGATCCTCTTGATCTTTCAGGTATTTCTCCTTTATATGCTTCGTAATCTTCTAATACATGGTTCATTATACCATTACCCTTAGTATCAGTCATAAATTCATTTCTGAATCCTATTAATCCTCTTGCTGGAACTTTAAATTCTAATCTTGTATAACCATTTATAGCTGAAGTCATATTAATCATCTCAGCTTTTCTTGGTCCTAATTTTTCCATAACTACACCCATAAATTCTTCTGGTACATCTATAGTTAATCTTTCAATAGGTTCCATTTTTTTACCATTTTCTTCTTTAAATATAACTGTTGGTTTTGAAACTTGGAATTCGTAACCTTCTCTTCTCATAGTTTCTATTAATACAGATAAATGAAGTTCTCCTCTTCCACTTACTTTAAAGCATTCTGCTCTATCTGTATCTTCTACCCTTAAGCTAACATTAGTTTCTAATTCTTTTATAAGTCTATCTCTTAAATGTCTTGATGTAACAAACTTACCATCTTGTCCTGCAAAAGGAGAATCATTAACCATAAAGTTCATGCTTAATGTAGGCTCATCTATCTCTACGAAAGGAAGAGCTTCTGGTTCATTAACATCCGCTACAGTTTCTCCTATATTAATATCTGGTATACCTGCTACCGCTACTATGTCTCCTAGTTTAGCTTCTTCTGTCTCTATTCTTGCTAATCCATCGTAAACATATAGTGAAGATATTTTTACATTTTCTACTTTTCCATCTTTTCTTATTAAAGCTACCTGTTGATTCTTCTTTATGCTTCCTCTTTCTATTTTACCAATACCTATTTTACCTACATATTCGTTATAATCTATAGTAGTTACTAACATTTGTAATGGCTTATCTATATGTCCTTCTGGTGATTTAACATTTTTAATTATAGCTTCAAATAAAGCTTCCATATTATCTGATTCATCTTCCATTTCATTTTTAGCTATACCGTCTCTAGCTGAACAATATATTACTGGGAAATCTAATTGATCATCATTAGCTCCAAGTTCTACGAATAAGTCAAATATTTCATCTAAAACTTCTTCTGGTCTACCATCTGGTTTATCAATTTTATTTATTACTACTATTGGCTTAAGGTTAAGTTCTAATGCCTTTTTAGTAACAAACTTTGTTTGTGGCATAGCCCCTTCATAGGAATCTACTACTAATAAAACGCTATCTACCATTTTTAGTACACGTTCAACTTCTCCTCCAAAATCCGCATGTCCTGGAGTATCTACTATATTGATCTTAATACCGTTATAATTTACGGCAGTATTTTTAGATAATATAGTTATTCCTCTTTCTTTTTCTATGTCATTAGAGTCCATAACTCTTTCCTCTACCTTTTCGTTGTCTCTAAAAACGTGGCTTTGTCTTAAAAGTGCATCTACAAGTGTTGTCTTACCGTGGTCAACGTGAGCGATTATGGCCACATTTCTAATGTCATTTCTAACAAATAAACTCATATTCTTTCCTCCAATTATTAAATTAAAAAACTTATATATTTTATCTCACAGATAAGTACCATTAACCTATGACTATTAAATAAATGGCACTAAGTCCCGGATAATTTCACTAATCTTTAGCAAAAGCTATTACTTCTTCTAAAGGCAAGTTCTAATAAATATTTTTTACTATTTATTTTTAAAATTTTAAACCAAAGATTTTTAAATGAAATATCATTTACTCAAAAAAATTGGATACTTCCTAGTATCCAACTTGGTTCACCTTATTATTTTAATATTATACTCAAAAAAAGTCAACTTATGTAGTATATTAATTTATTTATCTAAACTTGCATCTGCTGATTCCTTAAACATTTTCATTATATCTTTCTTTATTACTGACTGTTTTTCATAAAAATTTAAATTGTTTAATAATCTTATATTAGACTTCATAATTATTTAACTACCCATATCAACAAAAGTATCTTATAACAAAATAATCTTAATTAAATAATGTATAGGTCTAATTAAGTTAAAAAGCTATGAATTTGAAATATTATATTTCTAAAATTCATAGCTTATCTTTTTAAAATTATTAGGTATTAAAAAGCTCTTTAAAATTTTCACTTAAAAATTATTTTTTATAAGCTATTTTAATATATTGTACTATATTTCCATTATAATTGGTAATATCATAGGTTTTCTCTTTGTTTTTTCATATAAGAATCCTCTTAAAACATCTTTTATGTTTGTTTTAATTGCAGCCCATTCTGTAATATGATTTCTTTCACATTCTTCTAGAGCTTTTTTTACTAAATCTTTAGCTTCTTCCATTAAATCCTCTGATTCTCTTACATAAACAAAACCTCTTGATATTATATCAGGGCCTGCAATAACAGAACCTGAAACCTTTTCTATAGTAACAACTACTGTTAATATACCATCTTGAGATAAGTGTTTTCTATCTCTTAATACTATATTCCCTACGTCTCCTACACCTAGTCCATCTACAAAGACTTGACCTGACACTACAGAACCATTTTTTCTAATGCATTCCCTACTTACTTCTATAACATCACCTATATCTGAAACCATAACATGGTTTTCTGGTAATCCTAATTGACAAGCAAGTTCTCCATGTTGTTTTAAGTGCCTATATTCTCCATGAACAGGTATAAAATATTTAGGTCTTACTAATGTATGCATAAGTTTAAGTTCTTCCTGGCATGCATGACCAGATACATGGATATCTGCAAGTGTTTCATATATAACATCTGCACCCTTTTTAAATAACTGATTTATCACCCTAGATACTAATTTTTCATTACCTGGAATAGGTGTTGCAGATATAATTACCTTATCACCAGGCTTTATATTTACTTTTTTATGCTCTGAAGCTGCCATTCTAGAAAGAGCTGACATAGGCTCTCCTTGACTCCCTGTAGTTATTATAACTACTTGGTCATCTGGATATTTATTTATAGCATCTATGCTTATAAATATATTTTTTTCTGCTTTTATATATCCAAGCTTCATAGCTACTTCCATAATATTTTCCATACTCCTACCGGAAACTGCTACTTTTCTTTTGAATTTTTCAGCAGCTCTTATTATTTGCTGGATTCTATGGATATGAGATGCAAAAGTAGCAACAATTATTCTTCCTTTAACTCCTGAGAATATATTTAAAAAAGCTTCCCCTACAGTACTCTCTGACATAGTATAGCCTGGCCTTTCTACATTTGTACTATCTGCCATCATAGCAATAACTCCACGCTTACCTATTTCAGCAAATCTAGCTAAATCTGTAACATGACCATCTATAGGAGTGTAGTCTATTTTAAAGTCTCCTGTATGGAGAACAACCCCCAAAGGTGTATGTATAGCTATAGCTACTGTGTCTGCTATACTGTGGCTAGTTCTTATAAATTCCACAGAAACATTTTGAAGTCTAATTATTTCCCTTGGCTTTATGCATTTTAACTCCACAGAACTTAGTAGTCCATGTTCTTTTAACTTAGTTTCTACTATTCCTAATGTAAGCTTAGTTCCGTATACTGGTACATTTACTTCCCTCAGAACATAGGGCAATGCTCCTATGTGATCTTCATGACCATGAGTTAAAAATATACCTTTTACTTTATTGATATTCTTTTTAAGATAAGTTATATCAGGAATAACTACATCTATTCCTAACATATCGTCGTCTGGAAACTTAAGACCGCAATCTATAACTACTATATCATTTTTGTATTCTATAACAGTTAAATTTTTGCCAATTTCATTTAAGCCGCCTAAAGGAATAATCTTTACTTTATCCTTCTCCTTATCTTTTACTCTATCTTTTACTTTATCTCTTTCTTTGTCCACTCGCAAACTTCTTCCCTCCTTTTTCTTTTATGTTTTCATCATAGTTTTATTATTTATTTTCCTTGACATTCCTTGCAGATACCGTAGAACTTTAAACTATGATTCTCTATTTTAAAATTATATTCTTCTTCAATATTTTCTTCTAAATCCTCTAAGAAATCATCCTTAACCTCTATTACCTTATTACACTTACTACATATTAAGTGATGGTGCTGATGATTTTCATCTTCATTTACCAATTCATATCTACTACATCCATCATCTAGGTCTAATTTATATATAACACCCATTTCTTCTAAAAGTTGTACTGTTCTATATACCGTTGCAAGACCTATCTCTGGGCATTCCTCTTTTACTAAATCGTATAACTCTTCTGTAGTTAAATGGCTACCCTCGTGTTTTTTTATCATATCTATAATTGCTCTTCTTTGAGGAGTTAACTTATATCCCTTAGATTTTAATTCTTCTTTTAACTTTTCAATTTCTTCTCTCTTAAAATCTGCCACTTTTCATTCCACCTTTAACTACTTTATTTTAATATAAGTTTAATACAGTATTATCTTATTGTCAATTGATAATCTTTATCTGTAATTTCAAATTATATATTTATAGATTAAATAAAAACTATTATTCTTCTGAAAATAACAATTCATAAGCCTCTGCTACCATATTAAATTCTTCATCTTCTTCTACTGGTACTAGCACTTCTTCACCCTTGTCATTATTATCTATTCTAAGAGCTATAGCCTCATCTACTTCTTCATTCTTTGGAACTACAACTACATATTCTTTATCTTCTATATCAAGCTTTGTTATTACCTCAAATTCAGTTTCTTTTCCTTCTTCATCTGTTAATGTTATTGTATCTATATTATTATCCATATCATTATCCTCCTTATTTTGATAAACTATCTAAGTATCCTTGTAATATATAAGTAGCAGCCATTTTATCTACTATTTTTTTCCTCTTTGAGCGAGATAAATCCGCCTCTAGCATAGCTCTAGTAGCCGCTACAGTCGTTAATCTTTCATCCCACATTTTTATTTCAATATTCACATGTTCTTTTATTAAATCACAAAACTCTAGAACCTTTTCACTTTGTGGTCCTAATGTACCATTCATATTTTTAGGAAGCCCTGATACTATAGTATCTACTTCATATTTATCACATATTTTTTTTATCTCTTCCAAATCATATGCTTCACTTTTTCTTCTTATAGTTGTAATTCCTTGTGCTGTAAAACCTAATGGATCACTTAAAGCTACCCCAATAGTTCTATCACCTATATCTAGACCTAATATTCTCATAAATCTCTCCTAAGTATTGTATTTATATCAAACTCCTATATTATCGGAGTAAGTCATCATCTTTAAATCCTAGATTTGTATTCATTTTATACTAAGCTCCTATTACATAGGAGTAGGCTATTCATACCAAATCGTAGATTTTGGGTTCTATTTATACGAAACTCCTATTCACATAGGAGTAAGCGATTCACACCAAATCGTAGATTTGGGTTCACTGCTTATATTATTTCCATATTTAAAATAAAAATGCCCTACAGGGCATTTTTATTTTTTTAATTTATCCCTAAATATGATTTTATTACTTCCTCTAGTATTTCATCTCTTTCTAACTTTATAACTAAAGATCTAGCTCCATTATAATTAGTTATATAAGTTGGATCACCAGAGATCAAATATCCCACTAGTTGATTTACTGGATTATAACCTTTCTCTAGCAAAGAATTATAAACTTTCGTAAGTATTTCTTTTGTTAATGTTTTTTTATTTTCTACAGGATCAAATTGTATTGTTTTATCTCCACTCATTTTATCACCTTCCTATACAATCTTTAAGGATTGCAACTTTCTTTGGAGCAACCAGTATTTGAGTGTTTTTATGTTCTTTAATTATATTATAAGACATATTTATTAAAAAGTATACTATTTAACTAAACTTTCCACTACAGTTTCTACTGTTTTTATAGCCTCTTCTAATTTATTTGGATCTTTACCTCCTGCTTGTGCCATGTCTGGTCTTCCACCACCGCCACCACCGGCTATAGCTGCAATCTCTTTAATTATCTTTCCACAATGTACTCCCTTAGCTACTGTATCTTTAGTTGCCATAGCAACGAATAAAACTTTACCTTTATAGTTACTTCCTAGAACAACTACTCCACTTTGCATATTATCTCTTATTTTATCTCCTAAATCTCTTAGGGCATTTCCATCTATATCCTTTACTGCCGCTGATGCTACTTTAACACCTTTTATTTCTTTTATGTTATTTAATATTTCATCCTCTGCACCACTTGCTAGTTTTAATTTTAAAGCTTCTATTTCCTTTTCTTTTTCTTTCATTTCTAAAACTTGATGACTTAATTTGTTTAATAATTCCTTTTCATTGCATTTTAATATTTGAGCTGCGTCTTTTAATATGTTATTTTTGTGATCTACATATTCTATAGCCTTAAAAGCCGTTATTGCCTCTATTCTTCTTATACCAGCTGCAACCCCTGCCTCAGAAACTATTTTAAACATTCCAATTTCACCACTATTGCCTACATGAGTTCCACCACATAATTCTTTACTAAATTCTCCTACAGAAACTACTCTAACATCATCCTTATATTTATTGTCGAATAATGCAATGGCCCCCTGTTCTTTTGCTTCTTCTATGTTCATTACTTTAGTATTTACAACATTAGCTTTCATTATCTCTTTATTTACTATCTTCTCTACTTCTTTTAATTCAGCCTCTGATACTGCTTCAAAATGACTAAAGTCAAATCTTAATCTTTCATCATCCACATAGGAACCTGATTGCTGTACATGATCTCCTACCACTTTTATCAAGGCAGCATGTAATATATGAGTTGCTGTATGATTTTTTCTTATATTATTTCTTCTTTCTTCATTTACTTTTAATATAACCTCATCCTCTAAAGACATTTTCCCTTCTAAAACTCTTACAAAATGAAGTATTTTACCTGATATGTTCTTTTTACAATCTATAACTTTTGCTTTGAAACTGTCATTATATATAATACCTGTATCTCCTATTTGGCCACCCATTTCTGCATAAAATGGAGTATTATAAGTTACTATTACCCCTTTATTTCCTTTTTCAATCTGATTTTTAAACTCTTCATTTTCTACAATTAAAGCTACTTTTGATTTAAGTTCTAATTTATCGTAACCTTCAAATTGTGTATTTATACTTAAATCTATTTTATTTAATATGGTATCTTCTGCACCCATATAATTAGTTTCTTCTCTAGCAGATCTAGCTCTTTCTCTCTGCTCCTTCATTTCTTTATTAAAGCCTTCTTTGTCTATATTTATACCTTGCTCTTCTAAGATTTCTTCCGTTAATTCTACTGGAAATCCATAAGTATCATATAGTTTGAAAGCTTTATCTCCTGAAAGAACTTTATGATTATTATTCTTAACTTCTTTTATATAATCATTTAATATTTGCATTCCAGCATCTATAGTTTCATCGAATCTTTCTTCTTCTAGTTTTATAACTTTCTTTATATATTCTTTTTTCTCTTCTAATTCCGGATAATTTTTATAACAATTTTCTATAACTATATCTGTTAAGTTATGTAAAAATGTATTGTTTATTCCTAAAGTTTTTCCATGTCTTGCAGCCCTTCTTAAAACTCTTCTAAGAACATATCCTCTTCCTTCATTAGAAGGTAATATACCATCACTTATCATAAAAGTAATACTTCTTATATGATCTGTTATTATTCTTATAGATATATCTTTTACCCTATCCTCTTTATAATTAGCTCCTGAAAGTTTACACACCTGATCTAATACAGCTTTTATTGTATCAACTTCAAATATACTATCCACATTTTGCATTATAGTAGCCATTCTCTCAAGTCCCATACCTGTATCTATATTAGGATTGGCAAGTCTGTTATAATTTCCTTCTTCATCCTTATCAAACTGAGTAAATACTAAATTCCAGAATTCCACTATTTTATCTTCATCACTAGCTTTTACAAACTCCTCTGAAGTTTTAACCTCTCCTGCTCCTCTATCAAAATGAATTTCTGAACAAGGTCCACAAGGTCCTAATCCATGTTCCCAAAAGTTATCTTCTTTTCCTAATCTAAATATTCTTTTAGGATCCACATCTGTTTTATTTACCCATATATCCAAGGCTTCATCATCCTCTTCATATATAGTCACATATAATTTCTCTTTAGGCAATTTTAAAACTTCTGTAGTAAATTCCCAAGCCCAAGGGATAACTTCTTCTTTAAAATAATCTCCAAAGGAGAAATTTCCCATCATCTCAAAGAAAGTACCATGTCTTGAAGTTTTACCTACATTTTCGATATCTCCAGTTCTTACACACTTTTGACAAGTAGTAACCCTTTTACTTGGTGGAACTTGAAGACCTGTAAAATAAGGCTTTAAAGGTGCCATTCCTGCATTTATTAGAAGTAAACTTTTATCATTTTTAGGTACTAAAGAAAAACTTGGTAGTCTAAAATGTGCTTTACTTTCAAAAAACTTTAGATATTCTTCTCTTATTTCATTTAAACCCATTCTTTCCATGGTTTATCGCTCCTTTATTTTCATATTTTTGTAATAAAAAAAACCTTCAATCCCTAAAAGGGACGAAAGTTATATTCCGCGGTACCACCCTAATTTAAATGCAAAACTGCATTTACAACTCCTGTAAAATAGTTCATAAACAGCCTTCAGTACAAACCTTAAGAAGTTTTCACCAGCCACTTCCTCTCTATATAAAGTTAATTTACTTACTCCTTTTAATCATCACTATTATATATATTCATTTAATATTATTATCCTCAAATTATAAATAAAAATTACCATTATGTCAAGATATGCAAAAATTCATCCCATAATTTATTTAAAATAAATAGTAATTTAAATCTTCATATATAATTTTCATTATAACTCCTATAGGTATAGCTAAAACCATTCCCAAAAAGCCATATATTTTTCCTCCTATTAAAAGAAGCAATATAACTGTTAAAGGATGCATATCTACACTATCTCCTGTGATTTTAGGAGACAATATATCACCTTCTATTTGTTGTATAGCATATAATAAAATTAAAGCCCACAAAGCTGTTTTAGGTGATTTTGTAAAGGCTATTAATATAGCTGGCAAGGACCCTATAACCGGTCCAAAATAAGGTATTATATTAAAAAAACCATTTATCAAAGATAATAATATAGGTAATTTTATGCCTAGACCTACTAAGACTAAGAAAGTAAGAATTGTTATTATTAAACATAATATTATTTGACTTATAATATATCTCGCTAAAATTTTATCTATATCCTCAAATACATTTTTTACTATCCCTCTTACCTTAACAGGAAAAATCATAAAAAACTTTTGTATTATTTTATTCCCTGCGGCTAAAAAATAATATACTATTATAGGAATAACTGCATAATCCAATATATTTTCTCCAAAACCTACAAATTTATTTAAAATATTTTCTCCGATTGATACTGTATAACTTTCAATTTTCACATTTATTTTATTTAAAATCCCGCCTAAAATTTTATTATTATTTAATAAATTTATTTTATTATATATATAATCTATATATTTTTGAATATATCCTACAGAACTTGTTATATTGTACCCTTCTTTTATTATGGCAGGTATTATGGAAATAATAAAAATTCCTATGATCATTATTAATGTAACAACTAAAAGTAATGCAGAAAATTTCTCATTTACACCTTTATGTTTTAAAAATGTATGTATAGGTTTTAGTATATAATATATAACAAAAGATATAAAAAATAAGGAAAGTATATCTCTTACTATGGTATTTTTTATAAGTATAATAAAAAATATTAGTAACACTAATATAAAAAATAATAGTTTACAGTACAAATTTTTATAGTATTTTCTCATGATCTCTTACTCCTATGTATTTATTTTGTTTTTAACCATAATTTTAAAATCTAAATTTCTACTTCTATAATTAAAGTAAAGTAGATTTCTTTCTCCTAATATTATTTCATTAGGACTTATTATTTTTTTCCCTTTTATAAAATTATTTAAAAATCCCATAGATATTATAATAGCAGCTATTCTAAAATCATCTTCATTTATTATTATATCTTCAATAACTCCCATTAAAACGCCCTCTATATCTATAACCTCTAAATGCTTTATATCATTAAAACTTAAATACTTTCCTCTTCCTAATTTTTTTACTACCATATTTTTATTTATTGATATTATATCTTCTACAAGCACTATATTATCTTTATTTAATATTTTATAAGAACTTACACAAAACCCTACAATTTTTTCTTCATTAAAATCTATTAATATATCTTTTATAAAACCTGCTTTTTTACCATTACTATAGTATACATTCATATATTTAAAATATTTGCTTCTATACATATTTACCCCACTTTATATTAATATTTTAAAATTAAAAGCTTATAAAACTTATGGTTTAATTGCCGACATCTTATCTTTAGTTTTATCAAAAAAATAAAAAATACCCTCTTTAACGAGGGTATTTTTAAAATATCTTATATAAAAATAATTTATTATGTTCTGCAGCAATCTACATATCTATTAATGACCATGTACATGTTCGTGAATATGTTCAGAATGCGTCTTCATTTCCCATGGTTCTAAACCTTGAGATACTCTATATTCATTTATTGCTTTGTGTATAGCTTCTTCTGCAAGTACAGAACAATGCATTTTTACTGGTGGTAATCCTTCTAAAGCTTCTGCTACAGCTTTATTTGTAAGCTGCCATGCATCTTCTAAGTTTTTTCCCTTTATAAGTTCTGTGGCCATACTTGATGATGCTATAGCTGATGCACATCCAAAGGTCTTAAATTTTACATCTTTAATTATGTTATCTTCAACTTTTAAATATATTTTCATTATATCGCCACATTTAGCGTTTCCTACTTCGCCTATACCATTAGCATCCTCTATTTCCCCTACATTTCTAGGATTTCTAAAATGATCCATTACTTTTTCTGTATACATATTATTTTTCCTCCTTGTTTTTCATATAATCTTCCCAAAGTGGTGACATTTCTCTTCTTTGTTTTATTATTTTAGGAAGTACTTCTAATACATAATCTATATCTTCTTCTGTATTCTTATCTCCTAAGCTTAATCTTAAAGAACCATGAGCAACTTCATGTGGCAATCCTATAGATAAAAGCACATGGGATGGGTCTAAAGATGCTGAAGCACAAGCACTTCCTGTAGATCCAAATATGCCATTCATATCTAAATCTAATAATAAAGTTTCTCCTTCAATACCTATAAAGCTAATATTAACATTATTAGGTAATCTCTTGCCCATATCTCTAGGTCCATTTAATTTTACTTCAGGTATTCTTTTTTCAACTTCTTTTATTAGCTTTCCTCTTAAATTAGCTAATTTTTTATTTTCCTCAGGCATATTTTCTATAGCTAATTCTATTGCTTTACCAAGCCCTACTATACCAGCTATATTTTCTGTACTAGCTCTCTTACCTCTTTCTTGTCCGCCGCCATGAATTAAATTTTGTATTTTAACTCCATTTCTTATATATAAAGCACCTACTCCTTTAGGCCCATAAAATTTATGAGCAGACATAGATAATAAATCTATATTCATATCTTTTACATCTATATCTACGTGACCTATAGCTTGAACTGCATCTGTATGGAAATAAATATTTTTTTCTTTGCATAATTTACCTATTTCTTTTATTGGCTCTATAGTTCCTATTTCATTGTTAGCAAACATTATAGAAACTAAAATGGTTTCATCTGTTATAGCAGTCTTTACATCCTCTATACTTACAAAACCTTCTTCATCTACTGGAAGATAAGTTACTTTGAAACCTTCTTTTTCCAAAAATTGTGCTGTATGTAATATAGCATGATGTTCTATTTTAGTAGTTATTATATGATTTCCTTTATTTTTATTAGCATAAGCTATACCTTTTAGGGCCCAGTTATCCGCTTCCGAACCACCACTTGTAAAGAATATTTCATTTTTTTCTGCATTCAATACCTTTGCTACTCTCTCTCTTGCTAGGTCTACAGCTTTTTTAGTTTTATCTGAGAAAGAATATAAAGAAGATGGGTTTCCAAAATTTTCAGTGAAGAATGGAAGCATTTCTTCTAATACCTCTGGTTTTGTATAAGTAGTAGCTGAATAATCCATATAAACTTGTTTATTCATTATTTTCACTCCTTTTAATTGGTGGATTTATTTTTCTATAGTCCTCTACCATATCTTGTAAGGTAGTTGATTCCATTATATTATCTAAACTTTTCTTTATCTTTGCCCACAAAAGCCTAGTTGCACAACAATCCACATTACCACAACTATCCTCTCCCTCTAAACAACTAGATATTTCTATAGGTCCTTCTAAAACCTCCATAATATCTGCTACAGTTATGTCCTTAGGATGCCTATTCAAAATATAGCCCCCTTGAGCTCCCCTTATGCTTTTTATAAGTTTAGCCTTTCTAAGTGGAGAAAATAGTTGTTCTAAATAATATTCAGATATATGTTGCCTTTCTGAAATATTTTTTATAGAAACTGGTTGCCCACCGTAGTTAATTGCCAAATCTACCATAGCCTTTACTCCATACCTACCCTTAGTTGACAACTTCATTTAATCACATCCTTTTAATGTTGACCACTTTACTATGATTTATTTTTATAATAGCAAACCTGAGTAAAACTGTCAACAATATTAATCAATTTTTTTGGAAAATTTTTTAATACAAAAAAGTATAGTCTTAATTTGTAACAGACTATACTAAAATATTCCTTTATTTATCTACTTTTTATATTTTCCCAATATTTTTTTAAATTTTCTTCATATTTATTATGTTGAGCTTTATAATATATCTTATCTTTCAACTCTTTAGGTAAATACTCTTGACTAACATAATGATTATTAAAATTATGGGGATATTTATACCCACCTACACCTAAATTTTTAGCACCATAATAATGGGAATCCTTTAGATGATCTGGCACATCTCCAAAATTAATATTTTCTAAATCTTTCATAGCATTTTTTATGGCTATGTACGCACTATTTGATTTTGGCAAAGTAGCTAAGTATATTGTAATTTCAGATAAAATAATTTGTGCCTCAGGAAATCCTACTTTTAAAGCTAACTCTATACCAGAATTCACAATAGTTAATGCATTAGGATAAGCTAATCCAATATCCTCTGCTGCCATTACTGATAACCTTCTTGTAATAGATGTCATATCTCCACTTTTTATAAGTCTTGCTAAATAATGAACTGCTGCATCAGCGTCACTTCCTCTTATACTCTTTTGGAAAGCACTTAAAATGTTATAATATTCATCTCCTGTAGCATCTGCTCTAATGTTAGACTGTTCTAAGGATTCTATATAGTCCAATGTAATTTCTATATTAAATCCACAGTGAGAATTTACAGCTAGTTCTAAAATATTATAAGCTTTTCTATAATCTCCCTGACATATCTCACCTATATATTCTAAAGCCTCATCAGTATACTTTATATTTATACCCTTATCTATTAATTTGTTTATGGCCTTTTTTAATCCTAAAATAATCTCCTCTTTATTAAGTGGTTTAAATTGAAATATATTGCATCTACTCAAAATAGCTTTATGTATAACGAAATAAGGATTTTCAGTAGTGCTAGCTATTAATACTACTCTTCCATCCTCTATAAACTCTAATAAGGCCTGCTGTTGCTTTTTAGTAAAATGTTGCAGCTCATCTATATACAACACAACACCACTATAGTTTAACAAACTGTTTATGCTAGAAGTTATTTCTTGAATATCCTTAATAGATGCTGTAGTAGCATTTAATCTATAAAATTTCTTATCTACATAATTTGCCATAATATTAGCTAAAGTAGTTTTACCTGTACCTGGTGGTCCATAAAATATAGAATTACATATGGATTTATTTTTCATTAAATTATACAAAGGCTTATTCTCAGATAGTATATGCTTTTGCCCTACAAAATCTTCTAATTTGTTAGGTCTCATTAAATCTGCTAAAGGTCTCATACTCTCACCTCACTAAAAAAGACTTTAACTCTCATTGTAAGTTAAAGTCCTTGTTTTATCAAGTTATAAAGTAAAGCTTTTTAACAAAATGAATTGGTTTATGAGTGTATTTTTTATATTTGCCCCTTTAAAATTAAATCTATTTAATTTTGAGATACATACTCTCTAATCAATTCTATTTATCATATTCAGGTCTTCTATTTTTATAATACACAACCTTTAAATTGCAATAGTCAGCAATTTCTTTTCCAAAGCTTAATCTATTTCCTATGTCTTTAGCATTGTGAGAATCAGAACCTAAAGTAACTGTCCTTCCTCCTAGTTCATAAAATCTCTTATATATTTTAACTAAATTTGTTGCAGCTCTTTTATCATTTAATCTTCTTGTATTGATTTCCATAGATTTTTCTTTTTCTACTATAACCTTTAAAACTTCGTCTATATCCTCTTTAAAAATATCATAATTTATCTCAGGATCTTCATAATTAGCATATCTTGAAATATAATCTATATGTCCTAAACTATCTACAAAATCATACTTTGCTAAATTATAGCTCATATTTTTAAAATAAATATGAAAAGCTTCCTCTTTACTCTTATCCTTATAAAATTCATCTAAATATAAATCAATTTTATCTATTAAATGGATAGAGCCTATTACATAATCAAATTCCCCACTATTAATTACTTCTTTTCCTTGTTCTATAAGATCTCTTTCCATTCCTAATTCTATACCTAAAAGAAGTTTTTCGCTTCTATATTTGTTATACTTCTCAAAATAAGAAGGTACATGGAAACAAAATTTATTTTCATCCTTTAATCCTAAATCCATATGTTCTGTTACTATTATACCTAAATCATTATCTTTAGAAGCCTTTATAGCTTCACCTATGGTCATTTTAGAATCTGTAGAAAACTCCGTATGTAAATGTGTATCAAACATTTTTCCACCTCTTTTATAATATTCAATTAAACATAGTATAAATAAAAAATAATTTTAAAATTAATATCTATATTATAACATTATAATTTAAATTTTTATCATACTAAAATACATTTTAATAAGGGAAATACATTTAACTTATAAAGGCTACTACTAAAGGTATAGTTATAACAGACAAAATAGTAGTTATAAATACGCACTTAGCTGCCAAAACCACATCCCCATCATACTCTTCTGCAAGCACAGTAGCTAATACTGCTGTAGGCATAGCTTCTAATATTACGCATATTTCTAGTAAAAGCTTGTCAGCTTTTACTACAATCATTAAAATATAAACTAAAGCAGGTATTATTATAAGTCTAACAAAAGAGCCATAATAAGCCTCCGTTCCTGAAAAAATCTCCTTTATATTTATATCTGCAAGCATGGAACCCACTATTATCATAGATAAAGGAGTAGTCATAGATCCAACATATTGTAAAGCTGTATTTATAGGTATAGGAATAGAAATTGAAAATACAAGTATAAACATACCTAATACTGTAGCAATTATACCAGGATGTTTTAATATACCCTTTAAGTTTTTAACATCTCTTTCTCCTGTATATATCATGATACCTGCAGACAACATAAATATATTAAAGGGTATGCCAAAAATAGAAGCATAAAATACTCCAACCTTACCATATAAAGCTTCTATTACAGGATACCCCATAAATGCACTATTAGAAAATATAGTAGAAAACTTAAGTACCTTTCTAGCTCTTTCATTATACTTTACAAAAAACAAACCACTTATTAGTAGTAAAGCTATATGTATAATTATTGAATATATAAAAAACATCTTAGCGTTTTTTATCATATCTCCAGTAAAATTATAGTTAAAAGAAGAAACAATAAGACAAGGTAAAGTAACTTTAACTAAAAGATCTGAAAGTTTTTTATTTGCTTCTTCATTTAAAATTTTTCTTTTGCCACAAATAACTCCTATGCCCATTATTATAGAAAGAATTAAAACCTGATTAATAATATTACTCTTCAAAAGAACCCCCCCATATTTTAAATTAATATAAACATTTAATTATTTTCAAAAGAAAAATCCCCCTCTTTGCTATTATACTAAAAAGGAGGATTTTTTTATATGTTACTTATATATTATTTCCTATAAAACATAATGCAAGCATTCCATCTCCACAATGAGCTCCCATACCAATACCTAATTCATTAATTATAAAATTCTTTGCACCAAACTCTTCTATTACCATTTCTTTCAATTTTTCTGCTTCTTCTGCACAATGTCCATGAACTATACCTATTAAAACATCTTCATGATTTGTACAATTTTCCTTGAATCTATCTAAAAGATATCTTATAGCTTTTTTACTTCCTCTTATGTTAGTTATATTTTTTAAAGTGCCATCTTTCTCTATGTGTATAATGGGCCTTATATTTAATAAAGTTCCTATAGTTGCAGAGGTTGCTGATACTCTTCCTCCTCTTTTTAAATGGGTCAAATTCTCCACCATAAACCAATGATTAACTTTATCCTTATTTTCATTTACCCATTTTACTATTTCCTCTTTACTTTTACCCTCTTTAGCCATCTGAACCGCATTATATACCAATAATCCCTGTCCTATAGAGGAACATTTTGTATCTATTATAGTTATATCTGCCTTTTTATTTTGTGCTAATATCTCTTCTCTTGCCATCTTAGCACTATTTACAGTACCACTTAATCCGGATGACATAGCTATATATATTATAGGTCTCTCTTCTTTCAATAATTCTTTAAATTTTTCTTCAAACCTATATTCATTAATTTGACTGGTAGAAGGCATTTCACCCTTTTTAATACCTGTATAAAATTCTTCATAGGATAATGTCTTTCCAAAATCATCTTCCCAGTCTTTTCCTTTAAAATTACACATAAGTCCTAAAAAAGGTATATTATTTTCATCTATAAAATTTCTTGGTAAATCACAACTAGCATCCGTAAAAATTATTGGAACCATAGTCTCACTCCTTATTTATAGTACTTTGTAGCACTGGTATATTTAATTATTAAAAACAAAAAATAAATCCATCAATTATAATTATATTCTATAAACTTCTTTTATATCCTTTATAATAAAGATATGTTTAGATAATTTTAAGAACTGCTAAAATAAAAACAACTATAAATATACCTAACATGAAAGAAAATTTCAAGATAAATTTTAAAATTTCATTATATTATAAAATAGTTTTACTATCATCTATAAGTATTATTTATAAGTCCACTGGTAAATTTGTGATATAATTAAAAATATAAGTAAGATTTATTTTAGGAGGCTAAAAATATGACTAAAATAATTGATTGTAAAGGACTAAAATGTCCTCAACCTGTAATCAATACAAAAAAATATTTTGATTCTATAGAAGAAGGACAAGCTACTACTATAGTAGATAATGAAGTTGCTAAAAATAATATTATAAAGCTTGCTGAAAAAAATGGTTTTAAAAGCGAAGTAGAAGAAAAGGATTCTTTATATTACATAACTATGACCAAAGAACATTGTGTTGCTTGTGAAGCAATTTTATCAAACGAAAAAAAATTAGTTATGGTTATTTCTAAAAATGTTCTTGGTGGTGGAGATGATAAATTAGGAACTGCTCTAATGAAGAGTTATTTATATGCTTTATCTGAAAGTGATAAACTTCCTTCTCATTTATTATTTTTAAATGGTGGAGTTAAACTTACAATAGAAGGTTCTGAATGCCTTGAAAGTATACAATCCCTAAAAGATAAAAGTGTTACTATACTAAGTTGTGGAACTTGTCTTGATTTTTATGGTATAAAAGATAAACTTAAAGTTGGAGAAATAACAAATATGTACACTATAGTAGAAGAAATGACTTCTGCAGATAATACTATATTCATCTAAATAAAATTTGTTTGTATAACTTATAATTATGTAACCTCCATAAACCCACACTGTCATAATTATAAGTATATAATAAAAGCAGGAATTAAAAATTCCTGCTTTTTAATTTACATTAAACTGTATGAAACTCCTATGCAATAGGAGTAAGCGACTCACGCCAAATCGTAGATTTGGGTTCTATTTATACGAAACTCCTATTTACATAGGAGTAAGCGACTCACACCAAATCGTAGATTTGGGTTCGCTGCTTATATTTCTATTTCTTTACCTACTTTATTTTTTAAGGCCTTTTCATATATTTTATATGCTGTTACCACATCTTGAACGGCAATACCTACAGATTTAAATAAAGTTATTTCATTCTCACTTTTTCTTCCCTCTATAGTTTTTGAAATAACCTGTCCTAATTCTCCAGTAACTATATCTTCTTTTATAACCCCTTTTTCTAAAGGTATTATAAAATCTCCTGCTTCACTTAAAACAGCGTCTTTTGAATCTAAATATATTTTATCTGCCTTAGATATAATATATTCATCAATTTCTTGCATATGTTTCATATAGGATCCTACGCCATTTATATGTGCTCCTTTTTTAACCTTTTTCCCATCAAAAACTGGTGAGGTAGCTGTAGTTACTACTGTTATAACATCTGCATCTTCAATAGCCTGATCTGAACTAGTTACTCCTATTATTTCTGCACCATAATGACTTAATTTTTCTTTAGCCTCTTCTACAAAAGCTTTTACATTTTGGAAATTTCTACTATAAACCTTTACTATTTCTAAATTTCTAGCTGCTAATAAAGCTTCTAGCTGACATAAAGCTTGACCACCTGTACCTATTAAAGCTCCTATTTTCGAATCTTCTTTAGCCAAAATGTCTGTAGCTGCTCCAGCAGATGCTCCAGTTCTAAGCTGAGTTAAATAAGTTCCATCCATTATAGCTGAAACTTCTCCTGTTTTTCCATCTAACAGTATCATTTGAGCTGGCACTGCTGGTTTTCCTAGTTTAACATTTTCAGGGAATACAGATACTATCTTAATTCCTGCTGTATCTAATTCCTCAACATAAGCTGGCATAAAAAGACTTGTTCCTTTATATTTAGGTATATTTATATTTGTTCTTAATGGAACTTCAGCTTCCTTAGTTGAATAAAGCCTAAAAGCTTCTTTATCTGCCTCTATAGCATCCCTCATTGTAAATACTTTTTTAATATCTTCTGCTGTTAAAATAAGCATAAAAATACCTCCATAATATAATATTAAACTCTTATATATATAATATTACATTATGGAGTATTATTAAATAGGAATATTAGTTTTTTACTATATTATATTAGTTAATAAAGTTTCAATTAATTATATATTACTAGCCTTTCTATCTGCTACTGCCTGTTTTAATAGGAAATTTTCATTATAGTCTTTAAGTTCTTTTTGAACTAATTTAGCTAAAGCTATTAAAGCTATTAAATTTGGTATAACCATTAATCCATTAAAAGTATCTGCTAATTGCCATACTAGAGGTACATCTAAAATAGTACCCAATATTAAAGATATTAAGAATATTGGAGTGTAAAACTTCATTCCATTTTTTCCAAATAAGAATTTAACATTTAAAGCGCCAAAGAAAAACCATCCTATCATAGTTGAAAATGCAAAGAAGAATAAGCTAATAGCTACAAAAGAATTACCAAATCCTCCAAAACCATTAACAAATGCCTGTTGTGTTAATTCTATACCTGTAGTCTTGCCATCTAAAGCTCCACTTGTAAGTATAACAAAAGCTGTACAGTTTAATATTACAAATATATCTACAAAAACTCCAAACATAGCAACTAATCCCTGTTGTACTGGGTGCTTTACATTTGCTACTGCGTGAGCGTGAGGAGTAGAACCCATACCAGCTTCATTAGAAAATAATCCTCTAGATACTCCATATCTCATAGCTTCTCTTACAGATGCACCTATAAGTCCACCTGTGGCAGCTCTTGGATTAAAAGCTCCTACAAATATCATTTTAAGAGCTGGTATTATATTATAATAATTTTTAAATATAATTATTAAGCTACCTAATATAAATAATGCTCCCATTATAGGTATTAGTTTTTCTGTAACTGATGCTATACGTTCTATTCCACCTATAACTATCATAGCTGTAAGAACAACTAACACTATTCCTGTAATCAAAGTTGGAACATTATAAGCCTTGTTTATAGCTATAGATATGGAATTTGATTGAACCATATCTCCAGTTAAACAGGCAGATACCATCATGGCAAAAGCAAAAAATTTAGCTAATTTTTTGCTACCTAATCCATCTCTTATATAATAAGCAGGTCCTCCCAAAACTTCACCATCTTCAGCATGAGTTTTATATTTTTGAGCTAAAACAGCTTCTGCAAATATAGTACCCATACCAAAAAAGGAACTAATCCACATCCAAAATATAGCTCCTGGTCCACCAGATGCTATAGCTGTTGCAGCCCCAGCTAAGATTCCTGTTCCTACTTGCGCTGCTACTGCAGTAGCTAATGCTTGGAATGAACTAATTCCATCATCATTATCACTTTTAGTAAATACTTGTTTAAACATTGCCTTGAACTTTTTAACTTGTACAAAACCCAATTTAAAAGTAAAAAATATTCCCGCACCACATAAAAAAAACATTAATATATAGGACCATAGCACGTTGTTGATATTTTCAAAAATATTTAGTAAAAATTCCATAAACTTCTCCCCTTTTTATGTATATCTTAAAATGTATTAGGATCAAATCCTCATTGTAAATGTTATCATTTTTCAAATATTAAGTAAAACTAGTATTTATATCTTTATTCTTTATTTAAAATAATTACCTTTGAATATTTTGAATTTACTGCATAATAATCTTAAAACCTTCAACCAATTGCATTCACAATAATCCTAACCAACTATAATTGTTAAAAAATATACATTTATGAATATTTTAAAATATATTATTTCATATTTATTAACAATCTATTTTATAACTGTGCATTGCTAAATTATAATTGCAAAGAATTTTTTCATTAAAATTATAATTTAAAATAATATTTAATAAATAAATTTTAATTACTCATTAAAAATTTTATATTATACTGTCTTATTTTTAGCTTTATATAATTTTTTTCACTTAATATAAATATATTTACAAATATATTTATGATTTTTCCATATATGTTTTTTATTATCTATTCACAAAGATAAAACTATTTTTATCAATATGCTTTATAAAAATATAACAAAGTATTCAGAAGATTTTAAAAATATCATAATTTTAATCCTACTTTTTTTAATTTTTGCAAATAAAAAAATATCTCTAACATAATAAATTTACATAATATTATGTTAAGAGATATTTTATTTTAGTACATATTTTTCATTGTTAACATTCTACTAACTCTTTAAATAATTTTTTCTAAATTTTATCCTATATAGGCAATTTTTTTACTAAAGGTTTATCTAAAGTTAATAATTATTTTATAGAGAAATTATTTTCATAATCCTTAAGTTCTTTCTTAACTAATTTAGCTAAAGCTATTAATGCTATTAAATTAGGTATTACCATAAATCCATTGAAGGTATCTGCTAATTGCCATACTAATGGTACATCTAAAACTGTTCCTACTACTAAGGCTACAAGGAATAATACTACATAAGGCTTTGTTCCTTTATCCCCAAATATAAACTTAACATTTAATAATCCAAAGAAATACCATCCGATTATTGTTGAAAAAGCGAAGAAGAATAAGCTTATTGCTACAAATATATTACCAAAATGTCCAAAACCATTTATAAAAGCCTGTTGAGTTAACTCTATACCTGTAGTCTTTCCATCTAGGGCTCCAGTTGTTAAAATTACCATAGCTGTACAAGTTAAAACAACAAAGGTATCAATAAATAATCCAAACATAGCTACAAGACCTTGTTGAGCTGGATGCTTAACATCTGCCACAGCATGAGCATGCGGAGTAGAACCCATACCGGCTTCATTAGAAAATAATCCTCTAGATATTCCATATCTCATAGCTTCCCTTACAGATACACCTATAAGACCTCCTGTAGCTGCTTTAGGATTAAATGCTCCTACAAATATCATTTTAAAGGCTGGTCCTATATTATCATAATTAATTCCTATTATTATTAAACTTCCTATGATAAAAAATAAAGCCATAATAGGAACTAATTTTTCTGTAACTGATGCTATTCTTTGTATTCCTCCAAGAACTATTAACGCAGTAAGTATTGCTACTATTATACCTACAACTATATTGGGAACTCCAAAGGCTTTATTTACAGATATACCAATTGAATTGGATTGTACCATATCACCAGTTAAACAAGCTGATACCATCATTGAAAAAGCAAAGAATGCAGCTAATTTCTTACTACCAAATCCATCCCTTATATAATAAGCTGGTCCACCAAGTACTTCTCCATTATCTTTTTTCACTTTATATTTTTGGGCTAAAATTGCTTCTGAGAATATAGTTCCCATACCAAAGAAAGCACTAACCCACATCCAAAATATAGCTCCTGGGCCTCCAGCAGCTATAGCTGTAGCAGCCCCTGCCAAGTTTCCCGTTCCAACCTGTGCTGCCACTGCTGTAGCCAAAGCTTGGAAAGATGTTATACCTGAATCTTTATTTTGATTTTTTGAAAAAACCTGTTTAAACATGGCTTTAAATTTTCTTACTTGTACAAATTTTAAATTAAAAGTAAAAAATATTCCTGCCCCAAATAAAAAGAACATTAAAATATAACTCCAAAGTATATTGTTAAAACCTTCAACAATTTTTAATAAGTCCATAAAAACCCTCCTTTGTTTTAATACGCTCCTAAAAAATCTCTTTTATTTATTGTAAATGTTATCATCTTTTAATTTCTTGGTAAAACCTCTTTTTAGCTCAAATTAGGTTATTTACTCAAAATAAGTCTAATTTTTTTTAATTTACTGTATATTGATTTGTTTATTTTAAAATCTTGCAGTATAAAGTTATTTTTACTATATTCTTGTTAAAACATATACATAATTGCAATTTCATATTTGTATAATTGCGTATATTTTAAATAAAATTTACCACATTTTATTTAATGAATAATTTAACAAATAAACAAAATATTATGTAACAAATTTTCAACCATATCTATATATTAATACTGTAGAAATTTTTAGTGAGGTTTTATTATGTTTGATTTGCCTTGTTTTGATGAAAACAAAGTAAAATTTAGAAAAAGTGATGAAAAATCACATGTTAGAATTCTTCACGCATCCCCCGATGCTCCTGCCGTAGATATATATATAAACGATAACTTAATATATAAAGGACTATCTTATAAAGGCTTTACTGAGTATATGCCTTTAACATCTACGATTTATAACATAAAACTATTTCCTACTGGTAAAAAGGATGTACCCCTTATAAATAAATTTTTTTTCATTCCACCAAACTCTATATATACAATAGCAGCTACAGCACTCCTTAAAGATATAGCTTTGTTTCCTATACTTGATAAAAAATTAGACAACAAAGATCCAAACAAGGCCTATGTACGTTTTGTGCATCTTTCTCCTAATGCTCCAAAGGTAGATTTTTATATGAATAGTAAAGAAATATTTAATAATATAGGCTATAAAAACATAACAGATTACTCACCTGTAGATCCTAAAAATTATACAATAACCCTAAAGTTTGCTAATACAGAAAATACAGTATTAACATCTCCAAATGCTAATTTAAAAGCTAATAAATATTATACTGTTTATGCTGTAGGATTAGCTAATGGTAAACCTTCCCTAGAAGTTTTAATTCCCCTTGATGGTAACTCATATATAAAATAATTCTTAGCTTTATATAAAATTTAAATATTTTTTGAAAAGCAAACACCCTATTTAGTTATAATATTTCATTAACTAAATAGGGTGTTATTTACTTTATAAAAAACTTTTTTAGATTCTACATAATTTTTTACCGATATATTTATTTAAGTATTACTTCTCCTGTTTTATTATCTACCTCTATATTTACTTCGAATATATCTTTAATATAGCTTTGTGGCAGCATTAATTCATTATTTCTAATTCTTATATTCTTATCTATTTTTCTGTTTAGATTTGTTGAACTATTTTCTATAAAAATTACTTCTTCATTAGCTTTAATATTCTTATCCATTACCTTTATAATTATACTATATTCATCATCATTATATAGCTTTATTCCCAAGGAATCTGCCACATATTTTAAAGGTAAATATACATTGTTATTTTCATCCTTAAAAGGACTTACAGTCATTAAAAATTCTTTTTTAGAAACCTTACTTTTCTTGTATTTATTCTTGTTTATTTTAAAAACTACTTTACCATATTTGTGATGATACATGAATTTTGCAGCGTTTAAAAGGAGATCAACTAGACTAAAAGATAACAAACCTATAAAGCTGTATAAAATAATTTTCACCATATCACCTCTTCATTATTATAAAAAATAAATTTAAACTACACATTATATAGTATTAAATTCTACTTTTATCTGATTTAATTATAATATCCTGGTTAGTATTTTGTCAATTAAAAATATTAAGAAATTAAAATATATTCAAAAAAATTGGTTGCTTTTTACAATACAACATATATACATAAGTAAAAAAGTGTATTTCCAAATAAACCAGATTTAATTTTAAAGTCACAAAGATAAAAAATACACATAATAAACCACTTCATTTAACTAATATGTTTATTACGTGTATTTTTTATCTTTGCTATATTAAAATTAAGCCTAGTTTCAGATACCTTTTTTAAAGCTATAAATAAAATTTATTTAAAATATTTTATTCCCGCATCAAATATTTTTTGATCCTTATTACCTGATACATTTTTTAGTGTTCCATAGCCTATTCTTTCTGAATGTGCCATTTTACCAAGAATCCTACCATCAGGACTGCAAATACCTTCTACACCAAATACAGATCCATTGGGATTATATTTTATATCAGAAGTAACATTTCCATTAACATCTACATATTGAGTAACTATTTGGCCATTATCTATTAATTTTTTCATTACATTATCTTTAGCATAAAATTTACCTTCTCCATGGGATATAGGTATTGCATGTATATCTCCTACTTCCACATTATTAAACCAAGGTGATAAATTAGAAACCACTTTAGTATAAGCTATTTTGGATTGGTGTCTTCCTATATCATTATAAGTTAGTGTTGGACAACTTTCATCTATATCACGTATTTCCCCAAAAGGTACTAACCCTAATTTTATTAAAGCTTGGAATCCATTGCATATACCTAGCATCAATCCATCTTTAACCTTTAGAAATTCCATAACTGAATCTTTAATTTTTTCATTTCTAAATATAGTTGCTATAAACTTACCAGAACCTTCTGGTTCATCACCTGCACTAAATCCACCAGGTAACATAATTATATTAGATTGTTTTATTTTAGAACTTAAATTATCTATAGATTCCTTTATATTGTCTGAACTCATATTATTAAATACAACTAATTCTACCTCTCCACCAGCTTTTTCAAAGGCCCTTTTAGAATCATATTCACAATTAGTACCTGGGAATACTGGAATTAGAATCTTTGGTTTAGGAACTTTTATGCTTGGGGATTTTTTATTTTTCTTTTTATATAGTGGTATGTCTAAATCTTTCTTATATTCTTTCTCTACTTTCGATACAAATACATTCTCTAGAGTACTTTCAAATTCTTTGTAACATTGATCTAATAATATTTCCTCCTCTAAAATTTCTATAGAAGCTCTTTCAGTAGTATCACCTATTATTTTATAATCTATTTCTTTTAATAGGTTTAAATCAAAGTTTTTATTAACCTCTAATATTATTGATCCATAGTCTCTCGAAAATAATTCTTCTTTTTCTAAATTCTTTAACTTTGCCCCTATATTATTTCCAAAACACATTTTACTTATAGCTTCTGAAATTCCTCCAAATTTAATAGTAGAGGCCGCTAGAACATTACCTGTTCCTATAGCTTCATATACTTTTTCATAATTTTCCTTAAGAATATTAAAATCTGGGATTTCTTCTTTATTTCTTTTAGCTTTTATATATAAAATAACACTTCCTACTTCTTTAAATTCTGAGGATATTATTCTATTCACATTTGTAACTCCTACTGCAAAGGATACTAAAGTTGGTGGTACATTCATATCTTTAAAAGTTCCTGACATACTATCCTTTCCACCTATAGCTGCAATAGAAAATTCTCTTTGAGCCTTTAGTGCTCCTAAAAGAGACGCTAATGGTTTTCCCCATTTTTCTTCTTTATTTTCTAGTTTTTCAAAATACTCTTGGAAAGTAAGTCTTATTTTTTTATAGTCTATCCCCATAGCTACAGCTTTAGTTACAGATTCTATAACAGCATACATTGCTCCATGGAAAGGACTCCATTTAGATATTTTAGGATTAAATCCATAAGTCATAACTGTAGCTGTAGTAGTATCTCCTTCTAATACTGGAAGTTTAGCTGCCATACCCTCCTGTGGAGTTTTCTGATATTTACCTCCTAAGGGCATTATAACGGTACCAGCTCCTACTGTACTATCAAACATTTCTACTAATCCTTTTTGACTACATACATTTAAATCTTTTATATTTTCAATCCATTTATCCTTTATATTTTCTTTAGAACCTATAACTATTTTTTGAAAATAGCTTTCTTTTTCTGGAGTATTTATATACGCCTTAGTCTTTTGCACCACCCCATTAGTATTTAAAAATTCTCTGTCCAAATCAACTATAATATTATCTTTCCATAGCATCTTAAGTCTTTTTTCTTGTTTAACTTCTGCAACTACTGTAGCCTCTAGGTTTTCTTCTTCTGAAAATTTAATAAATCTTTCTCTATCTTCCTTTGAAATTACCACTGCCATACGTTCCTGTGATTCTGATATAGCTAATTCTGTTCCATCTAAGCCTTCATATTTTTTAGGGACTTTATTTAAATCTATGTAAAGACCTTCTGTAAGTTCCCCAATAGCTACAGATACTCCGCCAGCTCCAAAATCATTACATCTTTTTATCATAGTACTTACTTCTTTATTTCTAAAAAGTCTTTGAATTTTTCTTTCTGTTGGTGCATTTCCTTTTTGTACCTCTGAACCACAGTTTTCTATAGATGATTCTGTATGTTTTTTAGAAGAACCAGTAGCACCTCCTATACCATCTCTACCTGTTCTTCCTCCTAATAATATAACTATATCTGAAGGTTTAGGTTCTTTTCTAATTACATTTTCCATAGGCGCTGCACCAATAACTGCACCAATTTCCATTCTTTTAGCCATATAACCTTTATCATATATTTCTGAAACTTGACCTGTAGCTAAACCTATCTGATTTCCATAAGAACTATATCCATGAGCTGCTTCAGTAGTTATTTTCTTTTGAGGAAGTTTTCCTTCTAAGGTATCTTCTATATTTTTTCTTGGATCTGCACTACCTGTAACCCTCATAGCTTGATATACGTAAACTCTTCCAGAAAGAGGATCTCTTATAGCACCTCCAACACAAGTAGCTGCTCCACCAAAAGGTTCTATTTCTGTAGGATGGTTATGAGTTTCATTTTTAAACATAACAAGCCATTTTTCTGTTTTACCATCTATTTCAGCATCTACAACTATGCTACAAGCATTAATTTCTGGAGACACATCTAAATCCTCCATTAATCCTTTTTTTCTTAACTCTTTTGCTGCTATAGTAGCTATATCCATAAGACATGTAGCTTTTTCTTTTGCATGTACAAAGCCTTTAATATTTTTATACTCTTCATAAGTTTCCTTTATTGCATTAGAATATAATCCTTCTTCTATTTTTATATCCTCTATTTCTGTCATAAAGGTTGTATGTCTACAATGATCTGACCAATAAGTATCTATAACTTTAATTTCTGTTATAGTAGGATTTCTTTTTTCTTCATTTTTAAAATATTCTCTGCAAAATTTTAAATCTTCAAAGGTCATAGCTAAATTTCTATCTTGTAAAAATTCTTTCAATTCTTTTTCACTTAGATCTATAAATCCATCTAATACTTCTACAGACTGTACTTCTAACTGTACATCTACTAAGGAATTAGGCTTTTCAAGCTGTGCTTCCCTTGAATCTACTTTATTTATGCAATATTCTTTTATTTTTTCTAGTTCTTCTTTTGTTATATTCCCCTTTATAACAAAAACTTTACTATACTTTACAATAGCTCCTTGTTTTTGAGTAAGTATTTCTATACATTGAGCCGCAGAATCTGCCCTTTGATCATATTGACCTGGTAAATATTCTACTGAAAAAATCTTATCCTCACTATCATAAGAAAATTTTTCTTCATATAGCTCATCTACAGTCTTTTCTGAAAATATAGTATACTTAGCCAAATTATATTCCTCATCACTTATACCACTTATATTATATTTATTTAAAATTCTTACATCTTTTATATTTTTCATATTTAGGCTTAACTTAAAATTATCTAATATTTTTTTACTTTCCACCCTAAATTGCGGTTTTTTTTCTACGAATAATGTTTTTATTTCATTCCCCACTTCTATCCCTCTTTCCGAATATTTTTTTAAATTTCTTTTTTATAATTCGTGTTAAATTAATTATATCATAGGTTATCTCAAAATAATAGGTTGTTTTATCTTTAAAATCTATTATTTTATGAACTATATATAAAAAAACTACTCCCATTCATATTTTCTTGGTAGTAGTTTATAATTATTTTATATTAAAGTATACTCTAACATTTTAACTCTTTTTTATACTTAGCTACTAAAACAACTGAAATAACAAAAGTAATAAAATCTGATAAAGGTTGAACATACAATATACCCTTTATCCCCAACATCTTAGACATTATTAAAATTAAAGGTATATATATATAACCCTGCCTGGATGAAGTAATTAAAGTAGCTTCTTTGAATTTATGTGTACTTTGTAAGAACATACCCGTTATAGTAATATATCCTATAAGTGGTAAAGTGATTGATTGTATACTTAAAACTTGTGAACCTATATTAATTATCTCATTATCATTTCTAAACAACATTACCATATTTTCGCTGTACATTAAAAATATTATAGAAATAAAAGCCATAAATATTATAGCTGATCTTAATGTAAATTTTAAAGCTTTCTCTACTCGTTCATATAACTTAGCACCATAATTAAATATACACACAGGCTGAAATCCATGTCCAAGCCCTACCATAAGATAAGTTCCTGCAAGCACTAATCTATTAACTATAGTAAAAGAAGCTATATATTCTTCGCCAAAAATTTTTAATTCATTATTCAAAAGCATAAGAGATATTCCTATAAAAATTTCTCTTGTAAAATTCGGTATCCCTCCTCCATAAAGCTCAGACAATATTTTTTTATTTATAGAAAAATTTTTTAGATTAAATTTTATATTTTCTCTCATTCCACTAACTATAATTAAAATGATAAAGCTTATTATTTCTCCAATAATCGTGGCATACGCGGCTCCTTTAATTCCTAAATTAAAATAAAAAATAAAAATAGGATCCAGTATACAGTTAATTACTGCTCCAGATGCAATAGCAGCCGCCCCCAAACTTGGATTTCCTTGTAATCTAAATTGATTATTCATCGTCAAAGCTGAAATCATAAACGGGGTACCTATTAATAGTATTAAAAGATATTCTTTCGTTGAAAATAAAAGAGAATTAGTGGCTCCTAAAAAAAGTGCTAATTCATTTAAATACAGTTCCCCAAAGATCATTATAATTGTCCCTGTGAGAAATGATATAACAAGACCATCTATTGCCATTTTTGATGACTCTGTTCTATTTTTTTTACTTTCCATTCTTGACATATAATTTCCTGAACCGTGTCCATATAAAAGTCCAAAGGCCTGGGTAACACTCATAAATGAAAATGCCAGCCCTACTGATGCTGTAGATATTGTATCGATCTTGGATATAAAATAAGTATCTGCTAAACTGTATGCAATTCCTATTAGCATTGCCATTGTAGACGGTATAGCCATTTTCAATATTAATTTAGGAATTGGCGTCTTAGTAAGTTTTTCAAATTTCTCCTGTTTTTCTTCTATATTCTTTGTCATATTATTTCCTCTGATAATCGCTTTACAATACCATTATTTCCGTCTACTAATATATAGTCTCCATCTGATAAATTTACTGTGGCATTTCCAACACCCAATACTGCTGGTATATTATATTCACGTGCAACGATAGCTGCATGAGATAAAGCTCCCCCTGTATCTGAAACAACTCCTTTTGCTATTTTAAAAAGAGGGGTCCACTCAGGATCAGTGTATGGACATATAAGAATATTATCTTCTTTCAGTTTATCAAATTCAGTATGATTTTTTATAATACAAACTCTACCTCTCACTAAACCTGAACTTCCACTTATTCCCTTAAAAATATTTTTCTCATTATCGTAAAAAGCATCTAATGTCATCTGCTCCCAAAGTTCTTCAGCCTCTCTACGGTGATTTTTCCTATATGAAATCAATTCTCTACATTCATGCTCTAACTTACCAATAGCTATTACTTTTCTTAAATCTTGAAAAGACAAATAGAGCAAATCTTCTTTCTTTGTATTTAACAAAGCTTCTATTCGTTTTAAAAGCACCCTCAATAATCCAAATCCTGTTTCCCAAAGATATTGACTTTCCTCACGTCTAACATGAGCTAGTCTATAATAAGTAATATCTGCCATTGTTTTCTTAAATCTTTTTGTACCTTTACTTTCCTCCAACTCTTTCAATATACCCATGTATTTTCCAGATTTGTTTTCTTTATATTCTTTATTCTCTGAAATGGTTATTTTAAGAAGTTTTATAAATCTATTTGGTTCCTCATTCCAAGAAGATGAAGAGAATGGAATACAGCAATAATTAGACTTCCAACCATATTTATTAAAAAACTCTTTTATTTCTATTGAATCGTAATCATATTTTTCTTTTATAAATGCATAGCTTGCCCCTTCTATTAAATCCTTTATTAATTCTTTATTTCTTGATAAAGTTTTTGATAAAATATCAATATCCTTATTCATATCTACTGTTACATAATCTAAATCTGATAAGAGATCATACTCTGTATAATTTGGATTTATAGATTTAAGTTCTTTATCAAGTTTTTCACCAATAATAACAGATGGAAAAAGAAAATATCTAAATCTTGCAAAAGAAATTCTTTTATGAATTGAAATAATATCACTCATGTATTTATCTACATCACAAAGAGAAAATTTATAACTATTTTCATCTATATTTTGTTCTATTACTTTGAGTTCTTTTTTACAAGAATCTAAAATTTTTTCTCCATATTCAATATTCTTTTCATTATTTTTATATTCATTATAAACTTTAAAAAAGCGTAAAACTTTTGGATTTACTTTCCACCTAATTTTATTCATATGGATTATACCCATATTATCCATATATATAGGACTTTCTATTTTTAGTCCTACATCCTTAAAAAGTTCAAATTTCATATTTTGCAATATCATTGCAATTTCATAATCTAGTGGATAACATGCAACTGGAAAATGTTCTATCATATTATTTAAATACTTTTTTTCTTTTTGTGAGTACTGCTTTCTGGTATTTTTATTCTGTTTTTTCTTTATAGTTGTAATTGGACGTGCCTGAAGAATATATACTTTTTTATTTTTAATTGCCCATTCTATATCCATAGGTTTTTTATATAAACCTTCTATCTTTAAAGCCATATCAAATAATTCTTTTAAATTTTCATTATGAAGACATCTTCTTTCTCTCATATCAAAAGAATTATTTACAACCACAGTTCCTTTATCCGAATATACAACTGAAATTTCCTTACTTCCAAGAGTAAAAGCTATTTTTTTACCATTTTTATCAAGAACATAATTATCTGGTGTAACTTTTCCTGACACTATGGCTTCCCCCAAATTATAAGATGCATCTATCATTATTTCTTTTTCAGCAGTTATTGGGTTAGATGTAAACATAACACCAGAAATATCCGATTCAATCATTTCTTGAATAACAACTGCTATACCAACATTCAAATGATCATATCCATTATTAGTTCTATATGAAAATGACCTAATGCTCCAAAGAGAAGAAAAGCACTTTTTTATTGATACAAATAAATCTTCCTTATTCATAATATTCAAATATGTCTCTTGTTGCCCTGCAAAACTTGCTTCCGGTAAATCTTCGGCTGTTGCCGAAGATCTTACTGCTAAGTGAATAGGTCTCTTAAATTTATTAAATCTACTCAATATATCTTCTTTTAAGTCCTTTGGAAACTCAGCTTTTAAGATTAAATTTCTTATCTCTTCAGTTTCATCCTCTATAGATAAAGTTTCTTTATCCATATTACTAATTTTTTGTTCTATTATTTCTAATATACCATTACTTTTCAAGAAATTTTTATATGCATTAGCTGTTATAATAAAGCCATCTGGAACAGGAATGCCACATGAAATCATTAGTCCTAAATTAGCCCCTTTTCCTCCTACAATATCAATTTGATTTTTCCGTGCATCTTTTATGCCAATAATATTTTTAGTATACATTTTTTCACCCCACTATATCTTTTAAATCAATTTTAGTCTTTTCAATATTCTCAACTATTTCATTCAGAGATATTGATTTATAAAGATCTACTGTAGCATCTAGTGATATACCATACTCCTCCTGTAAAATAACATATAATTGAATGATTACCATACTTGTAGCTCCCATTTCTGTTAAATCTACATCATCCATAATATCTTCAGTGTTAACATCCATTAGCTCCGATAGATATTTTTTAATTTGTTTTTTTAGTCCAATTTTTGTATTATTATCTATCATAATTATCATACTCCTTTTATATTAAATACCTCACCAACATCCCTATATTCTTCCAGAATGCGGATAGGATCTCCCTTTTGAGTAAATTCAATATTTATATTTAAAAATAGTACTTTTAATATTTTCTTTGAAATAGGAAGATTCTTATTTTTTTCCCTTATTAACTCAATAATATATTCTTTTGAAATGCGTTTATGTGTATTCCTATCAATGAACATAGTAGCCCTATTTTTATATTCTGATATAAAGTATACAATCCCTTTAGGCCTCATATCTTTAAAAAATTCTTCTAATTCTTCAGCATATATATTTTCTCCAGATTCATCTACAATAATATTTTTCATCCTACCTTTAAAAAAAAGTTTTCTATTTTTTAGCTCAAATATATCCCCCGTTCTATAATACATGCCTTCAATTAGTTCAGGGCAAATTTCTTTTTTATCTTTTATAGAAGCAGTGTATATCGCATCTGATTTTACGATAATTTCTCCAGTGCCCTCATTTCTTATACTTCCATCTGAAGTTAAAACTTTAATTTCATAATTATCATAAACTTTTCCCTCAGACTCACAATCATTTAAATCACTTTTACCTATAGATAAAAAACCAGTTTCTGTTAATCCATAACCAACGAAAAATTCAATTCCTGCTCTAATATAACTATTTCTAATAGAAGCATCTGTTTTACTTCCACCACTTAAAATAATTTTAAAATTTTTTCCCAATAATTTATCTACACCTTCACGATTTTCAGAATACCTTCTCTTCAATATATTTTTTATTAATTTCCACACCATAGGCACACCAAAGCTTCCTAAAGCATTCTCATTTCTTATTCCTTTAATAATCCCATATGGTGTTTGATCTGATAGAAAAACAACTTTTAAGTCTAAAGTAATAAAAATTAACGGTAATAAAAATCCTAAAATATGATTCATAGGTAAAAAACTTACTATTTTTCTGTACGAATTATCAGTTTTATACACAATATCTGCTAATGTCTCATTTTTTAAGAATTCATATTTAACATTTTTTATTTGATTTAAAATTGCATAAGCATGATATATAATAACTTGTGGCTTTCCTGTTGTTCCAGAAGATAAAAATGCTACTTTGCTAGACCAAATATCTTTCTCAAATTTACTATTTAAACATTGAATATCAATAGCTTCATTATGAAAATTATCTAATATATTATTATCTAAAATAGCAACTAATTCCACATCTATCTTATATCTATACCTATTATTACTTTCACTTTTGTTGTCAAGTAATAATATATTCCATCCCAATTTCATAGCCCCAAATACTACTGCATAATAGAGATAGTTATTATGATATTTCAAACCAATCCAATCTCCAACTTTTATATTTGGATAAAGAAGTTTTAAAAATCTACTCATTTTATTAATCAACATTTGATATTGTTTTTTATTGTACACAATCCTTTTTTCATCATTGTAGACTATTATACATTCTTTATTACTATCTTCCTCTTGAAAAATTACAGTATATATATCTCCAAAAGTAACCTTTTCTTTCATATACTCACCTACATAACTAAAGTATTACTGCGATAGTCGCAATATTAATTCCAACTCCAACACCAGACATTAAGGTCTTACTTCCAGTCTTTAGTCTTCCATCCATAATAGCTTCATATGTTGCTATCGGAATATTGCTAGCTCCAACATTTCCAAATTTATCAACGACTTGAATAATTTTTTCAATTGGGAAAGATAATTCCTTAGACATACTCTTATTAATCCATTTAGCTACTTGTGTTGGTATATAACAATCTACATCCTTCTGAAAATTCCACCCAACTTCACGTTCTAAAATTGGCAATAAGTTTTTCCCTAAATTTCTTTGCTCATCTATTATAACTTTAGTGGTCCCAGGAATATACATTTTATCAGGATCTCTCGGGAAACGAACTCCACCTCCCCAAACTACATTATTGTTCCAATATTCTGCATATGTACGGAAAATACCCTTCACAATGCCTTTATTGTTATCTTCCTCTCTTTCCATTATAAAAGCACCGCCACCATCGCCTATAGACAAAGTCACCGGAGCCCTTCTAATTAGTTCCTCTTTAGATTCAAACTTAAAATTGATCCATTTTGATAAAGCTTCTCCAGAAACAACAAGAACTATATCAGCTTTTCCTGTCTTTATTAAACTATCTGCAATATCAATACCTGTTAAGAATGCATTGCAAGCATTTTTAACATCAAATCCAAATGCATTCTTTATGTTCAATAAATCCATCACTACATTTGCTGTTGCTGGTTCAGCAAAATCTTGAGATACAGAACAAAAAATAAGTGCATCAATTTCAGCACTTGAAACTCCTGCCTTTTTCATGGCATCTATAGCTGCCTTCGCTGCAATATGTGAACTATATTCATTGGTATCTGAATATCTTCTTTCTTCACATCCCGTTAGCATCTTACAAAGTCCTTTTCTAACCCCCAATTTTTTAAAACCTGCAAGTTCTTCCGCTTCTTCGCTAGTTACAATTCTATTTGGTAAGTATCTTCCTACTCCCTTAATCCTTGATCTCATAATTCACCTCAAATTTTTTTAATATAGTTTCTGCTTTTTCCTGTATCTTCTGTAATACAGTTTCATTATTATTAAATAGAATCAAATGATCTCCTTCTACCATATATAACTCAAACTTTGCACATGTATATTTCTTCCATTTCATTAATTCTAACTCACTAGCTATTTCATCATTAGTAGCTCCAAAAACAGTTAAATCAACATTGATAGGCAATAGACTTATTTCATCTTCTAAAGTTATTTTTTCATCCTCAATAAAAAGTTTTATATGTTCAAGCACAAACTCCAATGCTTTATATTTCTTCCCTTTTATCAGCTTTATATCTCCATATATCTCCCTATACATATCTTCTACAGAAAAATCTAAAAATTTTTCTATGTTGTTATAAACAATATTTAAAAATACGGACAATAATTTATCTAATTCCTCTTTTGTAATTAAATCATCAAGAAAATATTTTTCAAAAACACTTTTTACAAAATTCTTTCTCTTAGGATCTTCCAACATTTTTTTTCTATTTTTCAAGATATCAGGTGGCGGTTCCACAGCAATAAAAATGTGCTTCGGTTTTTTAAATTCATGCATCTCTATTAGTCTACATAAATCTATTGCTATAATTGAACTTGAACTATTTCCTAATATCATATACTCTTCATTATTCTTCAACTTTAATTTAACATCCTCAAATAACAAATCTATAAGATTTCTACGACTTACTGCTTTTTTATCCCTCTCTTTAATTCCTCGGCCTGGTATCTCCAATGGACTTAGTCTGATTTGCTTTCCAATAATCGGTATCCATTTGTAATACATTATTGATGAAGAACCCGCCCCTGGCAATGTAAATAATCGAACTATACTCACAGCATCACACCTCCTTAAAAATAGAATAACTTGGATATAATCATATTAGTATTAAATTCAGGAGTTTTTTTATACTGAATTCTTCATAAATTTTAGATATGTCCACTTCTACACCTAATTCATCTTGTATATACCATTGTAATTTCATAGCTTTAAGTGAATCTCCACCCATTTCAAAAAAACTAACATCTTCCATTATTTCATCTTTATCCATTTTAAGTATATTGGCATAACTATCAATTAGAAACTCTCTTAGTTTTAATTTGCTATATAGTAAATTACTTTTTAGATGTACTTTTTCTTTTTTATTCTCAAAAATTTTTTGTAACCTATTATAATCAACTTTCCCATTTGTAGTATATGGAACATCTTTTATGTTAATGTGACATAATGGCACCATATAAAAAGGTAAATACTTACTTAAAAATTTATTAATTAACTCTTCATCAAGTACTTCTTTTGCAACATAAAAATTAACTAATAAAGATAATTCACCTTTTTTTATTACCATAGGAATACTTAATTCTATGCAATCATATTTCTGCAAATAAAATCGTATCTCATCTAACTCTATCCTGTAACCACTTATTTTTACTTGTTTATCTTTTCTACCCTTAAAATATAGATTATCATTCTCATTTATATATCCCAAATCTCCAGTTTTACAACATCTCAAATTCCCCATTTCTTTTAACTTAATAAATTTTTTATTGGTCAACTCTGTATTATTATCATATTCTATTGCTATACCAGAACCAAAAATTGCAATTTCCCCCAATTTCCCTTTAGGTATAATTTTATCTTCATCATCTAAAATTAATATTCCTGAATTTATTATTGGATCTCCCAAAGGAATTTCTCGCTCATCTCCTTTAATCTTATAGACTGTATTAAGTATTCCTGTTTCCGTCAATCCATAAGAATTAAATAACTCGTAATTAGTAACTTTATTCTTACAAAATTTTTCCCCTCCAAAATAAAGAACTCTTAGCACATTATTATCAACTGTAATAAATTTTTCAGCTAAAACCGTAGGTAAAAACATTATTGATATCATATTATCAATACAAAATTTATTTAATTTTTCAATATCGTAAACATACTGTTTTCTCTTCTCAATGCATACTAAAGGGACTTCATTCAATAAATATGGATATATATCACAACCACATGAATCAAAAGAAAATGATGTAAATGCCACACCCCTATCCTTTTTTGTTAATCTAAAATTAACGTACAATGCATTAACTAAATTCACAACAGCTCTATGAGGTATAATAACACCTTTAGGTACTCCCGTAGATCCAGATGTATATATCATATATGCTGGATCATCGGCTTTTATATCAATAACGTTTTCTGCGCTATCTAGGCTACTAAAATATAAATCTTCTATAATTATAAGCTTTACACTTTCTGATATTTTTTCTTTTAATATATTTACATACTCTCTATTTGTAATTACAACTTTACTTTTAGAACGTTCTACTAAAGAAATTATTGTATTAATATTGTTTAGTTCTGGCTCTATAGGCAGATAATATCCACCTGAAGCTAAAACACCATATACGCAAACATATCTTAAATAATTCCCATTTAAAATTAAAGTAATTGGTGATGTTCTTTCAAACTCCTTTTGATTCAGCAAAAAATTTGATAGAGCATTAACTCGCTTCATGAAATATCCATAAGTTATCTTTGTTTCATTATCTATAATAGCTACTTTTTCTTTGCTTAAGTTAACAATTTTTCTTAAGCAAGAAATTATTGTAGTATCTGTTCTGCTATTATTATATCTAAAACTTAAAATATCCTGTCCAACCAATATAGAATCTTCTCTTTGTTGTTTTTCAAAATATTTACGGTCCATCTTATTTTCTCCTAATCATTTTTATATAACTCACATTTTTACCTATTATTTATAATTTCTTTAATCATTAAAATTTCATCTATTTTCTTTCTAAATAAGCCTTCAAATGTATATAGTTCTCTATACCCAGAATTTGAATATAATTTTAAAGCTATATCATTGCTACTTTTTACTAAAAGAAAAATTTTTACTTGGGGTATTTTATTTTCCTTACATACCATGTTTTCAAAAAAACTTAACAAACATCTTCCAATACCACTTTTCCGAAATTCAGGAAATACAAACAACATATTTAAATAAGGAAATTTATTAAACACTCCATCCATAGAAAACCAGATGAATCCAAGCATAGCATTGTCCAATTTTGCAACAAAGATATTATTTTTTCTGTATGCTTTTTTCAGTATTTCTAATACTGTTTTATATGTAGGATAATACGTTTTCCCAAAATCAGATTGAAAGAGTCTAAAACAGCACTCTTTTAACTCATGTTCCTTTACTACTTCAATTATAACTTTTGATCTATCATATATTTTATTATTCTGAACCATCTTTTACTCCAAACTTTTTATTCTTTCTATCAAGCAATAAATATTATTTACAGTATTAAAATCCATTATTTCAATTTCTTCTATGGGTATATTTATATTAAATTTCATTTCTAATATTGAAATAATATTGATTATATCAAATGATTCCAGATACCCCTTGGATATCAGCTCTAATTCATCATTTATTTCAACATCTTCTAGTTCAAAAATATTCTTTTTTAAAATATCTTTAATTTGATTTTTTATATTCATTTTTCCTCCTAATAATTAAGAATATCATCTATACACAATCCCAACTTTAAAAGTGGTTTTTTCAAATTTTCTTCTTCTATAGGTGTTCTTATGATTTCCAATGCACGTTGTCTTGATAACTCACCTTCTCTTACAAGATCACTTAACTCTGTTTCATGCTGAGCATAACCAAACTGTTTCATAGTTTTTAATTGAGATACATAATTAAACATACAATTTGATGATTTGTCAGGCCAACTATTTTTAGGAATTTTAAATTTCAACTCTTCTGTTATAATATTTAATATTTCATTCTCATTCCATGTCATATATTTAAATGGAGAAAGTTGTACAATATTTCCAAACTTTTCAGTCATATATTTTATTGGACTCTGAAAAATAGCTGATAATTCACTAAATTTTTTATCATTTTTAAACAATTCAACAATATTATAATCAGATTTTTCATAAACCCAAAATAATTCTGAATTTTTGATATATTGCTGTCCCTTTGTATATCCCCCCAAAATTACATTAATATTATTTTGAACACAAATACTTTTTATATAATACTCTAATAAAGTATGACATACCCTACAATAATATATATCTTTTTTAGATTCTATACATTTTTTGAAAATATCTATCATGTCAGAGGTTTTAAAAATCATCATATCTACATTCAAAATATCTGTTGCATTATTTAAATTATCATACATCTCTGGTAAAGCAAAACCATTATCTATAAAAACAGCTAAAACATTAAGGTTCAATATCTTTTTTGCAACATATAATGTCATAATGCTATCTTTTCCTCCCGAAACACTTACTACACAATTATACTTACTATTTTTTTTATCATAAAATAAAATTTTTTGTTTAAAATAATCTAGATTGCACTCTTTTTTAGAATTATTTTCTTTGTTTATTGTACGTTTATCTCCATTGCAAATATTGCATATACCATTACTATCTAACTCTACATGTCCTGGGACTTCAGGTAAAATACAACTTTTACAACGTCTAACCTCTATATTGTAATTCATTTTTCATTACTCCTTAATTTTACTGTATTTTTCTATCTCTTTAATAGTTTCAAAATCCCATTTATCAATATTCAATCCTTTTTGTGATAGTAATGCATAAGCTAATCTCTCAATTCCAAAGGCAAAACATGTACTATAACAATAATTACCTTTTTCACCTATAATATTATATGCCTTAGAAAAATGAGTCCTATGATAATTAATTGAGCTTGCTGCAATATAATTTTTATTCCCAGGAATAAAGACTTTAAATTCTTGTTTTGATTTACCTATAGTTTGAAAAAATTTCATTTTTTTATAATTACTAGCAAAAAATGAGTCATTTGCAGTTTCATATTTACTATTAAATTTAAATATATCAACCCAAAATTTAATCAATTCTCTAGAAATTTCTATCATTTTATTAACTGCATTTTCATCACCTACAAAAACAAATTCTTTCATATAAAATTCATTCAATCTACTTAATTCAAATATATTATCTTCTTCGTTTCTAAAACATTTTCCTGATACAATAAAACTTTGCACTTCTTCTGCATCTAACATCTTATTTTCCAATAAAGAATATACAGGTACGCAAGCCGCATGCCGAAGAACATTTTGAGGAGTCTTTATTTCATCTAAAATGCTTTTATAATGAAATTTACATTTAGAAAACTTTTCATAAACACTCATATCATTCTTTAATGTCGTCTGAAACATCATATAATGAGGAAAATTTTCAAAATAACGACCTTTTATATAATCCTCAATCGAATGCAAATCTGGATACACCATTTTTCTTATATTTTTGAATTTAGAACAAGCAAACTCATCAATCTTTCTTTCAAAATATTCATATATATCTAAAAACAATCCACTATAAGCAAAAGATCCTTTTGCTAATTCTCTAACATCACCTCTACTTACAAGCTCATTGTAAATATTAGAATGGTTAATAGTTGTATAACTAGTATAGTCTTCTATAGTTTTAATTTCTTCAGTTTTTTCCGACAAGATATTTTTATTAATCATATTTATGAGATGATCCAGACAATTGCGTATCTGATTTTCATTATCTACATCACAATAAATAATTATATCCCCTTCTTTAATCTCATATTTTATAATGTACTGTGATAAATACGGTATCATATCTTTAAAAAAATCCTTATCTTCTTCTCTTAAATTTTTTATGGAATACTTAAACATTTAAACCCTCTCCATCCTTTAATTAGTTTTAGCACATTGTAAAGCCAATCCTCCTTTATAATTAATCTCAGGCTCAAAAATATAGATTCCTTTATACACATTATTATAAGTATCAAAAATTTCAATAACATTATTTGAAATTCTTTTAACATATAAGAATTTCAACAACTTATTAAGACTATTACCACCCAACTTAATATATGCTTCTTTTGCTACCCAGTATTTTAAAAAAATATCCTCCTCCTTATCCACTATTCCTCTATCATTTTCATTAAATAAACTATTAATTATATTCTTATAATCAACTTCCTTATCCATATACTCTATATCTATCCCCACTAAATGTTTTGTAATGCAAATACCTATAACATCCATCGAATGGGTAATATTAAAGTTTATTTTATCAACATTATTTATAAACGGTTTGCCGTAAAATCCTTGTCCTATAAACAGATGTTCTATTCCACAATTATTCCAATTAGAATATAAATAGTTAATCAGTCCATGGGATATTGAAAAACACTTTTTATCTTTAATTCTTAAATATTTATTCCTTTTAGCTTTCTCCTTTTCTGTTAAAAAATAAGAAACTTTATCATAATCATTAAAATTATCCACATTTATTATTAGCACTAATGAAAATCCATTCTTAATAAAATTCATATATATTTTGTAATCTATTGATTTAAAATTATCTATCTTTATATATTTAATTTTATTTGCATCAAAAACAATATTATTTTTTACTTGTTCTAACATTATTACCTCATATTTTTTAAAGTATTATTCTTTATTTTTTTCTTTGCTAGTATTCAAATAAGCAATTTATCTTTTAAACTATACTACTTTATCTTATAATCATAAATATACCACAATTGATAATAATTGTCAATATCATTTTCCAAAATACTATCTATTTACCAAATATTATATAAATGAACAAAATTATTTTTATATTCAATTAATATTTATCTGCACATATTGATTGAATATATTTATTGGCAAACATCCACAATCCCTGGAAAAATATATAGTATATATCATTTTAATTTATATCTATCTACTTTAATTAAAGCTTTTTTAATTTTCACACAAAAAACACTTGAAATTCTACTTAAATTTCAAGTGTTTTAAAGTTGTTTTATTATTTCTTTATATATCAAAAATAAAAGGAAGAATGTTTCCATTCTTCCTTTTACCTTATATATTTAAAGATTATTGATCTCCTAGTGTTGCAACCATAACAGCTTTTATAGTGTGCATTCTGTTTTCAGCTTCATCAAATACAATTGAGTATTTGCTTTCGAATAATTCGTGAGAAACTTCCATTTCTGATAAGCCATATTTTTCTTTTATTTCTTTACCTACTGCTGTTTCTTCATCATGGAATGCTGGTAAGCAGTGCATGAATTTAGCATCAGGATTTCCAGTCATTTTTATCATGTTCATGTCAACTCTGTATGGAGTTAATAATTTTATTTTGCTTTCCCATACTGAATCTGGTTCTCCCATTGATACCCAAACGTCTGTATATAAAACGTCACAACCTTTAACACCTTCTTCGATATTATCAGTTATTGTAACTTTAGCGCCAGTTTCAGCTGCTATTTCTTTGCATTTAGCAACTAATGCAGCATCAGTTGGTATTTCTTTTGGAGAAACTATTCTAAAGTCCATTCCCATTTTAACAGCACCTATCATAAGAGCATTTGCCATGTTATTAGCACCATCTCCAACATAAGCAAATTTAATTTCGCTTAATGGTTTATTGAAATGTTCTCTTATTGTTAAGAAGTCAGCTAATATTTGAGTTGGGTGATCTTCATCTGTTAATCCGTTCCAAACTGGTACTCCAGCATATTCAGCTAAAGTTTCAACGATTTCTTGACCAAATCCTCTGTATTCTATACCATCGTACATTCTTCCTAGAACTCTTGCAGTATCTGCAGCTGATTCTTTTTTACCAATATGGCTTCCTGTTGGTCCTAAGTAAGTTACATGAGCTCCTTGGTCTTTTGCTCCAACTTCAAATGCGCATCTTGTTCTAGTTGAAGCTTTTTCAAATATTAAAGCAATGTTTTTGCCTTTTAATCTTTGTACTTCAGTTCCTGTATATTTAGCTCTTTTTAAATCTCTAGCTAAATCTAAGAAATAGTTTATTTCCTTTGGTGTGAAATCCATTAGTGTTAAAAAGTTTCTGTTTTTTAAGTTAAACATATGTTATTCCTCCTAATAGTATAATATTTATATTATAAACTTTTATATTTTAGATTACATATGTATTATGCAATCATTTTAGCTTTTTAATTAATTATTATTTTACTATTCTTGTACCTGAAGTTCCATTAATAGCTTCTTTTGCTTTTGCAAGGGATGCTATTAATGCAGTTTTATTTTCGCTAAATTGAACAAATTTTTTGCAAGCTTCAACCTTTGGAAGCATACTTCCTGGTGCAAATTGTCCTTCAGCAATATATTTGTCAACTTCTTCTAAAGTCATTTTAGCCAAAGATTCTTGATTTGGTTTGTTAAAGTTTATAGCAACTTGATCTACAGCTGTAAGAACTAGTAACATATCAGCATCTATTATTTCTGCTAATTTTTCAGCTGCAAAATCTTTATCTATAACTGCTGGAACACCTTTTATAACACCATTGTCATTAACAACTGGAATTCCGCCGCCACCACAAGAAATTACTACATTTCCTGCTTCAACTAATTGTTTTATCATAGCTTTTTCTATAACATCTACAGGTTTTGGTGAAGCAACAACTCTTCTATATCCTCTTCCTGCATCTTCTTTCATTACATAGCCTTTTTCAGCCTCTAATTTTTTAGCCTCTTCTTCACTATAAAAAGAACCTATTGGTTTTGTAGGATTTTGAAAACCTTGGTCATCAGCATTTACTAATACTTGAGTAACTACTGTTCCTACAGGTTTATTAATATTTCTTTTACCTAATTCATCCTCTATAGCATTTTGAAGATGATATCCTATATAACCTTGTGAAAAGGCTCCGCAAACATCAAATGGAAATAATACATTAGAATTATTTGCTTTATATCCAGCCTCTACAGAAGCTAATATTTGACCTACTTGAGGGCCATTTCCATGAACTACTGAAACTGTATGTCCTTCCTCAATTAAATCTACTATAGATTTTGCTGTATCTTTACAAGTTTTTAATTGACTTTCTGGAGTTTTGTCTTTTGGATCTGATTGTAAGGCATTTCCTCCTAAAGCTAATACTATTTTCATAAAAGCACCTCCGAAAAATAATATGTTTAATACTTTAAATTTAATTACATACATTAGCTTATGTAAATTATGATACATTATAAATATAATAAAAATATAATTACAAGTTTAAATCTTTGTAAATATATTAATATCTTTAATATTAGGAATACGTTTGCAAAACTAATTAAAATTATAACAAATTAGTTAAAGTTATAACAAATAGTTTTATAATAAAAGGCTATTCACATATAAATAGCAACATTTTATATTTTTGGGTAATTTTTGAATTTCATCACCCTAAGCTTAATATTCTACATAAAATTTTAAATTCCTTCTTAAAAATATAAAAATTTTATGTTTTAAGAAGAGGATTTTCTATGTATTTATTTTTTAATTAAAGTTTTCTTATTACAGATTCATTGTACATACTATTTATATTTTTGTCTACACATGATTAACCTTTAAAATTGCTATATTTTTTGAATTTATATGGTTTTTCTACAATATATCGCAAGAATATGGGCTTATGCTCCTGTTTTGGTACATAAGCCCTATCTATTATGTGTAAATTCTACATTTTTTATGCATTTTGATACAATGGGTACTTTTTACAAATTTCTTTTACCTGTTCTTTTATTTGAGATAAATTCTCTTCCCTATGCTCTATAGAATAATTCATGAAATAGGCTATTTTTTTCATTTCTTCTTCCTTAAATCCTCTTGTGGTTACTGCTGGGGTTCCTATTCTAATTCCACTAGTTACAAAGGGACTTAAAGTTTCAAAAGGGATTGTATTTTTATTCACAGTAATTCCTACTGAATCTAAAAGTTTTTCTGCATCTTTTCCAGTTATATTTTTATTAGTTAAATCTATTAGTAATAAATGGTTATCTGTCCCCCCAGATATTAATCTAAATCCATAATTATTTAACTCTTCTCCTAAAACTTTAGTATTCTTAACAACTTGATCCATATACTCTTTGTAATCTTCTTTTAAAGCTTCTCCAAAGCAAACAGCCTTCGCTGCTATAATATGCATTAATGGTCCACCTTGAATTCCTGGGAATATAGCTTTATCTACTGCTTTTGCATATTCTTCTTTACATAAAATAGCTCCACCTCTAGGTCCTCTTAAAGTTTTATGAGTAGTTGTTGTAACAAAATCTGCATAAGGTACTGGTGATGGATGTAATCCTGTTGCTACTAAACCTGCTATATGAGCCATATCTACCATCATATAAGCATCTACTTCGTCACAAATCTCTCTTATTTTTTGAAAATCTATAATTCTAGGATATGCACTAGCTCCAGCTACTATCATTTTAGGCTTATTTTCTAAAGCTATTTTCTTTAGCAATTCATAATCTATAGTTTCTGTTTCTTTATCTACACCATATGATATAAAATTATATAACTTTCCTGAAAAATTTACTGGACTTCCATGAGTTAAATGTCCACCATGGGATAGGTCCATACCTAATATAGTATCTCCAGGCTGAAGCACGGACATATAAACTGCCATATTAGCTTGTGAACCAGAATGTGGTTGTACATTAGCATGCTCTGCGCCAAACAATTTTTTTAATCTTTCTCTTGCTAAATCCTCTACCTCATCTACAAATTCGCATCCTCCATAATACCTTTTATGTGGGTAGCCTTCTGCATATTTATTCGTTAATAAAGATCCCATGGCTTCCATAACAGATAAACTAGTAAAATTTTCTGAGGCTATTAATTCAATATTATATTCTTGTCTTTCCTCTTCTTTCTTTATCATGCCTAATAATGTTAAATCTGTCTTTTTTAAATTTGTAAAGTTCATATTATCACGCTCCTAAAAATAAACATATCTTAATTATAGATTATAGTTGTAAAATTTGAAACAATCAATTAAATTTAACTTTTATGTTTCTACAAAAATTTCATTTTACAAAGATAATTTTGGTGTTATAATACTTTTGATAACATAAAAATATAACAATAAACGGTGATAATATGGATATAAATAAAATAATAAAAATAGCTGCAGAAGCTGGAAAAATAATATTACAAAGTGGCGGAGAAACATATAGAGTAGAAGAAACTATGTCTAGAATATGTTCTGCATATAATATTAAAGATTCTGATCCTTATGTTACTCCTACTGTAATAATGATCTCCGCTACAAACGAAAATGGTAAAACTGTTTCTCTTAGTAGAAGAATTACAAGTAGAACAATAGACCTAGATAAAATAGATAAGGTAAATAGTTTATCTAGAAATATAAAAGAAAATAATTTAACCTTAGAGCAAGTTCAAGAAGAATTAAATATAATAAAAAAAGGAATTCCTTATAGTAATAAATTAGGAATACTTTTTTCTTGCTTTATTTCATCTTTCTTTACATTATTGTTTGGAGGAAACTATTTAGATTTTATTATTGCATTTGTAATAGGCGCCGCCCTAAAGCCTGTACTTTCTTTTCTAGGTTATTTAAATGTTAATGTGTTCTTTACTAATCTAGTAGGTGGTTTTACAGTATCTTTTTTAGCAGTTTTAAGTACTTTAATGGTATCAAATTTAAATGTAGATAAAATAATAATCGGCTCTGTTATGATATTAGTTCCAGGAATAGGAATAGTTAATGCTTTACGTGATACAATTGCGGGAGATTTAATTTCTGGAATTGTAAGAGGTGCAGAAGCATTCTTAATAGCAGTAGCCATAGCAGTAGGAAGTGGTGTAGTACTTAAATTATGGATTTATTTAGGGGGAACTACTTTATGATTATGATTTCAAATTTTATATTTTCATTTTTAGCCTCTTTAGGATTTGCGGGTATATTCAACATAAAAGGTAAAAAACTTATATACGCATCTTTAGGGGGAAGTATAGCTTGGCTATCCTATCTTATATGTAAAAACAGCAACTGTTCTACAGTATTTAGCTTCTTTATAGGATCTATAGCAGGAAGCATATATTCAGAAGTAATGGCAAGAATAGAAAAAACTCCTGTGACCTTAATGGTAATATGTGCCATGATCCCCTTAGTTCCTGGTGGTGGTATGTACTACACCATGCAAAAGGTTATTGAAGGAGATGTAAGTGGAGCTTTAAATACAGGGTTCACCACTTTATCTGTAGCAGGGGCTATAGCTTTAGGTATGGTTATGGTATCCTCTATGACGAGACTTATATATAAATTTAGAGAAAAAATTACAATGAATAAAGTAAAAAAGGAAAAACATAACAGCGTAAGTACAAAAATATAATTTCAAATAAAAAAATAATTAAGGAACATATTATTATATGATACTATGTTCCTTAATTGTTTTTTAATATGAATTTATCTCTAAATAGTTCCCATATTTTAAAAAAAGGAAGCTAACACAGCTTTTCAAATCATAATTTCCTTATTTCATAAACATAGTAAAAGTAGATACTAAATCTTCTATAGCTTGATCTTTTTCCTTATCTTCCCCTAAGAAGCACTGTTTGGCATAATTTTCCAAAACCAAGCCTCCTACTTTATTCATAGCAGCTCTTATAGCGGCTATCTGTATAAGCACATCTCTACAACAGCATTCATTTTCTACCATTTTTTCTATGCCCTTCACCTGTCCTTCAATTCTTCTAAGTCTCGTTTGTATATCTTTCTTAACATCTTTCTTTTGATTTTCCATAACTAAAACTCCTCTTTTTTTTACTTCGACTATAATTATACCTCTGCCGGGTATTATATCATTTTTTAATTATATCTTCAATTTTATTTATAATTTTCCTTTAAAAAGTATGTATATTTATAAATAATTGTATATTTATAAATAATTTTACCTTCCATTATAAGTAGCTTTTTTAATATAAAATTAATATATATTTAACTACAATATAAATTTTTCTATTACTTCTGCTATTCCATCATTATTATTATCCATACAAGTTATGTAATCAGCATATTTCTTCAATTCTTCTCTTGTATTTCTCATAAATACTCCAAGACCTGCTTTTTTTATCATACTTATATCATTTTCATCATTTCCTACAGCTATACATTTTTCTATAGGTATATTATAATAATTAGCTAGTTTTTCCAAGGCTATTCCCTTACTAATTCCAAAGTTACATATTTCTATATTACTTATATGGGATTTAGTTACACTGACCTTTAAATTATCTTCTATTTCTTTTTGTATTCTATTTAAATATTCCAAATCATTATCAACTACTACTATTTTAGTGATCTCACTAGACCTATGTTTAATATATTCTTTACCATCCGTAATTATCCTTATTTCTATTCTATATTTTCTTTCTATATCTTTATTAAATTCATAAAATTTTTTTGTACTATAATCAAATTTTTCCGTACACATTATATTATCATGATAAAAATGATAGTATGTATTCTTATATTTTCTTAAAATATCTATGATATCTAAAAGTGTATTTTTATTAATTCCTTCATTATATATGGTTTCTTTTTTATCATTTAAAATCAAAGCCCCATTAGCACAAATCATAGGTTCCCCTTTAGCTATAGTTTCTTCATAAAATTTCAATCCTCCTGGAACCCTTCCAGAGGATATAACTACCTTAACTCCTTTTTCCTTTGCTCTTTTTATATAAGAAAGAGTTTTTTCTGTTATTTTCTTCTCATCATTTAATAAAGTTCCATCCATATCTAATGCTATTAATTGAAAATTCAAATTTACCCCTCCCTGATAAATCTATTTTTTTATTATTATACCATTAATAAAGGTAATAAAACCTAAAAAGAACACATAGTTTTAATTAGTAATAAATTATGTAGGTGATTTATTTGAAAAAATTTTTAAAACTAATATTTTTAATATTTATTTCATGTTTTCTTCTAACATCCTGCAATATAGCATTCCCCATAGATGGACTAAAGGGTAAAAAGCCAAACAATTTCTACTATACTAACCTTTTAGCTAAAAATATAACCCTAGAAAAACAATATAAAGTTACTATATCAGAAACTAATTTTTATAAAGGATCTGAAATAAATAAAAAAGATAAAGAACTAATAAAACACTTTATAACTCTTTTAAAAAAAGAAAATTTTAAAACTTTAGAAAAAAAACCAAAATCAAAACCACTATATAAAATATTTTTTACATTTGAAAAAGATAAATACATAATAAATGTATATAATAAACAATATATTTCAGTGTATCCCTTTGATGGTAACTTCCCTATGGATTATATAGATATGAATAATATACCTGAAGCCTATAATTTATATAATCTATGTAATTTTTTATTCAATAAATAGTATAAATAAAAGGTCGTATATTGCTAAAAATACTAAATTTGTTGAAATGCAAATAATCTTTTAGTGAATATATGACTTTTTAACATTGTAAAAGTTTAAATCTATAATTTTTATTCTATTATCTTAAATTAAAATTTAAATAATATTACAGTGATTATTAACTGAAATAAAGTAAAATAATAATAAGATAAATTCCTTATATCCCTATAAAAAAATCCAAATAAATTATATAATCTTTATAATAGACATTATTATCGTAACAACAATTGTTATAATATATTCTCTTCTATAAATATTTAAAAATATAAACTATATCCCATGAGAAATTTTTCTAAAAATTTCTGTGAATAAAACTATCCATAATAATACTCCCTTTTAATTTAAAAATCATTTTATAAAGGAGGCTAAAAATTATATGACTAAATTAAACTTTAAATATTTATATAATAAAATATCTAAAAGCTTAAAAAATAATAGCTGGATAAAAAAACAAGGTATAAATAAAGAATATATAAGTTTACATATTGATTCTTTAGAATTTAATAAAAAATTATCTAAAATGATAATAAATCAGGATTTTTCTGCTAAAAACACCTTGCAATTATGCAAAGGTTTATTAGAAGGCATTTATCCTATAAAAAGCGAAGAAGAATGTTTAAAAGAAATATATACTTACTCTCTAAATAAAACCTTTCCTCATACTAACAAAATAAAAAATGATTCTAATTTAAATATTTGTGCGGAAATATTTTTGAAAATATTTTGTATAATAAATGACTTTGAAAAAGATTGTAATGCCTCTAACTTCAAAAGCAAGTACCCCTTAAATTTTTTAAAAGATGAAGAAATAGAAGCCTTAGAAAGACCCCATGAGTATAAAAAATTTTTATCTAATTTTAAAAAGGATTATATTTATGAAATGATGAAACTAAGTGAAGAAGTTATGGGCTTTAATACTTTAGATCACGTATGTGGTGTCCACTATTTATGTGTTCATATAGGTCGTCAATTAAAAAAAGTTGGTATACCTATAGATTTAGGTAGAGTATCTGGTGCTGGTGCTGGACACGATATAGGTAAATACGGATGTACTGGTGAAGATTTAAAAAGAGTGCCTCATCTTCATTATTATTATACAGATCAGTGGTTCAAAAGATACAATATACCCTATATTGGGAATATTGCCATGAACCACTCTACCTGGGATCTAGAAGTTGAAAATTTATCTTTAGAATCTTTAATATTAATTTATTCAGATTTTAGAGTAAAAAATATGGAAACAAACTGCGGTTATAAAATGCATATTTATTCTTTAGAAGATTCCTTTTATGTGATACTTAACAAGCTAGAAAACCTAGATGAAAAAAAAGAAAAAAGATATAAAGGTGTTTATTCAAAATTAAAAGATTTTGAGGACTATCTTTTAAGCCTAAACATAAATGTAGATCCTAACAAAAATATGTTTAATAAGTATTCCTCTTTAAATAATACTGAATATTCATTAATGCAAGGTGAAGAAATAACAAATAATCTTAAAAATATATCTATATATCATAGTATTTATTTAATGCATCAACTTAGAGATGAAATTTCTCTAGAAACCATACTAGATTCGGCTCGTTCTGAAAAGGACTGGAAAAATCTTAGGGAATATATTAGAGTTCTTCAGGAATATTCTACTTACCTTACTCAAAAACAAAAAAAACAAACTCTTAAATTTTTATTTGAAAATTTAACCCATCCTGAAGACGATATTAGAAAACATTGTGCTGAACTAATAGGTAAACTTATTTCAACCTTTGATGAAAGTTATATGAAAGAAATACCTTCTAATGTAGAACTTCCAAAGGCTGAAATAACCTCTGGAGATGTTTTAAGAGAATATTTAAAAGCTATGCTATCTCCTCCAAGCAATATGATTTATATAAATAAATTCAATCTAGGATATAATACTTCTACAATGATTGAATCTTTATTTAAATATTGTAAAGAAAGCTCCCTAGATGATTACAGAAAAATTGTACTTAATCATTTTGATCATAAAAAATATAAAAATGTAGATATTCAACTTTTTTTATTAGATACTGCAAAATATATACCTATAGATTTCTCCTCAGAGTATACTAATAATCTTTGGGATTTTATATTTAATATATTGAAAAAAAGAAATCAATCATTAAGATTAGGAGCTCTTAAAACTTTAAATTTATTGGCAAAGGAAAATTTACCCGAAAACATAAAAAATAAAATAGAGGATTATTTAAATTCCTCTATTATAAATAAAAAATATATTACTGAGAATTTACTTAAATTAAAACTGGCTAAAAATTTAAATATGAAAAGCTTATACTGTAGTCTTGAAAAGCATATTAATATAAATAAAAAATTAGCTACAGAAATATCTCTAAGTAATTTAAAATCCAACACAACTTGGATAAAAAAGCATATACAAATAGATCTTCTTTTAAAATATGCAAAAGAAAATCCCTCTTCTTTTGCCATGCATACAGTTATACACTTTTCTAATCTTTTAAAAGTAAGTAATATAGAAAGTGTTAGAAGTAAAGCTGGTAATGCTATTTTAGAACTTATGCCTTACCTAAGTTTAGCAGAAAGAAATGAAATTGCTATTGAATTACTAAGGGGACTAGAAATAGAAGGTAATAGGTTTACAGAATATATTCCAACCTATGTAGGACAGGTGCTCCTATGGCTTCAACCTATAGAATTAGATGAAATAATACAGGATTTAACTATTAAATTTAAAAAATCTAATACAAATTTAAAGTGTTTACTTTTAAAAACTATAGGAATTACTATATCAAATTATTCTACTTATAAAATTAGATTTAAAGAAGATACTAAATTTTTTAATAATAGATTGATAAATATGCTTGGAATTTTATTAAATGGTTTAGGGGATTATAACATACAAGTTAAGCAATCTGCTTTTATCTCTTTAGGTAAGCATCTTTTTGGAGAAGAAAATTCATTTGAAGAAAAGGCAGAATTATTTAAACTAACGGGGAAAAAAATCCTTACTCTTATTGCAGAGGATAGAAATAAAAACTTAATGATGCTTACAAATTCTGTAGGTATGCATTATATATATAGATTTATATCCGACTACAATTTTTTTGTTGGAGATTTAAATATGATTTCTGCAGAAAAAGTAGCGTTTTTCCCTGGAACCTTTGATCCTTTTTCTGCAAGCCATAAAGAAATAGCCAAAGCTTTAAGGGACATGGGATTTGAAGTTTTTTTAGCAGTAGACGAATTTTCTTGGTCTAAAAGAACACTTCCTAGTCTTCTGAGAAGGGATATACTAAATTTATCCATTGCAGATCAGCTTAATATCTATATTTATCCTGCTAGTATACCTATAAACATAGCTAATAACAAAGACTTAAAAAAATTAAAAAGTCTATTCCCAAAGTCTGAACTATATATAGCCGTTGGTAGTGATGTAATATTAAATGCTTCCAGCTATAAAAAAGAAAATATAAATGTAGCAAATTCTATATTTAATTTTTCTCATATAATATTTCAACGGGGAAAAAACAATGAAAAATTAAGGGAGATAATCTCTTATATAAAAAGAGATGTGCTTATTTTTTCTTTGTCCTCTAAATATTCAGAGATAAGCTCTACACAAATTAGAAGCTATATAGATGAAAATAAAAATATATCTAGTTTAGTAGACCCTATAGCAGAAAAATATATATATGAAAAAGGATTTTATCAAAGAGAATCCCAGGACAAATCTATAATAAAACCTATTTCTTTAAGATTAATAATTTTAAATTTTATAGATGATTTTATAATAAATGAAATATCTTCTCTTTTAAAATATAAAGTAAAAAATATAAAAGAAATACTAGATAATATAAAAAGAAAGCCCTCTTCTAAAATAATTTTAATAAGAGACAAAAAAAATGAACTAATAGGATTCTCTTTATTTCATTGGATAAGATCTACCGTATTATATGAAGAAATGAAAGACAATCATATTACGGAATATATAAGAAATAACAGTACTGGTAGAATGTTATCTTTAGATGGATTTTATATTAAAAATACAGAAAAAAGTAGATATATAGAACAAATTCTAGTAACTGAGACCTTAGCCTTTTGTGCCTCTACAGATTATGAATATGCTGTATTCCATCCAAAATGTGAAGAATTTCAAAATCCTTCTATAGTTGATATATTAAAACTCCAAGGTTTTATTAAAGTCCCAACTGTTAATAATTCTTTATCTATATATGCTGTAGATATGAGTAATCCTTGTATATTAAACTTAGATATTGAAAATTTTATAAAAGAACCCTATAGAAATAACAAAAAAATTAAAAACATAATTTTAGAAAGCAGAAGAAAGCTACAAAAAGCCTTAACAAATTTATATAAAGGTGAGCTGATTCTATCCTTTCATAGTAATTTCTTACATCAAGCTATGATTGATAAAATTTGTAGTGAAAATAATGTGCCTAGTTATGTAGAAACACCTAGAAAACTAGGTAAAGCTATGTGTGTTCCCTATGGAGATATATTAGATAGGCATATAATTCCTAATACTGTAACTAAAGCTCTTCATACAGAAAAAATATTTTATTCTAATATGAAAGGATTTAAAATTGGGGAATTTCCTCACTATCTTGACTTAAACACTCAAGTAAGAATGTTAAAATCCTTTAATAGACCTGTTATTTTGGTAGATAATTTGCTTCATAAAGGTTATAGAATAAAAGCTTTAGATCCTATATTTAAAAAAGAAAACCTAGAAATAAAAAATATAGTAGTAGGTATTATGTCTGGACGAGGAAAGGATTTAATGGATAGGCAAAATAGATCTGTAGACAGTGTTTATTTTATACCTAGATTAAAACTTTGGTTTAATGAAGTGTCTATGTATCCTTTTATGGGTGGTGATTTATTATGGCGTGGAAAGTACCCTAAAAGAAATTTACTTCCTTCTATAAATTTAATATTACCTTATACCTATCCTAAATTTATAGTTGGCAGTAATAAAAACGCCATATTCAATTTATCTAAAATTTGTATAGAAAACTCTATAAACATATTAGAAATCATAGAAGAAGAATATCGTAATATAACAGACAGAAATTTAAGTTTATACCTACTAGGTCATGTGTTTAATGTGCCAAGATGCCCAGACCAAGGAAAAAATATGTACTATGATTTAAACTTAAACCCTTCTCACTATTTAAAAAATGATTTAGAAAGTCTATTAAGATTAGAAAATATTATGGAAGATTAAAAATTAATCTTATGTAAACAACTAAATAATATTTTATGTATAACTATTATAACAATAATATGTAGGATGTGAATTTATGAATAACTTAAATTTATTTTATTATATTATAGAAAATGATATTATAATTTCAACAGAAAAAGAAAACTTAAAAGAAATAACAGAAAAAGAAGCCTCTTTTCATAAGGGATTAATGTATTTTTTAGTAAATATAGATCAAAAGAATTCTAGAAGAAGCTTTTTAATAACTAATACCTCCCTGCTTTTTATAAAAAATGAAAATTTAAATATTTTAATAGAAAGAGATTCTCCTATTAAAGTTCCACAATTTATAAAAAAAGCTATAAAAGAAAAAAGGTTAGTAGCTATTAATAAAGCTTATGAAAATTGGAAGGAAACATTAAAATTTAATCCTTGTCCAAACCGAAAATGGAAAATAAATATAGTAGGATTGGGTGATGTAGGAGGAACATTAATTACAGGATTAAGACTTTTAGGAGAAGATTGTATAGATGAAATAGGTATATATGACAAAGATATTAATAAAATAAACCGATGGGAATATGAATGTAATCAAATTCAAAGTCCTAACTTAAATCCAAATTTACCTAAAATAAAAGTATTAAATGAAGATGAAATTTTTAATTGTAATATGTTTGTATTCTGTGTTTCTGTAGGTGTCCCTAAAATAGGAAATGAAATTAAAGATGTAAGGCTAGTTCAATTTGAGGGAAACAGTAAAATAGTATCTTTCTATGCCAAACTTGCAAAGGAAAAAAACTTTAAAGGCATATTTGCCGTAGTATCCGATCCGGTAGATCTTCTATGCAAATCAGCTCTAAAAGAAGGTTTAGCTCCTGAACAAGTTAGAGGCTATGGTCTTGGAGTTATGAATGCTAGGGCTGCCTATTACGCAGGTAAAGATCCTAAATTTAAAAATTATTCTATAGAAGGAAGAGCCTTTGGTCCCCATGGAGAAGGTCTTGTAATAGCTAATAGTATAGACAATTACGATGAAAATTTATCTGACATTTTAACTAAAAAAACTAGAGAAGCAAATTTGGAAATACGTTCCTTTGGCTTTAAACCCTATATAGCTCCTGCTCTATCCTCTGGAAGTTTTTCTTTAATATCTACTATAAAATCAGAGTGGCACTATAGTGCTACATTTTTAAATGGTGCTTTTATGGGAATTAGAAATAAATTTATAAACAATACTATAGAATTAGAAACCTATAAAAATATGCCCCCTAGCTTATTAAAAAAATTAGAAAAAACTCATGCTTATTTAAAGAATTTTTAATGTTTTTGAAAAATAATATAACGATTATTCTAAATTTTTTAGCTCAAATACCGATTTTTTCTAAGGATTTTTTAGAGAAACATTCATTACTAATATTTAAAGTAATTACTATAAAAATTTAATTTAAATACAAATTATTTTTAAGGGAGTGTTCTTATGGAGGAATTGTTCCTTATAATGCCAAATCCTAATCCATCTAAAGAACTAAATAATATGATAAATAAATTTTGTGACAACTTTTCTAGAGTTACTAAGATAACAAATAGTGATAATTTGTTAAACTTAAAAAATAAAAAAATTTTATTTACTATTGAAGTAGGTTTTTCTGGTATAGACTTATATATGTGGTCTTTTCTAGATAATTTAAAAACTAAAGAAAAAGATTTTTTTTATGATTCTACTGCTACTTTACTGGTGCATAGTGCTACAGAACTTTTTACAAAGGATGTATGTCAAGATTTAATATTTATAACTAATTCTTTAGGTTGTAGATTTATAGGTCACCCAATGATTGAAGCTACTGGTTCTTTTAAAAATTTTTTAACTTGGCAAAAAACCCTCTCTATGCCTTTAGAAAGGATCTGTTTGGATCTATGTCATAAACTTGGAGAAAGACTTTTAAGTTATACTCCTAAATATATAAAATCTCCTAAAATAACAGCCCTTTATTCTTCTCCTCATACTTTTTCTAATACATTAAGCCTGTGGCATATGGCTTCATGTGAATTAAAGGAGTATGATATAGATGAAATTCAAATAGAAAATGGTAAAGTCCAAGATTGCAAAGGCTGTTCCTATAGAATGTGCTTACATTATGGCAAACAAAATAGTTGTTTTTATGGAGGTATTATGGTTGAAAATATATTACCTGCTATAGAAAAATCCGATATAGTAGTTTGGCTATGCCCAAATTATAATGACGCTATTTCCTCTAATATATCTGCTACAATAAATAGACTTACAGTACTTTATAGGAGAACAAATTTCTACGAAAAATATCTATTAGGAGTAATAGTATCTGGAAATTCTGGAAGTGATTCTGTGGGGAAACAATTAATAGGAGGACTAAATATAAATAAAGGATTTTTATTACCACCCTATGCCTTATTAATGGAAACAGCAAATGATCCTAATGCTATATTTAAAATACCTAATATAAAAGAAAAAGCTGAAGAATTTGCATTAAATATAAAAAAAATTAATAGCAAATAAGCCTAAAAATTTTAAGCTTATTTGCTTATATCTTATTAATATTTTATAAACCCTCTTTACTAATAAACATCATTATTCTAGAACTAATCTATTTATAAATAAGTTAATTTATTATAGTTGTATATTTTATTTATTATAGTTTACTATAAAATATATAGTAAACTCATTAATTTTTAAAGGAGGTAATTCTTATTTATATAAAAGGTGATTTTCATACTCATACTAATGCTTCTGATGGTAAGTATTCATCAAAGGAATTAGTTTATCTAGCTAAAGAGGAAGGACTAGATATAATATCCATAACAGATCATGATACTACAGATGGAATAGAGGAAGCATTATTTTATGGAAAAAAATTAAACATAAAGGTTATTCCTGGTATAGAATTATCCACTACATATAATAACTGCAGTATTCACGTTTTAGGATATTTTAAAGGAAATAATTATAAAAATAACTTAATACAAAATTTTCAAAAACACAAAAAAGAATATAGAAAAAAAAGAGCCAATGAAATAGTAGATAAACTAAAAAAGTATTTTAATATAATAATAAGTTTTAATGAAATAATGGAATCTACAAAAGGAGTTATTTCAAGACCACATATTGCAAAAGCAATTGTAGAAGCGGGATATGATTATAGCTGGGACTATATATTTTCAAACTTCATCGGAGAAGGATGTAAGGCTTATGTACCTAATAAAACTATTTCTACTGAGGAAGGTATATCTCTATTAAAAGAATCTGGTGCCATATCAGTTTTAGCTCATCCTGTATTAATAAAAAAAACTAATGTAGAAGACTTATTTAAATTGGATTTCAAAGGAGTAGAAGCCATATATTATATGAATAAGCCAGAAGATACCTTAAGATTTGAAAATCTGGCTAAAAAATATAACAAAATTATAACTGGTGGTTCGGATTTTCATGGATTAACCAAAACCGATGGAAGCCATCCAGATAGAATAGGAGCAACTACCTTAGATCAAGGTAATATAGAAAAGCTCCTAAAATCTATAGACTCAATATAAGGAAAGTGCTAAGCACTTTCCTTATTTTATGCTTCTAATAAGAAAGCGTGGTATCCTCTCATAGCTTCATAAATATCTGCTTTACTAGCTATTTCCCAAGGCGCATGCATATTATGAAGAGCAACTCCACAATCTATAACTTCCATAGCGTATTGAGCTAGTATGTAAGCTATAGTACCTCCACCACCTTGATCTACTTTTCCCAATTCTGCTGTTTGCCATGATACATTATGCTTTTCCATCATAGCCCTTATCTCAGCTATATATTCTGGATTTGCATCATTTGATCCACCTTTTCCTCTAGATCCAGTATATTTATTAAATACTATACCTTTTCCAAAATAAGCTGAATTTTTCTTTTCCATAACAGATGGATAATTAGGATCAAAAGCTGCAGATACATCAGAAGATAACATCTTTGAATTTGTAAGGCATCTTCTTAATTTTAGATCACTATAATTATCTGATGTTAAATTTATTACTTCCGCTACTGTATTTTCAAAAAACTTAGATTGCATACCAGTTGCCCCTACGCTACCTATTTCTTCTTTATCTACAAGTAATGTAACACAAGTTTTATCTACTTTGTCCATTTTCATCATAGCTTCGAAAGAAGTATAAGAACAAATTCTATCATCTTGGCCATAAGCCATTACCATGCTTCTATCAAAACCATAATCTCTTGCTTTTCCAGCTGGAACTACCTCTAATTCTGCTGAGACAAAATCTTCTTCTTCTATTTCATATTTTTCATTTAACAATTTTAATATATTTCTTCTTACTCTATCTTTAGCTTCTTTATCTTCTATAGGCATACTTCCTATTAGTACATTTAAATTCTCCCCTTCTACCACTTTAGAAGCCTTTTTCTCCATTTGCTCTCCTGATAAATGAATTAATAGATCAGATACACCAAATACAGGATCTGATTCTTCTTCTCCTACTTCCACATTAATCTTAGTTCCATCTTTTTTTACTATTACACCATGTATAGCTAATGGTAGAGTAACCCACTGATATTTTTTTATTCCACCATAATAATGAGTTTCAAATAAAGCTAAATCTGTATCTTCATATAAAGGATTTTGTTTTAAATCTAATCTTGGTGAATCCACATGAGCTCCCAATATTTTAAGTCCTTTCTCCATAGGCTCTTTACCTACAACAAATAAAGCTAAAGTTTTATCCATATTATTTGCATATACCTTATCACCTGGCTCTAATTTTTCATTATTCTTTATGATTTCTTCTAAATTTTTGTATCCACTTTTTTCTGCTAAAACTATGAATTCTTTTACACATTCTCTTTCTGTTTTGCACTTTGACATAAAATCTTTGTATTTTTCAGATAAATCAAAAACATTTGTTAAATCTTCTTTAGAGTACTTATCCCAAGCTAATTCATACTTTTTAGTTAAATCTTTTTCCATACTATTGCTTAAGTGAAAAATATCACCTAAGTCTTTCACCCCTCTTCCATAATATTCTATATATATTTTAACATAAATCAATAGATAATAGTTTATTTTTCTTATAAATACATTTATTTGTTTTATAGCCATTTTTTTCTTTTAAATAAATAAACTAAAAACAAAGATATAATAAGGGTAAATCCTAAAACATATAAGCATCCATAGGGATTTTGCATAGGAGGGAGATTGTCAAAATTCATTCCGTAAATACTAGTAATTAAACTGGCTGGTAAAAAAATAGTAGCAATTAAAGTAAAAACTTTCATTAGTTCATTAGTTTTATTTGATATTTCTGACTCAAAAGCTTCTCTAACTAAAGAAAGATCCTGTACCAAAGTTTCTAATGCTACCATTAATTTTTCTATTTTATTATTTAAAGTTATACAATATTTAACACATTCTTTTTCTATCATACCATTGTCATTACTTATAAGACTATCCCCTATATACCTTAAGGGGGTTATATATTTTCTAATTCTATAAACCTGTCTTCTTAAATATATTATTTCATCTATATGTTCATGTCTTGGTTCCTCTAATATATCTATTTCTATCTTGTCTGCTTTGGTTTCTAAAGTAGCTATGACTTCATAGTTTTTAATTATTATTCTATCTATAATATAATATAATAAAATAAAGGGTTTAGGATTTTCTTTAATCAGAAAACAATTTTTGCATTCCTTAATATCATCTAGTATTTCTTCTATTAAGTTTAATTTTTCTTTATAAACTGTTATTATATAGTCTTTACTCAAAAATATATTAATTTCATTTGTTTCCACAGCTTTATCGTATTGGAGCAAATTCAAAATAATAAATATATAATCTTTATAAAAATTTATTTGAGCTCCTTGAGTATAATTCTCACATTCTTTTATATTTTCTTCCTTTAAATTTAGTTTATCCTTTAACACATTCAAATCCTGTGAATGAACTACTATCCAATAATAACTTTTTCCAACCTTAAAATCCCCTTTAATTTCCTCAAAATTATTTAACAAATCAAAAATTATCATATAAAATCACCTAAATACTATTTTTTATATGACTATTGTTTGGACTTAATGTGTTTATTATTCTTATATAAACTTTTTATTTCTTAATAATCAAATATTATTTTTATATTTAAACATAAAATATTAAAAAACTAACTAAATTTTTTATATTATATGAAAAAATTATAGTTAGCTTTATTATAAAAATACATTTATTTTAAACTTAATTTATATATACTACTAAAAAACACTTCTTTTCTAAATATTAAAAATCTATTATAATTTCATCTACTAATATATCATGTACATCCTTTGGAACCTCTTTTAATATTTGAAAATCATAAGCTAAAGCTATTTTGGGGACTTCTCTTTTTAGTTTAGGAATAAACCTGTCATAAAAACCTCCACCATACCCCAGTCTTCCCCCTTTAATATCAAAGGCCAAACCTGGCAAAATAGCTAAATCTATTTCTTTTGGATCTACTATGTTTTGAAAATTTTTAGGCTCTAATATTTTATAATGTCCACATTCTATAAGTTCTGAAAAATCCTTTATTTCTATAGCTACCATGCCTTCCTTTATAGATATAACCTTAGGCACACATACTCTTTTCCCATGTTTTAGACCTTCTTTTATAATATCATGGGTATTAACTTCATCCCTTAAACTTGCATATATAAATATGAGATTTGAATCTTTATATGAAGAATTTTTCTGGAACTTATCTTTTATTATTGTGTCTCTTTCTATTTTTTCTTCTAAAGTTAAAGATTTTCTTACATTTATAATTTTTTCTCTTAAAATAGCTTTATTATTCATCTTCTCTTAAACCAACAGCCTCCTTACTAATTCTTTCATTTATTATATCTGCTGGACAATTTTTTGTAACTAAATTATATCTATAATTCGCTGCTGCCGCCTCTATTATAACAGCTAAATTTCTCCCTGGTCTTATAGGTACAGTAAGCTTTCTAACTGGTGTATTCAATATATCTATATATTCTTTATCCACACCTAATCTATCATAAGTTTTTTCCGCTTTCCATTGCTCCAAATTAATCATTAAATCAATTTTTTTCTCATTTAATATAGAACTTAATCCATAAAGAGCTGCTACATCTATTATTCCCATTCCTCTAACTTCCATCATGCCTGAAGTAATAGATGGAGATGTACCTTTTAATATCCCATTTATCTCTTTAATATCCACTGCATCATCTGCTACTAATCTATGCCCTCTTTTTATGAGTTCTAAAGCTGTTTCCGTTTTTCCTATGCCACTTTCTCCTGTGATAAGTATACCAATCCCATATACATCTAAAAGAACGCCATGCATTCTAGTCTCCGGAGCTAATTTCTCATCTAAATAAGACATTAAGGAACTTACAAATCTAGTAGATATTTCACCAGTTCTTAAAACCCACTGTCCTTTTTCTTTAGCACTATTTATAAATTCATCATGAGCCACTAGATTTCTTGTTATTATAATACATGGGGTTTTAAATTCAAAAAATTTATTTAATCTTTTAATCCTAAGTTCCTTTTTCATTACATCTAAAAAACTCCATTCTGTTTTTCCAACTACCTGGACTCTTTCATTAGCAAAATAATTATAAAAACCTGAAAATTGAAGACCTGGTCTATTAATATCACTAACATCTATAATATTATTCTCTAATCCCTCTACTAATACCTCTAATTCCATATCCTTTATTAAATTCTTTACCCTAACCAAATGGTTTACACCTCCTTTGAATAAAGACTTATTAGTTTTTTCTATTAGGAGTTGGTATCTTTTCTACCCCTTCTAATTGAACCTTCACATTTCCTTTTATTATATTTATATATTCTCTTCTTAATTTTTGTTGTTCTATTTTTTCTTCTTCTGTAAGTCCTTCTTCTTTACTTTTTTTATATAAAAAATTAATTCTTTCTATAAGTTTTTTCATATCCATATTTTACAACTCCTTAATATTAATTTACATTTTATTTTACATCATATTTTGTAAAAATAAAATACATCTAAATCTATTATTTATTAAATTAAGGTTAAATAGCACCATAAAGACTAAAAATAGCATAAAATAAGAGGATGTATCAAAATGTAAACTAAACTGATATGTACCCCGTAGGTAGCCACAGATAAAAATACTGTGTGAAATCTACTTAACAGGGTTCATACCAAAATAAATTTACTATTTAACACCCTCTTTAATGTTTTTATATTCTTTTAACTTTCTAAACTTTCATCATCAACTTTAGCTTTATCTTCTTTCTTTTTTTTATCCATTAAATATTTTTTCACAGCTACGGCAAATACTATTAAAGCTATTACCCCTGAAAATATCCATAATCCCATTTTTGCCATGTTACCTATGTTTTGTCCTAATATAGAATAAACTATAGTAGCTGGAAGTTGTCCAACTCCTGTGGCCCAAAAGAAAGCCCAGAACGACATTTCTGTAAGCCCAGCTGCATAACTTATAGCATCAAAAGATACAAAGGGCAAAAGTCTAGCTATTAATATAGCATATTTACCATACTTGTCAAAAAACCTATCTGTCATATCTAATGCTTTTTTACCAATTATCTTTTCCGCTACAGGTCTTCCATAGAATTTACTTATATAAAAACATAAAACCGCTCCCATCATAGCCCCTGTCCAAGATATTAGAGCTCCAAAGGCCCATCCAAATACCCAAGCATTAGCAAAGGTTATTATAAAGGCTGGAAGTGGAGCTGCAATAGATTGAAACATCATAAGAGCCATAGATATAAGTGGAGCCCAAATACCAAAGGATTTTATATAATCTTTTACCTCTTCTATATTTAATCTAGCAAGCATTGAAGCTATTTTATTTACTCCATTTTTAAAACCAGGAATTAAAAAATACAAAAGTATTATGCCTAAAAGAAAACCTAATTTAATTATTAAACTCTTCTTTTTCTTTTGATTCATAACTATCCCCTTTCTTAATTATATCTTTCTGTAATTTATTAAAGGATAGTTTCTTTTTCATAATAAAAGAAACTAAACATAGCAAAACCAATAATACTATAGATATTACAAATTGTTTAGATTTAATATTTAAAGCTTTATCCCCAAGATTTATAAAAACTAATATACCAGGAATTATTCCTACTGTAGTAGCCAAAATAAAATCTTTAAATTTTATTTTTGAAAGTCCTGCTCCATAACTTATAATGTCAAAAGGAACTAAAGGTATTAATCTTAATATAAATACAACTAAAAATCCATTTTTCTCTACCCCATCCTCAAACCATTTTCCTTTTCCTTTAACCAGTTTTTCCACTACATTTCTTCCTAAAACTCTAGCTATATAAAAAGATAGCGATGCTCCACAAACAGCACCTATTATAGTATATATGCTACCTTCCACCATTCCAAAGGCCATACCTCCAGCTATAGCTAATATGGAATCTGGGAACAATGTAAGGGGTACTAAAGTAAATAATATTATATAAATTATAGGAGCTATAGCGCCATAACTATTTACATACTCCTTTATAGAAACTGCACTTACATCTTTAGCCAATATAGTATTTCTTAAAAAATATACTAAAAAAGCTAATAAAACAACAAATATTATGGAAACTATAATATTTTTTTTGGATTTTTTCACACAAACGCCTCCATTAAAATTTTTATTTTATCCTGCATTTCTCAATTGTAATCCTTATTTAAAGGAGAATCTGAAATATAATCAAAACTCAATAGAAATTATTAAGTTTTACTTTATCATTCTCTTTATTTTTAGCCTATTACTCCAGGATTTTAAAGGAGAATTTATTTTTATATCCTTATACTCGTTAACTATTTTCTCTCCAAAAATCAAGTCTAATATATGCAGTGATTTTGCTCCCCCCTTAATAATGGATTCTCTACAACCTGCACAATAAGTAATTATATAATCTTGTCCAGTTTTTTTTCCAGCTTCCCTCATCATAGCATTAGATACCTTAGAGTTTACTGCATGAATCATTCCTCCTGTACCACAACAATTAGTCCTATTTTTTATATTATCTCCTTCTAAAATTTCATATCCTAATTCTTTCATAATCCATCTTATACTGCTTTGTATTTCTTTTTCATGTCTTGTAACACAAGAATCGTGAATAGAAAATTTAACTTTACTATTATCTCCCTTATTTACAGCATTGTCTGGCAAACCTATCTCCTCTAAAGTTGTCCAAAGGGATTTAACCTTTATATCTTTACTATAGTTTTTCATTATCATATAGCAGTTTTGACAGGCAGTTATTACTTCTATCGCTCCAGTATCCCTTATATGTTTTTCTACATTACTAAATAATTTATTAAATTTCCCCTCTTCCCCTAAGGCTTCTGTGGGTTTTCCACAACATTCTAAAAGCATAGAGGTACCTGGTAGTTCTTCTTTTAAATATTCATATATTTTTAAAACCAATTCTGGACTATAAGCAGGGAGTGTACAACCAGGGAAAAATACTCTCTCTACCTTATTAGTTTCCTTATTTTTGTCTTCTACATACTTTGTAAATAATTTTGAGAATCCTAATTTTTGATGCATATGCACAGAGTTATGCTCTTTTAAAGGAGTTTTGCCATTATTTTGCTCTACAGTTTCTACTCTAAGATCCATAAAAACTTTTGCCATATTTAAATCTTTAGGACAAACTTCTTTGCATTTCCCACAGATAGCACAGGAATAAGGAAGTATAGCTTCAAACTGCCCCTCCTCAAGTATCCTACCAAATATTTTCTTAGGATTACCTCCAAATTCTTTTAACATAGAACAATTTTTAACACATATATTACACTCTATACAATTTTCTTTTATGTTTTCTATACGTTTTTTTCTTTTTGTATCTTTTATATAAAAACATTTCTTATCCATTAAAACCACCTATTCAATAGATTACTCATAAAATCTAATTCTAAATACTCTTTTATCTTTTCATAAGTATCCATATTTTTTATATCTCTATCTGGATTTTGATATTCTAAATAAGCATAAGCACACCAGCTTAAAGCTCTCAAATAAAGATAGGGTGTATACATATCTACTCTTTCTCTTATATTTTTCCCCTTAAAAAATTTCTCATAATTACAAAAAAACTCATTTATCTCATAGTTCTTTAATATATAATTCCCCTTCCAAAGAGTAGTGGTTGGTGCTAAAAACTGTGTTAAATCCTGACAGGGGTCGCTTATAACTGGTTTCTCCCAATCTATTAAATAAAAATTCTTAAATCCTATTATGAAATTATGCGAATTAACCTCTGTGTTATTTATTACCTGCATAGGATTATCTGTAAAATATTTTTCTTTATAAGAATTTTCTGTAGCCCAATTTATAAATTTATAAAAGAATTTTTTTATATCTTCTCTTATTAATGAACTATTCCAAAAATCCTTTAAAAGATTATTAGCTTCTTTTATTCTGTCAGAAAATATATTATTTTCTACTATAAAAGAAGAAAAATCCTCTTTATTAAGTTCTATAGAATGTATTTTGCCAAATATTTCAGCAGCTTTATTTAAGTCTTTTTCATAATTTAATGGTATGCCTTCCAAAAATTCCATTATTAACACACCATACCTTATGTACTCTTTACTACCATCTACATAATAAACCTTTGGAGTAACTTTACTCTTTTCTAACCTTTTTAATGCTCCATATTCATATTGTATTTGATTTTCTAATGACAATTGGCTTCCCGTATTTACCCTAAAAACATACTTATTTATTTTATCCTCTAATATAAAATTTATATTATATTCACCCTGGGCCAAAAATCTAACATTAAAATTTCTACTTAAATTTATTATTTCAAACAAATTCTTATGATAAACATATTCTCTTATTTCTTTAATCAATATATCTTTCAGCATCTTCATCTCTCCACCAATTTTCTAAATACTTCTTAGTATTTTTAGGTATAATATCATACTTATATAATTTGTAATTTAATCTATAAATCAAGTTTTTAAGGTCCTCTTTTGTGTCTATATCTTCATATTTCTCTGTAAAATCTACTGTTAAATTTTCTTTATTTAATAAATCCATAGTACTATAAAATACAGATTTATCTCCCCATTTTATATCCCCTTTAAAAACTATTTTATTTAATTTTTTCATACCTACAAGATAATAGCCTCCATCAAATGTAGGTCCAAAACATAAATCTTTATATTCTAAAATATCAAAAGCTCTTAATATATCCTTGATCTGAATCTCTGGTATATCAGATCCTATTAAAACAACTTTTTCATAACCTTTTTTTAAAACCTCACCTACAGCATTCTCCATTCTTTGTCCTATATCTTTACCTTTTTGGGGAAAGACTCTAGCGAAACTTGGTACTAAAGACTCTATTATACTAAAATTCCCTTCATCACTGTAAGTTACATATATATCCATACTCTCTTTTAAGTATTTACACATATTAAATACATCTTTTAAAAAGCATTTATGTATATCTGCACACTGTTGCCCTGTTAATATTTTCATAAGCCTAGTTTTAGTCTTACAGGGTACAGGTATCCTAGTCATTATTATAAGTGCATTCATTACCTTTCCTCCCGATATATTTTATTTAATTTTTCTGTAGGTACTCCTATAAAATATAGAATTCTTAATTTATGCATTAGAATATGTGTTTTAAATTGGCCCCCCTTTTTAAATCTTCTTGCAGAGGTACCAATATAATAAGGTAAAAGCTTAAGTTTACCTAATCTTCTTAATCTAAAAGAAAATTCTAAATCCTCCATTATATCCAATGATGGATATCCTCCCATATTTAAAAATATATCTTTTTTAACAAATATTCCTTGATCTCCATAATATATATTAAATTTATCCGCTCTTATATTTGAAGTTTTAGATATATATTTCATAAATAAACTATTTAAATCATAAAAATATATAGGAAATCCACCTCCTATATATCCATCTTTTATAGCTTTTTCTATAGCCACTGTGCTTTCATAATGAACTGTAGAATCTGAATGTACAAACCAAAGAATACTTCCATTAGCTTCTCTAGCTCCACAATTCATTTGATTAGATCTACCCTTTTTACTTTTTATAACTTTACCATATTGAGAGGCTATATTTGTAGTAGAATCTTCGCTTCCTCCATCTATAATTAAAATTTCTTTTTCACCCTTTAATCTTTTTAAATTTATCAATAAATTTTCTATAGTTTTTTCTTCATTTAAAACTGGAACTATTATAGAAACCATATAATCTCATCAACCCTTATCTCATGTATTAATCTAATTATAATTTTTTCAAATACTTATTTGTTGTTATATAAAAAAAAATTATAGGCTATAGTCCACCTATTTGTATTTTTTATTGACTTTTATATGTATAAAATTAAATGATATAATAATTATAACATCTATTAAAAAAGGAGTGAAATAATATATGAAAATAGAAAAAAATTCCTTTAGAAGTTTTTCCTCTATTGTTCTTTGTTTTGTTTTAGGAATTACACTTTTTACTGGTTGTTCTAACCCATCTTCTAATAAAGAAGAAACAAAGGATAAAAAGCAAGAAACAACACAAAAAGAATCCTATAAAGACAGTAGTTACATAGTAGGTTCTGACTGGCTATCTAAAAATTTAAATAAAGATAATGTAATAATAATAGATGCTCGCCCTGACAAAGACTATAAAAAAGGTCATATACCTGGAGCTATAAATGTTCAGTGGCCATATTTTACTAACCAGGAAGGAAAACCCGGTGAAAAAGATTGGGGAATGCTTTTACCAGAAAAAGAACTTTCTAAAAAATTGTCTTCCCTAGGTATAGATAAAAACAAAACCATCGTTGCTTATGCAGAAAATAAAAGTGGTTGGGGAGAAGATGGGAGAATAATTTGGATGCTTAGAATGCTAGGCATAGAAAATTCCAAAATGTTAAATGGTGGATTTGACTATTGGAAAAACAAAAACTTAGAAATATCAAAAGATGATGTTACTCCTAAAAAAAGTGATTTTGTAGTAGAGAATATGGACAAATCTATGTATGCAGATACAAAGTGGGTTAAAGAAAACTTAGACAAAATAAAAATATTAGATGCTAGAGAAGAAGTGGAATATAAGGGTGCAACAAAATATGGTGAGGCTAGAGGTGGACACCTACCTGGAGCTAAACTATTTACTTTTAATAAAGCATTCAATGAGGATCAAAGTTTAAAAAGCCAAAAAGAAATAGAAGACCTGTTAACAGAAGCTGGTATTAAAAAAGATGATGAAATACTTACTTACTGTACTGCTGGTATAAGATCTGCCCACTTAGCTTTAGTATTAAAAATGTGCGGATATAATAACGTTAAAAACTATGATGGTTCCTTCTATATGTGGTCAGCGGATAAGAATTTACAAATAGAAAAATAATTTGAATATATTAATTAAATTATTAAATATCACATTTTAAAATAGAACTATATTGAAGTATTAGTTGATTAAATTTAAAATATTGTATAGTAATCTATAAATAAGAAATTTTATACACTACTATAAATCAAAAAAGTATGTATTAAAGAGCTAAATCTTAATACATACTTTTTTTATATATAAAGAATTATTAAAGAACTAATTTAATTTTTAAATTATTCAACTACTATAGCGCTTTTGGCTAAATTATGGCATGCTTTAACAAATCTAATAGTACCAGTTTTAGATCTCATAACTATAGAATTTGTAATAGCCTTCTCATTTCTATTATAAACTACTCCCTTTAACAAATCACAATCTGTTATAGCTGTAGCTGCAAAATAAACATCATCACTTTTTACTAAATCATCTATATAAAGTATAGCTTCATGATCTTTTATTCCCATAGTCTTACATCTTTCTATTTCCTCTTGACTAGTTGGACAAAGTTGCGCTTGCATTTCACCGCCCATACATTTTATGGCAGCTGCTGCTATAACACCTTCTGGAGCTCCACCGGTTCCCATCATTATATCTACTCCAGTATCTTCAAATCCGCAGGCTAATACTGCCGCTACATCTCCTTCTCCAAAAAGCTTAACTCTAGCGCCTACTTCTCTTGCATCTTTTACTATATAATCATGTCTATCCCTTTCTTGAACTATAACTGTAAGTTCTGTTACATCTTTATTTAAAGCCCTAGCCACATTCAATATATTTTCTTTAGGGGATTTATTTATATCTATAGCTCCCTTAGCTCCTGATCCTACAGCTATTTTCTTCATATACATATCTGGCGCATGAAATAAACTTCCTTTAGGTCCCATAGCTACTACAGCTATAGCATTTTCTAAACCTTTTGCTATAAGTTTAGTTCCATCTACTGGATCTACAGCTATGTCCATTTCTACCATATCCTCTGCACCAATTCCAACTTCTTCACCTATATATAACATAGGAGCCTCATCTAATTCTCCTTCTCCTATAACAACCTTACCTCTTACAGGCATTATTTGAAAAGCTTTGTGCATACCATCCACTGCTGCTTGATCTGCTGCGTTTTTATCTCCTCTACCCATAAATTTTGATGCACTTAACGCTGCTGCTTCTGTTACTCTCGCAAGTCCCATAGCAATATCTGTATTTAGCATATATTTTCCCCCTCAAATCATGGTTTATTGTATACAAATAATAATTTATATATATTTTTTACTTTTATTTCGTTAAAATCTCTCAATTAGCATATCATATTAATATATATGTAACCATTAATCTTTTTTATTATATCATATTTAATAAATATGACAAGTAGCTCAAATAAAATAGATTATTTTGTTGAAATGAAAAAACTTTTCGACATCTTGTTTTTATTTTATAGTTTTTTATTCACAGTTCTATCCCTTAAGTGCCAACAACTAGCATATTTTTCCACAATTTCTACACATTTTTTCCACAATTTATCAACATAGTAATACACATTTTATCAACAGAAATTATAGTTATTTATGTTGCAGAATGTATAACCTTGACTTACGAAATATATGATAACTTCGATATAATCTGTTAGAATAAGGATATAAAACAAAGAAGTAATTAATTATAATTAAACTTACACAATAAATGGAGTTGATGCTATGAATAATTTACAATTAAAAACTTTAAATTTAAAAATTTATTATCTTAAACAATATTTATATACCTTAATAGATGAGCATGATTTATCTAATGCTGAAGTAATACAATGTAGTAAAGAATTGGACAAGCTTATTGTAGAATATGAAAATAAAAAATATAAAAATTTATATTAATAAAATAACCACAGATTTATCTGTGGTTTCATTTTTAATAAACAAATCCTATTATTTCATCTATATCTATATTTCTACCTTGTTCATAGAAAACTACAATAAATTCATTTACCCCATTATCTACAGTATCATCATAACATATATACTGAGCTTCTATATCTAAATCTTCTCTTAAGTCTTCAAGTATGTCCTCTATATTATCTTTTGATATATCATTTAAATAAGGCTTATATAAATCATCCACTTCTTCTCCATCTTCTATATTTTCCTTAGAAGCTTCTTCCTCTGCATAAGCTTTAGCTGCTAATATCTCTTCCTCATCAAATTCATAATAAATTTTAATTGGAAAAACATCCTCATTATATTCTATTTCTTCAATATTATATATGTCGTTGTCATTTAAATAATCTATTATTTCTTCTCTGTTCATTTTAATCCTCCTACTTATAATTTAATTATTAAAATATCATTTTTATTAATTCAACGAATTTTAAAAAAATCCTTTAATTAATCTATTTATATGTATTCGTTGTTTATAAATATGTGCTGATTTTAAAAATAAATTAACAATTACTAAGTTTCTTTAAATATCATTTTACCCAATATATTATTTTTAAATCTAATAAATATTTAAATTTTAAAAAATCTTTATTAATTTTAAGTAATTTCTTTATTTTAGAATTTCAAAATCTTATAAAGCCATCTAAAATAGAAATATTATAATTCTAATAAAAAAACTATGAATTTAGAATATTATATTTCCAAATTCATAGTTTTTTAAATTTAAAATAAAATTTGTTTTATTACTTTTCTATCTGATGTCCTTATGGTTCTTTATAAAAACAAATTGCTTTATACTATGATAAATCCACAAACCCATGCAGGAATATTATTTTTAAAGAAGTTTTATATATTCTTCTATAAATTCCTCTGCTCTTTTAAAGTCATCTTTACTTGGAACAAACTTAAATTTAAAAGGTTCTTCTACAACTTTTAATTTTAACCCTCTTAATCTATCTGTCATAAGAGAAGGGCCTTCTCCACTCCAACCATAAGATCCAAAGGCTCCTGCTGCTTTACCTCTATTACTTATAACACCTATATGACTCATTACATCCCAAACTGGCTTTACTGCATCCTGGTTTATAGTTGGAGAACCTAAAATAATTCCTGTAGAATTTTCTATTAATTCTAATACCTTTTCCATAGGCATAGAAGTTATTTCATGTCCTTCTGCTTTAATTCCTTTTTCATTAAGTTTTTGAACTAAATATTCTCCCATTTTTTCTGTATTTCCATAAGCTGAAATATACAATACTTGAATATTTTGTTCCTTTGTATCTTCTGTAGCCCACTTTCTATAAAGATCTATATATTTAGAAATATCTTCTATATGAACAGGACCATGGCTTGTAGCTACCATGTCAAAATCTAAATCTTTTATTTTGTCTAATCCCATTAATACAAACTTTTTAAATGGACCCATAATAACATCAAAATAATATTTCATCTCTTCTAAATAATCTCCAGAACAAGTATCTGTTATACAACCTTCTGGGCAGTAGTGACAACCTAGGAAATCACAGGTAAATAACACTTTTTCATTTTCAGCATAAGTAAACATAGTATCTGGCCAATGTAAGTTTGGTGCAGTTATAAACTTTAATGTGGTTTTTCCTAAATTTAATTCTTTTGGTGCTGGTAAATTTTTAAATTCTTTATTTATAATATCTTTAATATAAATTAATGCAGCTCTTGATCCTATAACTGTTGCCTCCGGATAGATCTCCAATAATTTACTCAAAGATCCACTATGATCTAATTCTGTATGTTGAACAATTATATAATCGACCTTTTTATCACCTATTACTTCTCTTATATTTTCCATGTATTCATCAAAATAACCATCTTTAACACAATCTATAAGAGCTACTTTCTCATCATCTATAAGGTATGCATTATATGTGGTTCCTTTTTTAGTTTCCATTATAATATCAAAAACTCTTAATTCTGGATTTCTAACTCCAATCCAATGTATGTTTTTTTTCAATTGTACACTCGCCATATTTTTAACCTCCTGTATTTTAAGAAATATTTTCACAATATACTAACTTTATCTTTTATATTTATTTTAACATATTAAAAGAAAATATTAAATACTAATAGTTATCTATGTAGCTTTAGGAAGTTTTATATAAGGTATTTTATATTTAATTCTTAAAGAAATTATAATTTACTAGAAGAAAAAAGGCTTTATTCCTAAAACATATTATATTTAAAACTACATAATAGTATTATAACCTAAATAGTTTTAAATAAAGGAATCATAGCCTTTTTATATATTTTTTAAAATTTATTTTTAAATAATAGTTTAAGCATATATTTATTATTTTGATGAAACTGTAGGCACTAATTTTATGTTTAATGTTTTAGATAGTGCTTTTACTAAAGCAAAAGCAATTATACCATCTACTAAATGATGGAGTATAGATCCTATTCCTACAGCAACTAATATTTTATATAGTGTAAATCCAAAAGGAATTACTGCTATAGCTTCTAAAGCTCCATGTATTGGCGCAGTTATAGCTATTACTTTTTTAAAAGGCATACCTTTTTTTATAAGAATAGCTCCTATAAGCCCAACAAAAGTATGCATAAACGCTCTAGCTGCGACCACTAAAGGGGTAGATACTAAAAATCCCAAAGTGGAACCTAACCCTACCATCACCGCTGAAGCTGGTCCTAAAAGCATAGCTACAAACAAAGGCACATGTGATGCTAAGGTAGCTGTAAAAGGTCCTAATTGAATTTTTAAAAATCCAAAGGCTAATGGAATTACTATGGCTAAAGCAGTTAAAACTGCAGCATAGGTCATTTTTTTTACATTTTTCATTTTTTTATCCCCCTGTATAGTTAAGTGTATATACATTAGTATACACTATACTTTCCCTTTTGTAAATATACTTTTATATTGCTTATTCATAAAAAGTTATATAATTATCTTCTCTACAACTAAATCTTTATTAAACTATTATGAAAATATATATTAGAAATTTTTCTTTACTTTAAAAAACTAAATCTATTATTAAATTATTTAAATTTATTATTAATATAAATTATACCTATTGACACTATCTATAGAATATATTAATATATAAGCATACCCCATATGGGTATGGAGGTGAATATATTATGATAAAAATAGATGAAAAAGCATTAAAAATAGCAAAAGAAAAAAATTCAAATTTTATAATTAACTTAATAACTACGACCTGTGGTGGATGAGGATCTAACGGATCCCAAATCCAAAATCTCAATGTTGAGATTTCAAAGAAAATTCCAGTAAAAAATGATTTTCATAGTTTTGAATATGAAGGCATAAAAGTATTTATAAATAAATCTCTAAAACTTGGAGAAGAAATATTAGTTTATCAAAAGCTTAAACTTCCTTTTATAGGGGCTATATATGGTGTTAAAGGAGTAATAGTACCCTAAATAGAATTTTAATTACAATAAACTAAAAATACAAAGCATATAAATATTTTTTTAATAAATTAATAATTAAAAAGCTATAAATTTGAAATTTAATCTTTCAAATTTATAGCTTTTTACTTTTAATATATCTTTAACATATAATATTTATATAAACTTTTCTAAATTTTTAGTGAATAAAGGTGCTTATGATAAATGCAGTCTATCTAAAACTAGTAATAATTTTATGTCAGTTTATGAATAAAATCTTTTAATTTTTCTTTATCATTTAAAACAACTACATGAAAATTATTTTCTTTTAATTTTAAATTAAGATTATTAGATATCCCTAATGTAATAATAGTATTTACGTCCTGCTTTTTTAAAAATTCTACCATATCTTCTTTAAGTTTTTTTAAAATAATATGCTTTTCTATAAACTTATCTTCTTTTAGTGTATAGAACGTAAATTTAGTAGTATCTTCCTCTAGAGCGCATATCTCATTTTCCTCTATTGGAATAACTATATTTTTCATATAAACACCTACTATCTTAAAATAATTTTATTCCATAGCCATGTCTTAAGGTAAGGGCCTTCAAAATTTAAATAAGTATAGATTCTTCTCATAAATAAACTACATGTAAACTTAAGAATTACTCCTTTTATAGTTTTCCCCACTTTTCAATAAGAATACTATTAAATTTATCTAAATCTATTATCTTATTTGGCATATTTACTTTAAATCCTTTATCTTTTTCACTTAAACTTATAATTCCAGATTTTAGTTCTTCTATATCAGGATTTATATAAACAAAATTTTCATTGAAAATCTCCTTATTTGTTATATACATAGCTGCCGATGCATCCCAATTGCAAAAGGCTTTTATATTAAAAGTTTTTTCCATAGAATTAAACCAAGGCTCTATTTCTTTATATACATATCTCAATATTTCATTTGAACTATTTTTAAGTACATTTAACTCTTTCTCTCTAAACAAAGCTTGAAGAGTAACATGTCCATCTAATATAGTTATATCTGCTCCTGAAGTTAAAACACTATAGGATGCTTCATAATCACAGGATAAATTTAATTCCCTAACCTCTACCCCTGAAATAAGCAAAGGTTTTGTTATACCACCCATCAGTACAATATTTTTTACATTTTTATAAAAATTTTCATCATATAAATATGCACCATATAAGTTAGACATGGAACCTGTAGCAAGTATAGTTATTTCTCCTTTATATCTGCTAGCACTTATAGCTAAAAATTTAGCTGCTTCACTAATTCTTCCTGTGTTTAAATCTCCACCTTTAAAAATAGGCTTATATTCTTTGTCCAAAAGATTCATAATTCTAAGATTATTTTCATGAACTTCCTCTACAGTACCATTACCATGAGTTGATGTTAAACCAATTAGCTCTACATTTTCATTACCTATAAGATACATTAAAGTTAAACCATCATCCACGTCTTTATCTTTAAGCCCCATGGTGTTATCACAGTCATAAATAATCCTATGCATTAGCATTCTCCCCTTTTTTATTCTATTTGTTCCACTTTGTATACTTTTTTAGCCTTATCTATATAAACTATGCCATCTAAATGATCATATTCATGGCAAAAAGCATCTTTTAGTAAGCCTGTTGCTTCATAAGTAACTTCTTCACCTTTCTCATTTAGTCCTATTATAACAACTCTTCTAGGTCTAATAACGATCCCTTCATAACCAGGATAGCTTAAACATCCTTCTTGACTTTCTTCTTTTCCTATTCTCTTTAAAAATTTAGGATTTATAAGAATTATAGGTTCTTGCCCATTTCTTAAATCTATAATAAAAATTCTTTTTAAATAACCTATTTGAGGTGCTGCAAGGCCAATACCGGTACCTGCATATAAAGTATCCTTTAAATCTTCTATAATACCTTTAATTTCATCATCAATACATTCTACTTTTTTACTAACTCTTTTTAAAGTCTTATCTCCAACTTGTAATATCTCTCTTACTGCCATAATAACTCTTAAAGCCAAAAGCTTTAAAACTCCCTCCTTTTTGTGATGTATATCTAAATTATACATAATATTCAAGAAAAATGCGAGATTATTATGGAAAATACGAAATTTAGAAATTTATTTAGCTATACTTATAGTCTTGCTCTAAAATTAAAATACTTACTTTAATATATGTGCAAACATAATATTTTATTAAAATTATTTTCTCATATATAACTATTCACTGATTTTAAAGTAAAACATATTTACTTTAGATAAAAAAAGCAGCGGGTTTCGCTGCTTTTTTTATACCATATTACTTTGCTTTTCTTCCATCATACTCTTAATTTTCATAAGTCTTGTTACTGTACTTCTTTCATTTTCATCTAACTTCATTTGTATAAATCTTATAGTTTCCTCTAGTTGAGGTATAGTCATATATTCTAGAGCATTAACTCTTCTCCTAGTTTTTTCAATTTCATCCGCCATTAGTTGGCATGCTTTTTCTACTTTAGCTAATTCTAAAAGCTTAGGTAATATACCATATAACTTTTCTATAGCACCATCTAATTCAGCAGAAGTATTGGCAAAACCATACGGGAATATACTTCCTTTATCTCCTTCTAACTTTCTTTTAAAGTCAAATACAGGCACATTAACACTCATTATGTTTTGCTTTTTAACATCTACAGAAATGCTTTCCTTTGGATAAGCTACGGCTTCCTCCAAAAACTCTGGCGACATAACCGCACTAGCCATTAAAAAGTCTTTAAAAGACCCTTCCAATTCCTTTTCTACATCTTTTCTAAGTTCGTTATTCTTTTTTATCATATCTATGAATCTTCTCATAAGCTCATCCTGCTTATCTTTTAGAAGTTTATGTCCTCTTGTGGCTGTTGTTAACCTCTTTTTAAGTTTAGTGAGCTCCATTCTAGTAGGATTTACATTTAATTTCATAAAGATCACTCATCCCTTTTAATGGTTATTATTTGCTTTCTTCAGCTTTATTTAAATATTTTTCTAGATATTCATCTCTTATTCTCTTAAGCTCTGACTTAGGTAATATAGTTAACAATTTCCATCCAAGATTTAGTGTTTCTTCTATAGTTCTATTAGTTGTGAACCCTTGAGATACATATTCTCCTTCGAAAGCATCCGCAAATTTAGCATACAATTTATCTGCATCGGATAATGCAGATTCCCCAAGTATTACGGATAATTCTTTAGCTTGCTTACCCTGTGCATAAGCTGCAAATAATTGGTTCATTGTATCTGCATGATCCTCTCTAGTTTTGCCTTTACCTATACCCTTATCTTTAAGTCTTGATAATGAAGGCAATACATCTATTGGAGGCATTATACCTTTTTTGTATAATTCTCTACTTAGTATTATTTGTCCTTCTGTTATATATCCTGTTAAGTCTGGAATTGGATGTGTTTTATCATCTTCAGGCATTGTAAGTATAGGAATTTGTGTTATAGAACCTTCTTTGCCTAAGATTCTTCCAGCTCTTTCATATAAAGTTGAAAGATCTGTATACAAGTATCCTGGATATCCACGTCTACCTGGAACCTCTTTTCTAGCAGCAGATACTTCACGAAGAGCTTCACAGTAGTTTGTTATATCAGTCATTATAACAAGTACATGCATTCCTTTTTCAAAGGCTAAGTATTCAGCTGCAGTAAGAGCCATTCTAGGTGTTGCAATTCTTTCTATAGCTGGATCATTAGCTAAGTTTATAAATAAAACCGCTCTATCTATAGCTCCTGTTTTTGTAAAGTCATCAATAAAATATTGTGCTTCTTCAAAAGTTGTTCCTATAGCTGCAAATACAACAGCGAATTTTGAATCTGAATTTAAAACCTTTGCCTGTCTTGCAATTTGAGCCGCAAGTTCCGCATGAGGCAAACCAGATCCTGAGAAAACAGGAAGCTTTTGTCCCCTAACTAAAGTATTAAGTCCATCTATAGCTGAAACCCCTGTTTGAATAAATTCATCTGGATAGTTTCTTGCCACTGGATTTATTGGTATACCACTTATATCCTTTTTTTCATCAGGAATTATTTTAGGTCCTCCATCTTTAGGATTACCCAGTCCGTCAAATACTCTTCCTAACATATCTTCAGAAACACCTAGCTCTAGAGGTTTGCCCAAGAATTTAACTTTAGCTCCTTTAATGTTTATTCCAGCTGAACCTTCAAATAATTGAACCAATGCTTTATCTTTATTAATTTCAAGAACTCTTCCACGTCTTTTTTCTCCATTATGAAGTTCTATTTCAACAAGTTCATCAAAACTAACGCCTTCTACTTGATCAACCAGCATAAGTGGTCCAACTACTTCTTTAACTGTTCTATATTCCTTAAGCATTCATTATACCTCCTTTGCTGATTAATTCATCTATTACCTCTGATAATTCATTAAATATTGCATCTATATTTTTTATATTTTCCTCTGAAATATATTTTGATCTTGCTATTTTATCTCTAACTTCTAAATCTAAAAGTTCTTTTAAATATACTCCTGCATTTAATGCTCTTTCAGCTTCATCATAGAAGAATAAAACTAATTTTAACATCTTATATTGCTTTTCTAATGAAGCATAAGTATCTACTTCATGGAAGGCATTTTGTTGCAAGTAATCTTCTCTTAAGGATTTTGCAACTTCAAGTTTTAATCTATCCTTTTCAGATAAAGCATCTATACCTACAAGTCTAACTATTTCCTCTAAGCTAGCTTCTTCTTGAAGAAGTGACATAGCCTTAATTCTAAGTGCTGTCCAATCAGATGCTACATTTTCATCCATCCAAGGGCTTATTTTTTCTATATACAATGAATAGGAATTCAACCAATTTATAGCGGGGAAATGTCTTCTGTATGCAAGTTGTGCATCTAATCCCCAGAATACTTTAACTATTCTTAAAGTAGCCTGTGTAACGGGCTCTGATAAGTCTCCTCCTGGAGGGGATACAGCCCCTATAACTGTTAGAGCACCTTCTCTTTCCTCAGATCCTAAAGATAACACATTACCCGCTCTTTCATAGAATTCTGCTGCTCTTGAACCTAAGTATGCTGGATATCCTTCATCACCAGGCATTTCTTCAAGTCTTCCTGACATCTCACGAAGAGCCTCAGCCCAACGAGATGTAGAATCTGCCATTAGTGCAATAGAATATCCCATATCTCTAAAATATTCTCCTATAGTTATTCCAGTATATATGGAAGCTTCTCTAGCTGCAACGGGCATATTAGAAGTATTTGCTATAAGTACAGTTCTTTTCATTAATGGTTCACCAGTTTTAGGATCCTTTAGTTCTGGGAATTCATTAAGAACATCTGTCATTTCATTACCACGTTCTCCACAACCAATATAAACAACTATTTGAGCATCTGCCCATTTCGCTAATTGATGTTGTACAACAGTTTTTCCACTTCCAAATGGTCCTGGAACACAAGCTGTACCACCCTTTGTAACTGGGAAGAATGTATCTATAACCCTTTGACCTGTTATCATAGGTTGTGCTGGATTAAGTTTTCTACCATAAGGTCTGCCCTTTCTAACAGGCCATTTTTGCATCATCATTAAGTCAGAAAGTTTATCTCCATCCTTAACTTTTGCCACAGTATCAACTATAGTAAAATCCCCTTCTTCTATAGTTTCTATAGTTCCTTTTATACCATAAGGAACCATTATTTTATGTTCTACTATAGAAGTTTCTTGAACAATACCTATTACATCTCCTGCTTCTACGGTATCTCCTGCTTTTTTAACTGGAGTGAAATGCCATTTCTTATCTCTATCTAATGAATGAACTTCTACTCCTTTTGTTATGAAATCTCCAGCCTTTGCTTTTATAGCATTTAAAGGTCTTTGTATTCCATCAAACATAGCTTCTATTAATCCAGGTCCTAATTCAACACTTAAAGGTTCTCCAGTAGTTATTACTGGATCTCCTGGTGCTAAACCTGCAGTTTCTTCGTAAACCTGAACTGAAGCTCTATCTTCTCTCATCTCTATTATTTCACCAATAAGACGTTTTTCACCAACTTTTACAACGTCATATATATTTGCCTCTTCCATTCCTTCAGCAACAACTAAAGGTCCAGATATCTTTAAAACACGTCCTGTCTTCAAGTTCACCTACCTACCTTCCTTATAAAATATTAACACCAACTGCTTTTTCCACGTTATCATTTATTCTCTGCATACCAATATTTAGAGACCCCTGATTACTAGGAATAAGTATAACGGCAGGAATTAATTCTCTATTATATCTCTCAATAGTTTCTTCCAAGTTTTTAGCTATTTGTTCTGTAACAAATATAATAGCATATTTTTCCGCGGCCATTTTATTTATAGTAATTCTTGCTTCATCTGGTTCAGTAACAGGATATACATCAATACCAAGAGCTTTAAAGGCCAATATGGAATCTTTATCTCCAACTACACCTATTTTATACATAGATATCACGCAGCCTTTCTCTTATTATTTCGCTCTTCATGTTATTGAGCTTTCCAATCATTATAATTCTTATAACTTTTATTTCATTTTCTTTGGCATATAAATAAGATATTATTGGTTCTGGGCCAAAACTTATATATTTTGCTCTTTTCATATACTCCATTATAAAATTATCACTTAATTTTTCAAAAATATTTATTGAACCAGTCTTTGAATAAGCATCTATCCCAACTCTAAGAACTTCTCCATAATCTGTATAAGAAAGTTTTGCCGGAATATTTTCAACTGAATCGTTAAGTAAAGCTATCAGTTTATCTTTATCTATAAAACCTCCACTTATGATTACACTTGTAAAAAAGTTTTTATCTTTGTTTTGCTTTTTAACTCTTAAAAGAGTTTTTATATTATTTAAGTCAATAAGACTTTTTAAATATTTATCTAAAAATTCATCTCCTATTTCCTTATTTAATGAAAGCATTTGTTCAAACATATATTTATCAAGTATAATATCAATTCTCTGTGGATCTTTATTAGTACCGAAGTCTTCCAAAGCATCTTCTATAGCTTTTCTCATTATTGGATTTAAATCTCTATAATATTCATTATCTATAAAAGTCTTAAGCTTTTCTATAGGCACATTACCCACAGGGATTATTATATCTGTAAAATCTTTATTTAAAATTTTCCCTTTTATCATAACTTTAATGTTATGATAATCGTACTTTAAACTCATCATATTAACTAAAGATTTTACAGGGGAAATTTCGTAGAGCAAATGATAAGCTCTTTTAAGCTCATTACTTAAAAGTATTTCATAATCCTCAGGCCTTTTTACCTTTGACATAAATATAGAATATTCAGTTTCTTCAAGAATCTTTAAAGCTTCTAAAGGAGAGCTGCTATCTATCATCCTATCAAGTTTTGTTTTGTCAAGGAGTCTAGTTTCTAATACTCTAATTCTAGGTATTACCTGAGTAAATAGTAATGCATCCATGAATTTCCCTCCTTAGTTAAATAACACTCTTGCAACTTCATACTCCAATTCATCTTTCATAGAACTAATTAAAGCTTCAAAAGAATTATTTATTTCAATTCCATTTTTCTCTAGTAGAAATCCTGCCTTAAAATCTCTTGTTTCATCACTTAAAGAAAGATTGCCTAGTTTTCCTTTTTTAACTAATTCACTATTTATTTCATTTATAAAATCTTCAGTTATAAGTAACTTGTCCTTTAGATTTATTATAATCTTTTCATCTCCGTCTATTGGAAGAGTTAAGATTCTCTCTTTAATATAAGAAAGATATTCTTCTTTTGATAAAGAGCTTAACTTTTCTAAGGACTTTTCAAGGACATTTTCTATAACTTTTTGTTTTGATTGAAGCTTTTCATTTCTTACTTTAAGCTCTGCATTTGATAATATTCTTTCTCTTCTTATTACACTTTCTCTTTCTGCCTTTTCAATAGTATTTTTTTCTATAATTTTAGCTTCGACAGTTTTTTTATCTAATATTTTTTTTCCATCTTCCTTAGCTTCTTTAATAAATTCCTCTTTTTTTACTTTGGCTTCTTCAAGAATTTTCCCAGTTAGATTATTTATGCTAGACATTCGCCTCACTCCAAACTATTTTATGTTTAAAACCATAAATAATGATGCAACGAAGCCAAGTAATGCGTAAGTTTCAACCATAACTGCATATATAACGCCCTTCATAACATCATTAGGCTTCTTCGCAAGTATTTGTACTCCAGCTGCTGCTGCTTTACCTTGAGCTATTGCTGACTTCCAACCTGCAAGTGCTATTGGAAGAGCTGCCATAAAGTATGCAAAACCATTAGCAAGTGTAGGTGCCTTACCACCAAGAATACCAATGTTTAATAAAATCATAAGTGTAATAACAAATCCATATAATCCTTGTGTACCTGGAAGAGCAACTAATATAAATGTTTTACCAAACTTTTCTGGTTCCTCTGTCATAAGTCCTGAAGCAGCTTCACCAACTATTCCTATCCCTTTCGCTGAACCTATTCCTGCTAAACCTGTTGCTAATGCAGCTCCTAAAAGAGCAAATATTAATCCACCATTTTCAGTTAAAAAATTCATAAATGTCATAATTAAAGTCCTCCTTTATAAATCTTATTTAGTTATTTTTAAGTATTGATCTGAAAGTTTATATGGAGTAAATTTCTTTCCTCCACCTTCATAAAATTTATTAAAAAATTCTAGGTATTGAAGTCTTGCAGTATGCACATATGATCCAAGTGCATTAACAAGTAAATTAAATAAATGGAGAGCTACAAATAAAATTGGTGATATTATATAGCTAAATGGGCTTGGAATAAGATTTACTATAAGATTTAATGCATTTGCAATAAATCCTGTAGCAAGCCCTAAAGCTAAAAGCCTTGAATAAGATACTACATCTCCAAGATAGCTTGTAGAACCATAGACTCCATATATGCCTCCACCGATTTTTCCTCCAAGAGTTGGAGCTGATCTTCCCTGTGTAAGAAGTAATCCTACAAATCCTATAATTAAAAGAATTTTTCCAACAGATGAAGCTACACCAACTAACATTAAAATTGCGCCAATGAGTACAAAGTACCATGTTAACACATCATATATTGCATCCTTTAATTGTCCACTCCTTATAAGTATATAAGCCTTAAGACCTAAGCCTACAAATATATGAACTAATCCAAATATAACAGATAATATTAATATCTGAGTTATACCTTTTGCTGGGTCTATAAGATATGGTATCTTTATTCCTAAATAATTAGAGAACAAATCTCCAAACCATCCACCATACATTGCACCCCATATAACCGTTGAAATTCCAGCAAATAAGAAAAGTTTAAAGGTATTTCTTTTTGCTGTATCTTTAACTTTCTTTAAAGCAATAGAAGATACTATAACCATAATTAATCCATATCCAGCATCAGATAGCATCATGCCGAAAAATAAGAAATAAAATATTGATAAAATTGGTGTTGGATCTATTTCTTTATACAAAGGAAGGCTATACATTTCAACCACACTTTCAAAAGCTGATGCAAAACCATTATTTTTTAACTTAATAGGTACTTCTTCTACATCATCTTCTTCATTAACCTCTGTAAAACTTAGATAATAATCATTTCCTATAGCTTTCTTAATGATATTTTCCAGTTCTTCATTTGTATCTAGAGTATTCCAACCACATATGGCAATAACTTTTTCAGATTTAAGGAAATTTTCTGACGCATTAAGCCTAATAATAAGATTATTGAAATATTCATAGGCAATTTGTATTTCTTCAATCTTACTTTCATAGGTTTTAATTTCAGTATTTATTTTTTCAACTTCCTTATCTATTTCTGAAATTTTAATATTAAAATTCTCTATAACTGCTTTAGGACTATCTTCATAAACTAAAGTTAAAGAACTAAATCCATAGTTTTTAAATAATTCTTTTGCCTTTTCTTCTTCCTCTTTTAAAACTAAAGCAAAGATATATAAGTCTTCATTATCTTCATTAATAAATTCTATATATTTATTTTGAAGATTATCTTGAAACTCATTTTGAAAATCTTCTTTATATTGTTTAGATATAGTACCAATGAAATATGAAGTTTGTTTAAGTTCCTTTAAATTTTTAAACTTTGCATCAAACTTTTTCCATGGGAGAAGACTGTTTATTTCTGCATCAATCTTTGTTCTTTCATTGCTTAAATAATTTAATCTGTCTTCTTTCATTCTTAAATCATCATAAGTACTTTTCCAATCAATAGTTTTAATTTTTTCATTTAATGTACTATAAGATAAAGATTTTTTATCCTGTAAAAGTGCTTTTAACCCTGATGCTTGAGTAACATATTCTTTTAAAAAATCTAAGACAAATTTTAGCTTCGATAAATTCGCTGCATATTCTGAATATTTTGAACCAACTGAGTCCTTATCAAGAAGCTTCAAACTTTCATCTTTTTCAATCAAAGCATCATTTTGAAGATTTATGAATTGAACTCCTTCAAAGCTTTGAAGTTCTTCCAAAAGCTTTTCTTTGTGTGATTCAAAGGCTAATAATGTAAATTTATTCATTTTAACTATTGCCATTAAACTTCACTATCCTTTCAACCACAAGATTAACTGCTTTATCAAGCAAGTCATTGGAAACATTTAAGATTTCATCTGCTTTCTCTTTACCTTCTTTAAAAATAAGTGTTGCTTCCCCATTAGCCTTACTTTCAACTTCATCCATAATTCTTTTTGCTTCTAAAGAGGACTTATTAATTATATCTTTATACTCTTTTAAAGCATTTTCTTCAGCTTTTTTAATAATTTCTCTGCTCTCAAGCTTAGCATCATTAATTATTTTATTAGCTTCTTCCTCTGCAGCTTTAATTTCTTTAATTGCATCCTTTGCCAAAATATCACCCCCTCGCAGATTAAATAATTCAATACTATATTAAATGGTATTGAATACACCTTTAAATTATTTATATCTAAGTATAATACTAATTATACTTATTAGCAATACATATCAATACTAATTTTTAACTAAAAATTCCTTATAACTAATATCTATTCCTTATTTCCTAAAAAAACTATATTTTCTCTGTCTTTTTCGTCAAATATAACATATATCTCTCTTTTTTCTTTTATACCTGACCTTATAAACTTCTCTATATCTATGAAAAATTTCTCTACGTGTATATTATCGGATATCTGAACTCTATTTTGTAGTAGCTTATCCTTTAAATATCTTTTAATTTTTTTATCTATATCTCTAATTAAAAACTCTGGCATCCATTGCTTTTTATTAAATTTTAAATAATCATATTTTATTATTTCTTTTAAAAACTCACTATTTTTATTTAGAAATTCTTCGTTAAATTCTAAGAAAACTTTATAGTATTGAGGTCCAGATATATTTCTGTCAAAATATCCCTTGTCATTACAAAACATAGCTAACCTATAATAAAAGTCAAATGGATTTTTAAATTCTCCCATAAAATATTTCAATATATTATTAAATTTTCCTGAGTTATAATATTTATCTACTACCCCTTCTACTTTTTTTAGTATAAGCAATTCCTCATAACTTATGTCCTTTGTACTTAATATTTCATAAGGGGGATAAGGAGAATATACCATGCCCCATTTTTCTGCTTCTAACCTCATAGGAGATCCTTTTAAAAGCTTTAAAAATCCTAATTGTATTTCTTCTGGCTCTACGCTGTAAACATCATTAAAGGAAATTTTAAAAGAGTTATAATCTTCTCCTGGCAGCCCTGCAATAAGATCTAAATGTTGTTTTATATTTTTAAGTTTTTTAAGTTCCTCTACCTTTTCTTTAATAGTTTCAAAATTTACATGTCTATTTATATTTTTTAAAACTTCATTATTAGTAGTTTGAACTCCCACTTCAAATTGAATTCTTCCTTCTTTTGATTTGCTTAAAATATCTAATTCTTCCTTTGTAAGCAAGTCTGCGGATATTTCAAAATGAAAAGTAGCATCTGTATCTAAATTTATAATATATTCCCACACTTCCATTGCAAATTTGTGATTGCAATTAAAAGTTCTATCTACAAATTTAATAAGCTTAACATTTTTATCTACTAAAAATTCAATTTCTTTTTTTACTCTTTCTATATCATGAAATCTTACTCCATGCAATGTGGAGGACAAACAATATTTACACTTAAATGGACACCCTCTTGAAGCTTCATAATAAACTATTTTATTTTTCAAATCTTCTTCTTTTTTATAAGGAAATACTACTGAATTCATAGAAATATTATGTCTTTCTCCAGTGTACTTTATCCCATTTAATGTTTTAATATATAATCCTTTTACCTTATCTAAACTTTTATTTTCTATTTTGCATTTAATAAATTCTCTAAAGGTTTCTTCACCTTCTCCTTTTATAATATATTCACCAGGAACTCTTCTTAAAAAGCTTTCACTGTCATAGGAAACCTCTGGCCCTCCAAAAATTATTTCTGTAGAAGGCTTTACTAATTTAATTAAATTTGCTAGTTCCTCTACATATTCTAAATTCCATATATAGCAAGAAAAAGCCACTAAATCAGCTTTTTCCATAATTATTTTTTCTAATATATTTTCTTTCCTATCATTTATAGTAAACTCTTTTAACATACACTCATAATTTAAATCCTCTGTATTAGCTCTTAAATATCTAAGAGCTAGATTGCTATGAATATATTTAGAGTTAATGGCTACTAATAGTGCTTTCATTAATTTCTTCCTTCCTCTTTTCGTCCTCTTTGGTATTAGTATTTATTTTTTTCTTCCCTTTTATGTAGTACACTCCATCGGAAGACTTTAAATCCTTTATTTCAAAATAAGGATCTAATAATTTTATAGTAGTATCTATAGAACTATCTTTTAGTAAATTTAGATCCTTTATAGATATATTTTTAACTTTTTCTCCTGGCAATAAAATTTTTATTTTTCCATTAAAGGTTTCCTTTAATTTTTTATCAATATCCCAAATATAAACATTTCCCCCTTCCTTTAAATACCTATATATATCACGTATAAGACTCATCCTATTTTTTTTGAAAAATATATTGCTAAAGGAAAACAATAAAATACAGTTATCATAATAACCTTCTTTTATGTTTTCCTTTTCCTCTGCTCCATTTATATATTCTAAGTTTGAATCCTCATTATATTGTTTATATATGTTGTATATTATTCCATAATTATCCGTACCCACATCTAATAAGTTGCCCCTAAAAATTTCATTTTCCATATTAATAACAATTTCGTTTATAATACTCACCCTCTTTATATATCCCCTAAGTCCACTTTACCATTTTTTTATAATCAAAATACTTATTTTAATTTCAAATTGTAGCAAAAGGGAACATTTTTTTATTTATATTAAGTATAGTCACTATATATAAATAATTCTTAATTGTATACTATTCTACAATAAAAAAAAAAATCCTCCTATTAAAGGAGAATCTTATTTTTTACCTTCATTTCTTCATAAAATAATAATAAAAACCCTGCAGTGGTCTTTTGAGCTTCATGTATTATAGTAGTAGCTATTTTAGCATATCTTTTGTCTGTGTTTTTTATATTTATGCTCCTTAAATAGGTATCGTTAGCCATTATAGCATTATTTACTATAAAATCTTGTAGTTCATCATATTTAATTATTCCTTCTTCTGCATCAAAAGAATAATCTGTCATAAGCTTACTTATTATCCAAAGCTCAAATTTTCTATGGCTTTTTAAAAGTTTGTTATTTACATGTTGAGGCACTGTAGCATCCTGTATTAAATGACAGGCAGCACCTAAATAAAATAAACTTTTTTCTATATTACCTTTATTAAAACTTTCTTTTGCATTTTTATAATATTTTCTGCATTCTGTTAATGCATCAGAAAAGCCATATAATCCTTTTCCTTTGCTTACATGATAAAAATGATTAGAACTTTTAAAATCCTGATCTGCCCAAGAAACACCGTTATTTATGTGCTTTATATATTTTTTAAAAAACTCATACTCTTTTTCATAATTCTCTACTTTAAGTAAATCCACCGCTTTAATATTTATATATTTATGCACAGTACAGTTAGTTTTAAGCATTTTCTTTTTTAAAGGATTTACCGCAAAAAATACTCCTTTTAAAGCACTCCCATAAGTTTTTTCAAGTTTTTTTATCATTAGGAACCTTCTTTCTCTTAATTTAATTTCCCTTATTTATAATATATAAATATCCTCTATTGTTGTCTAGTATAATTAATTTTTTATTAATTACTTTTATACTTTCTATATTTGCTTTTTCAAATTCTGCTTCTTTTTTTATTATACCTAAATTATCTAAAGAATATAAGGCTTTTTCACTCTTTTCGTAAAATATTATAGAATCCTTTGAAAATATATCCCCAGTATAATCTATTGCAATAGTTCCTATGGAATTTAATGTTTTATGTTGATATAATGGCGCTGGTGGATTAGTGTGGGGATGTTTATCCAAAACAAAACTTACAGGTTTATTGTCTTTCCCCTTAAATCTAGGAGAATTTATAGGATCTCCGCCTGAATAATCAGGCCACCCATACCAAGTACCCTTATTTATTTCATAAATATAATCTCTATCTCCCTTTATTGGTCTATCTCCCCTAAATTCCATTCCCCCTACAGAAACTAAAAGCTTTCCTTTACTATTAAAATCTATACCATTGAAATTTCTTATACCCCATGCATAGGTCTCCATTTGTCCTTTTTTTAAATTATATATTATAATGCTAGAATTACCTGGAAAATGTTCTGCTACCCTTTGCCCTCTTACTGACTTAGTTCCATAAGTACTAAAAGCTCCTGTACCTTTAGGTCCAAAATTTTTACCGTTTAATGTAAGAGAATAAGGAGATACATCTGAAAAGAAAGGAGAACTACTAAGCCATTTATTGTCCTTACCTACTACTGCTGAATTAGTAGCAGCTCCAATAGTCAAATACAAATGATCTTTCTTTATTATAATAAGACTTTTATTATAGTCCCCCATATTTGGCAAATTATCCATTAAAACCTTTTCCTTATTTTTTTCTATATCATAAGAATAAAGTTCATTATTAGAAGTAAAATATAAATGTTTATCCCTATAGGCTAAACTAGTTATGTTTAAGTTCTCCTTCTTTAGTATGTCGTAACTCTTACCTTTCACATCTATAAACTGTATCTTATCTTTAAAAGCTATATAGAAATTCCCTTCCTTATCTAAAACAAAATCTTTAGCTTCTTTTAATCCCTTATATTTTAAAACACAATTAAGTTTATCATTATAAAGCTTAACTTTATTATTTTCATAATAATGCTTAGTTATAATAAAGCTGAAAATCCCTATTAAACATATAATCATAAGGGATTTAATAATTTTTTTCATAGTACCTCCAAAATCATTGATACCCCTATTTTTTATAATTATTTTTTTATATATAAATAAAGACTATTTATAAATGCAATGGTTCCAGAGAAAAAAATCACTATAAGCCATTGAGCTAAATTAAGAGCAACTGTATGGAATATATTCTGCATAAAAGGTATATATAAAATACTTATAAGCATAGCTACAGATATTGCTACCGCTCCCACTAAATATATATTAGTAAAATATTTAATTTCAAATATAGAATGCCTTTCAGATCTACATTCGAAAACATGTATAAGTTGTGACATTATAAGTGTACTTAAAGCTAATGTTCTACAAGTCTCTAAGGTGAATCCATAATAAGACCCTGCCATAAAAGAAAGTACAGTGCAAACCCCAATTAAAGAACCTCTTATAATTATTTTTTCTTTTAATCCTCTTGCAAATATCCCTTCCATTTTAGGTCTAGGTTTTTCACTCATTATATCTGTATCTGCAGGATCTACACCTAAAGCTATGGCTGGAAGTCCATCTGTAGCTAAATTTACAAATAATATTTGTATTGGAAGTAACGGTGTTGGTAAATACAAAAGTGAAGCTATAAACATAGTCAAAACTTCTCCTAAGTTACAGGAAAGTAAATATCTTATAAACTTTCTTATATTATCATATATAACTCTTCCTTCTTCTACTGAAGCTACAATAGTTGCAAAATTATCATCTAATAAAATCATAGAAGAGGCTTCTTTTGTTACATCAGTGCCAGTTATACCCATAGATATACCTATATCTGCCTCCTTAACTGCTGGAGCATCGTTTACCCCATCTCCTGTCATTGCCACGATTTTATTTTTATTTTTAAATTCTTTTACTATTCTCAATTTATGATTAGGACTAACCCTTGCAAATACTGTAATAGTGTCCAATTTTTTATTTAACTCTTTATCATTTAATTTATCTATCTCCTCTCCCTGCAAAACCTCTTTTTCACTTTTACAAATATCTAGTTCTTTCCCTATAGCATAGGCAGTATTTTTATGATCTCCAGTTATCATTATAGGTTTTATACCTGCCATTTTACATTTTAATACTGCATCTTTAACTTCTCTTCTTGGGGGATCTATTATACCTGCTACTCCTACAAATATTAGATCCTTTTCCAAAGATGCACTTCTTGTAAGTCCCTCTCTTTTATAAGCTCCTGCTATGCAACGTAATGCTTCATAGGACATTTTTTCTATAGCTCTCTCTACCTCATGTCTATGTTTATCTGTTAATTCCTCTATTTCTCCGTTAATTAAAATATATTTGCATTTTTTTATAACTCTTTCTGGAGCACCTTTTACGTAGCAGGTTTCACCACTTCCATCTTGTACTATAACAGACATCATTTTTCTATCAGAATCAAAGGGATTATCATAAATTCTTCTACCTTTGTCTGTAAAACTTTTTATTTCATTTTTACCCCTAAAAAGAGCTTTAACAAGAGCAGTTTCTGTAGGATCTCCTAGCACACTCTTATTTATATCTTTTTCCTTCATATCCAAATTAAAGTCATTACAATAAGTAAAGATTTTCTTTAGTATTAAATTCTCTGGAAAATTTTTATTGTCTAAATTATAAATCTTATTATCATAATACATCTTTTTAACAGTCATATTATTTTCTGTTAAAGTACCGGTCTTATCTGAACATATAATAGATGTACATCCTAAAGTTTCTACAGCAGGTAACTTTCTAACTAAAGCATTCCTTTTAAGCATTCTAGATACTCCTAAGGCTAAGGCTACCGTTACTATAGCAGGAAGTCCTTCAGGAATAGCTGCTACTGCTAAGCTTACTCCTAGAAGGAACATTTCATATTTATCTTGTCCTCTCCATATACCCGTTAAAGTTACAATAACACATATTATAATGCATAGAACTACAAGAACTTTTCCCAAGTAGGACAGTTTTTCTTTTAGTGGAGATTTTTCCACCTGTATGTCATCTAACATTTCTGCTATTTTCCCCATTTCTGTACCCATGCCTGTTTCTACAACCTTTGCCTTTGCTCTTCCCTTTAAAACAACAGTACCCATATAAATACTACTATTTTTAGAATTACTATTTTTTTCCACACCTACAGATTCACCGGTTAAAAGAGATTCATCCACCATAAAACTACTCTGTTCTACTAATATACAATCTGCTGGTATTCTATCTCCACTTTCTAAAATAACCAAATCACCTATAACAAGTTCTTCTGCATTTATAACCTTTACACTAGAATCCCTTATAACCTTAGCTGTAGGAGAAGATAATTCATTTAATGCCTCTAGGGATTTTTCTGTCTTAAATTCCTGTACAAATCCTAATATAGCATTCATTATAACTATAATAAGTATAGTTATAGCATCTGCTTTTTCTCCCATAAATCCTGATATTAAAGTAGCCGCTATTAATACCCATATAATAAAATCATTAAACTGTTCTAGAAATATTTTGAAAGGAGATACTTTTTTCTTCTTCTTTAAAACATTGGGTCCATATTTTTTAATGCGCCTTTGCGCTTCTCTTGTGGTAAGTCCCCTATATAAATCTATTTTAGACTCATTCATTACTTTAATTCCCCCTTAACCTATTTTCTTATATTATGTATAATTAATATTGATGCACTTTATGAATATTTTTTAACTTAAACAAATGAATTTTATTAAATCTTTACTAAAAATTGTAGATATCCTATATAATATACATATCAAATACTCTCTTTATCCGATGACTATCCGCTCTAATACTCCCATCTTTTTCAAAGTGGGAGTAAAGAGCGGCTATGTCCCTGGATAACGATTTCTAAGCTTTAGAGGGAGTAAAAACTCCCTCTGAAGCCAAGAACTCTGTTTATAAAGATATTAATTATTTATATTACATATTGAAGTACAACTATATATTTTTATATAATAATATATGATACATAATCTGAAGCTATGAAAAAAAACAATATTTTTAAATATTAATAAAATTTAGAAATTTGAACTTAATGTTCATTTTTGTGATAAAATAGTTAATACTGAAATTTATTATATAAAATATCATTAGGAGGAAATTTAAATGAAAGACCTTATTTATATAACAGGACATAGAAATCCTGATTCTGACTCCATCTGTGCCTCTTTAGGCTATGCAGATTTAAAAAAACAATTAGGTTATAAAAACATAGTATCTGGAAGACTTGGAGAGTTAAACAACGAAACAAAATTTGTTTTAGATTATTTTAACGTTGAAGCTCCAACTCTTATAGATACAGTAAAAACTCAAGTTTCTGATTTAGATATAGATAAAGTTACTCCTATATCTAAGGATTTATCTTTAAAAAAAGCTTGGACTATAATGGAAGAAAATAATGTTAAAACCTTACCTGTACAGGATGAAGAAGGTAAATTAATTGGTCTAGCTTCCTTATCTAATATAAGCTCTACTTATATGGGAGTATGGCAAAAGGACATATTAGCTAAAAGTAATGCTAATATAGAAGATATTATAGATACTTTAAATGCTAAAGTTTATTATAAGAAAGAAGAAAAACAAAAATTTATAGGTAATTTAGTAGTAGCTGCTATGGAAGCTAAGGATATTAAAAATTATGTTAAAGAAGGAGATATAGTTATCCTGGGAAACAGAGAGGATGCTCAAGAAACTGCTTTAGATTGCAAAGCGCATCTATTAGTTGTTACAGGTTCCCATAAAGTATCAGATAAAATATTAAATAAAGCAAAAGATTTAGGATGCTCTATATTAGTATCAAAGGAAGATACCTTTACAACATCAGTGCTTATAACTCAAAGCATACCTGTTAGCTATATTATGACTTCTTCTGATATAATAAGTTTCAAACTTTCTAATTTTGTAGAAGATATTAAAGAAGTTATGTTAAAAACAAGATTTAGAAGCTATCCTGTAGTAGACCAAAATAATAAAATAGTAGGAACTATTTCAAGATATCATTTAATATCCCCTAAAAAGAAAAAGGTTATATTAGTAGACCATAATGAAATGGGTCAATCTGTACCAGGTTTAGAAGAAGCTGAAATAATGGAAATAATAGATCATCATAGAATAGGTGGAGTTAATACTGCATCCCCTATATTCTTTAGAAATCAACCGGTGGGAAGTACATCTACTATAATTGCAAATATGTTCTTTGAAAATAATATTACACCATCAAAAGAAATAGCCGGTGTATTAGCCTCTGCAATTATATCTGATACATTATTATTTAAATCACCAACTTCCACAGAATTAGATAAAACAATATTAGGTAAATTAGCTAAAATAGCAGAAATAGATCCTAAAAACTATTCTGTAGAAATGTTTAAAGCAGGTACATCCTTAAAAGGGAAAACTGTAGAAGGGTTATTCCATGAAGACTTTAAGAATTTTACTATAGGTGGAGGAAAAATAGGCGTATCTCAAGTATCTACTATGGATCCTTCAAGCTTTGATCCACTAAAAGAAGATATGTTAGCTTTAATGGAAACAAAGATAAAAAAGGAAAGCTATGAAGGTTTAGTTTTAGTATTAACTGACCTATTAAAGGAAGGTTCTTATATATATGTTGTAGGACCTAAAAAAGAAACTATAGCTTCAGCCTTTGGAAAATCATTAGGCAAAGATAATTCTTTATATGCTGAGGGAGTATTATCAAGAAAAAAACAAGTAATACCACCAATTACCAATGCAATAGAAAATAAATAATTAGCTTGTTCATTTAAAAGAGGAGATATCAAAACGAATTTAATTTTAGTTTGACATCTCCTCTTTTAAAAACTTATCATATCAAATTAAAACCTTTCAATGTGCAAAAAGACCACTCTAATCTGTTATTTCTTTTAAAGGTACCTTTCTCATATTTATTTTTACTGACCTATATGATTCTTTTTCTCTTGATTCATCTATTTCTTCTCTTTTACCAACTTCCTCTAACTGTATATCTTTTTTTTCTGTAAAAGTAGATTTTGAATCTGAATCAAAAGTATTCTGTTGTGCCTTATCTAATTTTTCTTCTTTTTCATTATGTTCATTTCTGTCCTTTTCATTAAATATTACTATATCATCTAAAGAATCTTCTTCGTAATATATTTTTTTCTTTTCTTCTTCATATTGATTTGCATATATATCTTCCTTTGTAAAATTATAATTATTTTCATCATAAACTCTAGTAGCTTCACATTGAGCTCTATCATTACAGGAACATATATTTCTATAATATGAAGGAGTGATATATGCATTCATATAAGGATCCATATATGGAGTCATAAAAGGGTTAACCATATAAGATGTATATGGGTTCATATACATATATGGATAAAACCACATGTTGTTTATAGGACAATAATAGGGTCTATTCTTATATGAGTGCTTTTTTCTGTCATATATATTACTATTCATTATAAATCCCCCTATAAATTATTATTAACCTTATACTTTAAATATAATTCCTTACAACATATTATATGATTAATTTTTTATTTGTTTACAGAAAAAATTTTTAATTCTACCAAATTAAGAACTACTAAATCTTATTCATATGTTTATTGATTGTATTTTTTATATTTGCTATATTAAAATTAAATCTATTTTAAACTAGATCATTTCCTATTTATTCTAAAATAAGAAATAAAAAACTATGAAATAGAAGAATCAAATCTATATTTCATAGCTTTTTTTGTTTAATATTAAATTTTTATCCTAGACTTCACAATTCTAAAGTTCCTAAATTAGCTCAACTAAAATTAAGATATGGTAAAAACTCAAAGTAAATTAAATTTTACTTTATTTTCTCAGATTATTTACTATGCCCCACATCTCATCTGCTGTTTTAATACCTCTTGAGCTTAGTTCAAAGGCTCTTTGAGTTATTATCATTTCTGTCATTTCCTTACCTGCATCCACATTAGAATTTTCTAAAAATCCTTGAAGCATACTTACATCATTATTAACAAAAACATTAACCCCTTCTTGAGGAATATACAAATTTCTTCCTATAGATACAAAAGCCTCAGAACCTACTGCATTATATATATTAATTTTACCTATCATTTTATTTATTCCATCTACATCTTTTGCAGAAATAGATCCATCTTCAGCTATATTTATATTATTTTTGTTAAATCCACCTATTCTATTTAAAATTTGACTACCTGCTGGTTGTTGCAACTGTATTTCTAACCTATTACCATTTTCATCTACTAACATTCCATTTCTATCTATGACAAAATTACCTGATCTTTCATAGGCATAATTGCCATCTGGCATTATTACTCTGAAGAAACCTTGTCCATCTATAGCCAAATCTGTTTTATTGCCCGTGTTTAAAAGTATTCCTTGTTGATGGGTATCTCTTATCCAATTAGTAGCCTTAACTCCTGTTCCTGTTTGAATTTCTGGTCTATCCGAAGTTGGATACCCCTTTCTTTTTAAAGTTTCCTGAACTAATTCTTGAAAGGATACATCTTCCCTTTTATATCCCACAGTATTTACATTAGCTAAATTATTAGATATAGAATCTAATTTATTTTGTTGTGCTATTAATCCTGATTTACTGTTCCATAAAGCTCTTAACAAAATCATCACCCTTTAAACATTTTATAATTAATCATCTTAATTTATTTTACCTTGCTGCTCCAACTTCATTAACTGTTTTTCCTAAAGTTTCATCTATTGCTTGTACCATTTTTTGATTTGTTTCAAAACTTCTCATTGTTGTTAGCATATTTACCATTTCATTAGTTACATTTACATTAGATTTCTCCAATGAATTTTGTCTTACTATTCCATTTATGTTTTGAGGATTATTTCCTTCGAATAAGTTGTCTCCTATCTTTTTTAATGAATTATAATCATTAAAATCTGCTACTTGAAAACTATAAGAAGGTACTCCATTTAAACTTATATTTCCACTAGCATCTGTACCAATTGTTTTATTCCCTACAAATATAGCCTCTCTGGCTCCTGTATTTCTATTCATCCCCATTACATTGTATCCTGAATCATTTACTAAATATCCTCTAGTATCTACATGAAAATGCCCATCTCTTGTATAATAATTTCTTCCGTTATTTTCTATAGTAAAAAAACCTCTTCCTTCTAATGCAAAATCTGTAGGCTTTCCTGTATCTTGAATAATGCCTTGAGTAAATAAGTTATTTACTTCATCTATTTTATTTCCCATACTCAAGCCACCAATAACATTCTTTATATTCTTATTTCCTAATTTTTTATCATAATTTTCCATTAACACATCTTCAAACTTTTTAAAAGCTAAATTGGTTGATTTGTAACCTACTGTAGAAGCATTAGATAAATTAGAGCTTATAGTATCTTGCTTTGCTTCTAAAGATATCATACCAGAAACCGCCGTATATAAACTTCTTATCATACTATCACTACCTCATTTACTTTCCTTTATAAATTTATATTTAAAATTAAATATATAAAAATAATTTATTTTTTTGTTTTGTCTATAACCTTCATTTCTTGGGGATATTCCATGCCCAAATCTCTAGCTTTGCTCTCTATTTGACTTTTGCTTAAATTATAATTTATCTTAACTCCAATCATAACAGTTGTACCTAAAATTATACCTATACCTATACCTATTAAAATTTTTCTATCGGAAAGAAAATTAATAATTTCTTTTATTTTAAATATAATTCTTTTATTAATATTACTTCCCCCTTACCCATATTAAGAATCTCACATATTTCCTCTACAGCATGTCCTTCTTCAAGGAGCTTACGTACTTCATTAACTTTTATACTATTATCATCCTTAGAATTATTTTTATCATTATCATTTGTTAAAATATCTTTTTGAATATTTTTTTTATTTATTTCCGTGGAAATATTTTCAGCATTCTTGTTATCTATGTATTTAGGTTGTAATAAATTGCCCTCACTTTCCTTAGGGTAATTTGTACTATGATTTTTCTTATAGAAATCTTCTGTTTCTATATTATTTTCGTATGTATGCTTTAAAACATTTAGCTCTTTTTTTAAATATTCCATTTCTTTTTGAACATCTATTAAGGTTTCTGCAAATTCTTTTCTTATTAGTCCTATTTCTTCCTTATATTCATCTATATTCTCAATACTGCCTTTAAGAGTTTCACTAAAAGAACCCTTTTCCTTTTTTATAGCTTTAAAATTTATGAATATAAGTATTGATCCTATAACAATTAATAAAAAAGCTACCATTTCTTATTCTCCCTATTAATATGGTTTTTAGTTATATTTTAATTTAGTCATAGCTTTCTTTAGATGGATTATAGCTCTACTATGAAGCTGGCACACCCTAGATTCAGATACACTTAATATTTTTCCTATTTCTTTTAAAGTTAGCTCTTCATAATAATATAAGGTCACTACTAATCTATCCTTTTCATTGAGAAGTTCTATGGCTTTAGCTAAATAATCTAATTGTTCATTTTCTTCCACATGTTTTTCTGGACTCGGGCTCTTATCATCCTTTATGGTTCCTATAAGTGGTACCTCATCCTCTGACGAGAATATTAAATCCTCTAAGGAAATTACTGATATATAATTTATATAATTTTCAATTTCGCTTACTTCCTTTAAAGATATGTTTAGCTCATCTGCTATTTGTATTAAGTTTGGTTCTTTGTTTAATTTCTTTTGAAGCCTTTCTATAGCTTCATTATATCTGTTTAATTTGTCCATAGCCCCTTTGGATATGGGGCTATTTCTTCTTAATTCATCTATCATAGAACCTTTTATTCTTATGGATGCATAAGTAGAAAATTTCATGCCTTTAGATTCATCAAACTTATTTAAAGCATCCATCAATCCGATCATACCATAGCTAACTAAGTCCTCATATTCTATATATTTAGTTTTACCGATTATCACCCTAGAGGCTATATATTTAACCAAAGGGATATATTTTTTTACTATTTCTTCTTTAACATATAAATTATTATCAGCTATTGCCATGACCTATCCTCCTCTATAGCCTATGCACTTGTTTTCTCATTTTAGAAAAAATAAATTTTATTATTTTTTCTCTTGTTAATACATCTATATCTAAAAATTTAACTCCATAAATATATTTTTCGTTTTCCTTTTGCTTTCTAATTATTTTACCTTTTACAGCTATATTTTCCTTTTCAAAAGGAATATTTACTATAATTTCTTCGTCAAATTCTATTTCCTTTTTAGTAGAAAGTTTTAGTCCACCACCACTAATATCTACAATATCAGCGTCGAAAAAATCAAATTCAGTATTACATTTATTGCTATAACAAATTTCTTTTAAGTCTCTTTTAGTATCTATTAATGCGGCATAAGTTTTTAAAATTAAACTTATTCTTACAAAATTTCTTCTTTGGATTCTGTTCATTTTCTCTGGTCTTTTCAAGGCTATAAGCAATATTTTATCCACTTTTCTTCCTGTTACTATAGTTTTAAACTTAAATATCTTTTCACCATCAAAATAAAAAACAGTTATTTTATCATTATAGTTTAGTGGCAAATATTTACCTTCATTAGCAGGTATGGTTATATAAATAGTATCTTCACTTACATCCTGTATAATACTCTTATAGTAACCATCATCCCACTCTATTTCTACCTTATTATTAATTTTAAATTCATATTTATTATTCAAGAATAGTCATCCCCCTAAGAAAATATACTGAATAATTTTTTAAAAAATCCTTCTATGCTCACATTATCATTATAACTCTTAACATTCCCTAATATATTTTTAGCAATATTAATTATATCCCTAGATGCATCACAACTTGGATATGCCAATATAAAAGGTATTTGTCTTCTAACTGCCTGTATTGCTTTTCTATCTTCTTGTATAGATCCTAAATACTCTAAATCTATACGTAAAAATCTATTTACAGCATTTTTAAATTTATTATAGGTAATTTTTCCATCTTCTTGATCTATAGTTTTATTTACAACTAATTTTGCCTTTTGTTTTATATTAAAATGGGATACTGCTTTTAATAAACTATAGGCATCTGTTATAGCTGTAGGCTCCGGTGTAGTTAGAATTATAAGCTCCTCTGAACAAGCAATAAATCCTAATACACTCCTATTTACTCCTGCACCTGTATCCATTATTATATAGTCTAATTCTTCTAAAGTAGATAAATTTTTAATAAATCTTTCTATTTGACCTTCAGTTATACCTTCTAAATTTGTTATGGCAGTACCGGCGGGAAGTAATTTAACCCCGAAGGGCCCCTTTATTAAAACCTCTTCTATAATTTTATTGTTAAATATAATATCATATATACTATATCTAGGCATAACTCCCATTAATACATCATCATTTCCCATACCTATATCTGCATCTAATATTAATACTTTTTTCCCCATTTTCTGAAGAGTTATGGCTAAATTAACTACAAAATTACTTTTCCCAACTCCTCCTTTACCAGATGTTACTGTAATTATCTTAGGAGAATTTACACTTCTGTCCTTATTATTTACTAATTGCCTAAGTTTTTCTGCCTGGTCTAGCATAATTTATTCTCTCCTAATACAATCTTTGCTATTTCTTCTTTGTTTCCTTCCTTTATATCATCTGGTACATCTTGACCTGTAGTTATAAAGCTAATAGGTTTTTTACCTTTATCTAATATAGTTAAAATTGAACCATAGGTACTAGTTTCATCTAGCTTTGTTATTATTATATTTTCATATTCTAAAATAGTATACCCTTTTATTATAGTTTCTATATCCTTGTTTTTAGTAGAAGCATTTATTACCAAATGCACGGATTTTTCTTTTATTTTTTCTATAAAAGCCCTTAACTCTGATATTTGCATCATATTTTTACTACTTCTACCTGTAGTATCTACTAATATAACATCACAATAGTCTAAATCTATAATAGATTTTTCCATATCCTTTATAGAAAACACTACTTTAAATGGAATATTCATAATATCTGCATAAGTTTTTAGTTGTTCTACTGCACCTATTCTATAGGTATCTATAGTTATAAGACCTACTTTCTTTTTATCTATTAATGAAAGCTTACCTGCTAGCTTTGCAATTGTTGTAGTCTTACCTACACCAGTAGGCCCTACCAGGACAGTAACCTTACCTACAGAATTTGATCTGATATCTATAGTGTTTTCTATTACTCTTTTTATTTTCTCTCTTTCCTCTAAATTATCCTCTAAATCACCTACTTTTTTTATTATTTTTTCAATAAATTCTTCTTCTAAGTCCAGATCCTTAAAAAAATTCACTAATGAGGAATTCTCATCTTCATAGGATTTTTCATTTTTTCCTATATCTTTAACTATTTTCTTTAAATCTCTTATTTCATCCATTAAATCTTTTGTTTCTGTGAACTCTTTCCCTTTAGAACGCTTATTTTCAAAGCTTTTACTTTTAGATTCCAAAATTTCCTTATAGCTATCTAATATATTGGTATCATGATCTATATTGTTGTCATATTTAGTATTATTATTTCTTTCTTCTATCATCTTTTTGATAACTTCTATATTATTTTCCTTATTAATTTTATCTTCAGTATTAGAATTGTGTTTTTTTTCCTTTGAATAATTATCTATAGCTGCAGTAACTTCTAAGGATTTTTTAGAAAAGAGGCCTAAAAAGCCTCCCTTTCTTACTTTTCTTTGACTTATTATTATAGCATCTGTTCCAAGTTCATAACGAATTCTAGTCATAGCTTCATTCATATCATTAACTACATATTTTTTTATTTTCATTATAGTGTAACCACTCCTTCAGTTCTTATTTCCACATCGTTAGGTACTTCATTTAAAGAAAGTACGTTCACTGCTGGAAATACCATCTCTATAAGCCTTCTAAAAGCTGGTCTTATATTTGGTGACACCAAAACTACTGCTTGATTATTATAAAAATATACTTCGTCTAATTTTTGCTTTAATCCATTTAGTATACTGCTAGTAGTATCTGGATCTAAAGCAGGAAAAGAACCCTGCATAGATTTTTGTATATTATTGTTTATAGTTTGCTCAATACTTGGATCTAAAGTTATTACGGTTAAAGCTCCATTTTCATCTATTAGTGGGTTGCATATACTTCTAGCTAAAGAAAATCTCACATACTCTGTTAGAACCTCTATATCTTTTGTATTTCTAGAATTATCCGCCAAAGATTCTAATATAGTAACCATATCCTTTATGGATACTCTTTCTTTTAATAGATTTTGAAGAACCTTTTGAATTTCTCCTATAGTCATAAGATCTGGTATAAGTTCCTCTGTAACCGCACTGTATTTTTCCTTCATAGAATCTAATATTAATTTTACTTCCTGTCTTCCTAAAAGTTCATAGGAATGATTCTTTATTATTTCAGTTAAATGAGTAACCATAACTGTAGTAGGATCTACCACCGTTAAGCCTTTAAGTTCTGCCTCTTCTCTTTGGTCTTTATTAATCCATACGGCTGGAAGTCCAAAGGCTGGTTCTATTCCCTTTATTCCTGGTATTTCTACTTCTCCTGTAGGATCCATACAAAGAAGCATATTAGGCATAAGTTCTCCCTTTGTTATGGTTGTTCCTCTAATTTTTATTATATATTCATTAGTTTTAAGCTGCAAGTTATCTCTTATCCTTATGGGTTGGACTACTACCCCCATCTCAATAGCACATTGTCTTCTTACAGAAGTTATTCTCTGAAGAAGATCTCCTCCTGCGGATTCATCTGCTAAAGGTATAAGTCCATATCCTATTTCTACTTCCATAGGTTCTACAGATACTAGATTCATAACGTTTTCTGGTTCTTTACTTTCTATTTCTGTAATCTCCATTTGCTGAGCTTCTTCCTGTATAATAACCTGTTCTTTTGCTTCTTTGAATAAAAGATAAGCAGCCACTGCATTAGCTATAGCTAATATTAAAAAAGCCAAATGAGGAAGCCCTGGAATCATAGCTAAAAATAAAAGTACTACAGATGCTATAGCTAAAACCTTTGGGAACCCTGTTAATTGTTTACTAAGAACCGTTCCCAAATTTTCGTCACTTCCAGATCTAGTAACTAATATACCGGATGCTGTAGATATTAAAAGAGCCGGTATTTGTCCTACAAGTCCATCCCCTATAGTAAGTCTTATATAAGTTTGAGCTGCTGTACCTATATCCATTTTCAGCATAACAACTCCTATTATTATACCTGCAATTATATTTATAAAAGTTATTATAAGTCCTGCTACCGCATCTCCCTTTACAAACTTAGAAGCACCATCCATAGATCCATAAAAATCCGCTTCTTTTTGAAGATTTTGCCTTTTTTCTTTTGCTCCTTGTTCATCTATAAGGCCTGCATTTAAATCTGCATCTATACTCATTTGTTTTCCTGGCATAGCATCTAAAGTAAATCTAGCAGAAACCTCTGATACTCTTGACGCACCACTAGTTATAACTACAAATTGTATTATAACTATAATAAGAAATATTATTATACCTATAACATAATTTCCTCCTGTAACAAGACTTCCAAAGGTTTCTATTATTTTTCCTGCATAGGCATCCCTTAGTATAAGTCTAGTAGAGGAAATATTGAGTCCTAATCTAAAAAGAGTAGTTATTAATAGTAATGTGGGAAAAGATGAAAACTGAAGAACTTCTGTGGTAAACATAGTAATCAAAATTATAACCACAGAAAGAGTTATATTAAGAGCTAAAAGTACATCTAAAAGTCCAGAAGGAAGAGGTATTATTATCATTAATACAATCCCTACAACTCCAAAAGCTGCAATAATATCTATATTATTTTTTATTTTAAATCTATTATTAGTACTTTCCACTAAATCACCTCATTTTGTATACCTAGTTTATTTTTTCTTTTTTAAAGTATAAACTATAGCTAATATTTCCGCTACTGCTTCATACATATCCTGTGGTACTTCTGAATCAATTTCTACCTTTTCATATATTAGCCTTGCTAAAGGCTTATTTTCTATTACAGGTACTTCATTATTTTTAGCTATATCTTTTATTTTTATAGCTACGTAATCTGCTCCTTTAGCTACAACTTTAGGTGCAGAATCTCCTTTTTCATACCTTAGTCCTACAGCTATGTGGGTAGGATTTGTAACTACTACTGTAGCTTTAGGAACTTCCTGCATCATTCTTTGCATAGCCATTTCTCTTTGTTTTTGTTTTATTTTTGATTTAATTTGAGGATCTCCTTCATCTTGTTTGTATTCTTCTTTAACCTCTTGCTTTGTCATTTTTAAGTCCTTATTATATTGGTATTTTTGATACACATAATCTGCTACAGATATAAAAAGCATAATCAAAGTTATCTTAAAAAATATAGATATAGCAAGGGATAAAAGTCCTGTTATCATATACCAAGGTCTTAAGGTTCCTAAATTTAATATTTTTAAATAATTATCCTTTAAAAATTTATAGCCCACAATCCCAACAACAGTTATTATAGTCAAATCTTTTAAAAGTTCCATTACAGTTCTTAGTGAAAACATTCTTTTAAAACCATTTATAGGGTTTAATTTTTTAAAATCTGGTTTTAAGGGTTCTTTAGTAAATAAAAATCCTGTTTGCAAATAATTAGCAGCTATACCAAAACACATAATTGGTAAAGCTACAGGTAAAACTATTTTACCTACCCGTAAAACCGTTAATATAGCTAAAGAATTCAAATTATTGTAGTTTAATTCCATGTTAAGATAATTATTTAAAAATCCTGCCATAGTTTCTTTAAGTTCATTAGCTCCATATTCTCCCAGTGCTACTAGCACTAGAGTACAAGCTAATAATGTAAATGCAAGGGCTAATTCTTTACTTTTAGCTACTTGCCCTTTTTTTCTTGCATCCATTTTTTTACGAGGGGTTGCTTCCTCTGTCTTTTCTTCTGATGCAAAAATAATTAAAACAGGTATAGTTTTATAAAAACCTCTTATAGCATCTGGTAGCATCCCAAAAGCAGAGTTTAAAACTTTCAAAAACAAAGGTAATGCAAATACAAAAGCAGTAAGTCCCACTAGTATTTTAATGGGAAGTCCTAAAATCATTATATTTAATTGAGGCACTGTTCTAGCTACTAACCCTAGAGTTAAGTCCGTTATAAGTATAATAAATACAATAGGTACTGCTATTTTAATACTTATGTAAAAATATTGTATAAAAACATTTATGACGTGTTTTATACCCTCTTGATTTAGGAAAAATGCTCCTAATTTTATAACATTGAAGCTTTCTACTAAAGCCCGTATAAGCATATGATGACCATCTATTAAAAAAAATACAATGGTACTAAACCAATATAATATTCTCTCTAAAAAGGTTACATTACTATTAGTGCTAGGATCAAACATAGTCATCATAGAGAATCCTACCTGAAGATCCATCATGTTGCCAGCATATCTTGCACAGACAAAAGCAGCATTAGTTATATATCCTAAAATGGCTCCTGCTAAAATCTCATTTACAATATTAAATATTAATGCAGTGGAATTATTTATAGTATTTATGCTACTAATATCTATAGAACCAACTAACATATAAGCTATAATCAAAGCTAAAGAAACCTTTCCTATTACAGGAGTACCCTTTGGGAAAAATATAGGTACCATACTAAAAAAAATAAAAAGCCTAAAAGAAATTAAAATTATGGCTGTAGCATAGGCTGCACTTATCAAAGAAATCCTCTCCTAGCATATTTTCTACTTTCCTCACTTTATAATCTGAGTTATCATTGCAAAAATTCTTTCTGTAAAAGCTAATAATTGATGTAACATCCAGCTACCAGTTAAAAGACCTACTAAAGCTACAGCTATAAGCTTTGGAACAAAAGTTAATGTTTGTTCCTGAATCTGTGTTGTAGCTTGAAATATACTTATTATAAGACCTACTAATATAGATATTGTCAAAATAGGAGCAGATACTAAAAGACCTGTTTGAATAGCATCTTTTATAATACCCATAACCATATTCTCGCTCATTTAAGTCACCCCTAACCAAAACTCATTACTAAAGATTTCACCAGAAGGTACCATCCATCTACCATTACAAACAACAAAAGTTTAAAAGGTAGAGATATCATAACCGGTGGTAGCATAAACATACCCATAGACATAAGCACACTCGCTACTACCAAATCTATAATTAAAAATGGAATAAATAATAAAAATCCTATTTGAAAAGCTGTCTTAAGTTCGCTTATTATAAATGCAGGTACTACTATATCCAAAGGCGCATTATCTTTAGTTACCTTAAAATTTGGCTTGCCTAAATCTACAAATAATTTTAAGTCCTTTTGTCTTGTTTGCTTCAACATAAATTGTCTAAGGGGCTTGGCTCCTATTTCCACTGCCTGCTCTTGAGTAATTTTATTTTTCATATAAGGCTGTATAGCCTTAGTATTTATTTCAGTATATACGGGCCGCATTATAAATAAAGTTAAAAAAAGTGCAAGACCAATCATTACCTGATTAGGTGGAGATTGTTGTGTTCCCATAGCATTTCTTAAAAATCCAAATACCACAATTGTTCTTACAAAGCTTGTCATCATTACTATAAAAGATGGCAATAATGTTAATACAGTTAACATTATTAATAACTTTATATTATCTACATACTCCGTTGGATTATTAGCATTATCTACAGAAATATTTATTTTGGGTATAGGCAGGGTATTTTGTGGGGCTGCATAGGCTTTCACGGAATAAAAAAACACTATACCTAAAGCTAGTAAAACCATAAACATTATTCTATTATTTCTTTTCTTCATATTTATCTTCCTTTTTTAGCTTATTTAACTTAAGTTTATCATAGATTTTATTTAACTCTTTTTTTTCTAAGAATTCTTTTAAACCATTATACTGTGGTATAGATTGAATTTTTAAATTCTCTATTTTATCTGTGTCATCTTTAGATAATTCTGTTATTTTTTCTATACTATGAGGAGTTGAAGTCATAATATAGGCTTTTTCACCTATTTTAACTACACATACAAAATTTTCTTTTGATAGTGGAACCCTTTCTAAAACTTTTATATATTTTCCATTTTGAAATTTTTGAAGCTTTTCTCCTCCCAGCTTTAATGATAAATACAAAAGTAAAAGCACTAAAGCCAAGGCAAAAATAGTTTTAAAAATTATTCCAATAAATTCCATATCCATAACTATGTCCCTTCAACACTTAAAATTACTTTTATTAAAAGCTTTTAAAATTTATATTATTTTTACATTTTCTATTGTACTATTAAATCATCAAAATAGATACTGTTAATTCTCCCTTTTTCGAGCATAGGACTAATCTTATTTATAATTTCTACTTTTATTTTATCAATATTTTTAGGATTTATATCTGCAGCTTTCTTAGACCTTAAAACGCCTATAACCGCATCCCTTAATATAGGTTTCTTTGTTTCTAATTCTTTAGCTAATTTTTTTTCTTCATAACCTATAAAAATCTTTGCTTTTACAAATCTTTTTCCATCTTCATCTGCTAAATTAACTAAAAATTCATCTAAAGAGTAAGTTTTAGATGAAACTACTACCTGTTGTGGATACATTCCATTATTAGTTTGCTGAGAATTTATAACATTAGTATTGTTTACAGGCATTTGATTAGTACTATTAGCACTTTTCTTATTCTTTGCAAAAAGCATGTATCCTCCAAAAGCTCCTGCGCCTATTATAACTAAAACAACAACTATTATTATTATTTTTTTAAAACTGCTATCTTTTTTTTCTACATTTTTTTCGCTCATTTTTTGCTACTCTCCTTTTCTTTTGAAACTATAACTATATTTACCCTTCTATTCTTTGCCTTATTTACATCAGAATTATTTTGAGCTATTGGTCTATATTCTCCATATCCTGCTGCGGTAAATCTTACTGGATTTTGTTTTTTAGTTTCAACAAAATATCTTAAAACATTAACTGCTCTAGCTGTAGACAACTCCCAATTTGAGCCATATACTTCATTTTTAATAGGTACATTGTCTGTATGTCCCTCTACGATTACTTCATTTGGTAGTGTTGCTATTAAACCATTTATTTTATCCATTATTTGTTTACTTTGTGGCTTAATATCAGCTCTACCTATTTCAAAAAGTACATTGTCTCTAAGTTGTATTATAACTCCCCTACCATCTTCTTTTACTTCCACAGAAGATTTAAGATTATTTTTATCTACAAATTTATTTACTTCATTATATACTTCCTTTGAATCAGATTTTGCATCAGAACCTGTTTCTCTTCCAAGTTTAGTTGTTTCTCCTACTAAAGGTACATCTCCATTTTTTAAATTATAATCTACAATGGTATTTCCAGATTGACCTGTCATGGCTACCTGCATAGCAGAGGCCACTTGTTGAAACTTTTGAGCGTCTACACTGGAAAAAGAATAAAGTAATATAAAGAAAGTTAACAATAAGGTTATGGTGTCGGAAAAGGTTGCAAGCCATTCATCACCTCTTATTTCGTCTCCTCCACCACCTTTTTTATTTCTCCTAGCCATTTTGAGCTACTCCTTCCCCAGATACTTGTACTTTACTATAAGCTTGTCTTTCTGTTGGTGAAAGATAACTAACTAGCTTTTCTTCCATTATTCTTGGGTTAACTCCTGATTGAATTGCTAAAACTCCTTCTAATACCATTTCCCTTGTGGTAGCTTCTACTCCACTTTTAAACATTAAATTTGCTCCCATAGGATTAAATACCATATTTGCCATTACAGAACCATAGAATGTAGTTATAAGAGCTTTTCCCATACCTGAAGCTATAGTACTAGAGTCTGTAAGATTCGCAAGCATTTGTATAAGCCCTATTAGTGTACCTATCATACCAAAGGCTGGTGAATATCCTCCCCAGGTTTTAAGCATGTCTGCTCCTGATTTATGTCTTTTTTCCATTTCATCTATTTCAAGCTCCATAATTTCCCTTATAGTTTCTGGTTCTATACCATCTACTACCATTCTTAAGCCCTTTTTCATATAATCATCAGTTAAATTATTTATAGCATCTTCTAGTGAAAGAAGACCTTCTCTTCTAGCCTTTCTAGATAAATCTACAAAGTTTTGAATAACATCTATATTAGACATTCCATTATCTTTAAATGTCTGTACTATAACTACAAAAAGTCTCTTAAATTCATCTATAGGATAGGTAATTAACATAGCTGTTAGAGATCCACCTATGGTTATAAATACGGACGCTAAATCCCAAAACACTTTAAGATTAGATCCACCTGTAGACATTCCCCATATAACTAATCCAAAACAAAGAACAAGTCCTATAGGTGTTAATATATCTCTCTTCTTCATTTCCTAAACTCCCCCTGTATGCCTAAAGTGATTATGTCACTTTTGTACTTTTTAACTTTTTTTATTATTTCATCTGGTGTTTCTATAACTATATACTTTTTCCCATTTACTAAAGTAATCAAACTTTCTGGTACCTGTTCAATTTTTTCAATGTGTTCTGCATTTAAAGTAAAACTTTCTCGGTTCATACCTGTAAGCTGAATCATTACAAACACCCCTTTGTTAGTTAAAGTTTTAAAAATTCTTGTTTTTTATGTTTAATGTAATAGTTAATAGTTTTACCTATTAACTATTACATTATTTTTTATTTCTGTTAAGTTAACCTTTATCTATTAAACTATTATCTCTTTAAGTTAACTAGTTCTTGAAGTATTTCATCCCCTGTGGTTATCATCTTACCGCAAGCTTGGAAGGCTCTGTTAGCCACTATCATTTCTGTAAATTCTTCTGCTAAGTCTACATTAGACATTTCAATCATACCATTAAGCATATCTCCATAGCCTTTACTGTTATCCTTATCCGCATCAGTTCCACGTCCACTTCTAATTATAGCTTCTCCAGAATTTGCAGAATTTCTGTATAAATTCTTACCCATCTTTTCCAATCCACCCTCATTCTTAAAAGAAGCCATTGCTATTTGACCTAGAGCTGCTGATGTACCATCTACTAATGAAGCTACTATAAGACCATCCTTATCAATTGTAAAGGATTGAACTCTAACCTTTTCAGAACCTTTTTCTATCTCGTCTGGTATAGCTAAAGGAACTAATTTAGTAGCATCCGCTTTTGGATCTTCATCTGCATTTTTAAAACCTACTTTGATTTTACCTGTTGTTGCATCTTTAGTAATAGCTGCACTATCTATAGCATACCCCATTATTCTAAGACCATCTGAAGTTATAAGACTTCCATCTTCATCTAAATTAAAAGAACCGTCCTTTGTAAAAGATACTTCCATAGTCCCTCCATTGATAGCTCCTTCATCATCACCACTGGTACTTATGGTAGTTGTATCTGAGAATTTTCCTTTTCCTACTATAAAAAATCCTGGTCCATCTATAGCCATATCTAAATTTCTTCCTGTAGTTTGCATGTTTCCTGTAGTAAATTTAGTGAATATACCAGCTACTTGTACACCTAATCCTACTTGCCTTGGGTTTGTACCTCCTAAATTGGCACTTGGTCCTGTGGCACTAGACATATTTTGGCTTAGCATATCTTGAAATCTAATACTTTGAGATTTAAAGGCTGTAGTGTTAGCATTGGCTATATTATTACCTACTATATCTAATCTCGTTTGTTGTGCTTTAAGCCCACTTATACCTGAATACATTGATCTTAACATATAAAATTCCTCCAATTTTTTAAGGGGTAATAACTTTGTCTCCCTCATTCCACAAAGTAAAGCTTCCTAAAAAGGTCCAGCTTATATTATTACCGCACTATCTATATTTGTAAAAACATTATCCTTACTTTCTTCCTTTGTCATAGCCGTTATTATAGTTCTATTTTTTATAGAGGTTATTAAAGCTGCATCCTTGCATAATATTAAGCACTCCCTGCTTCCCTTCTTATCAGCTATATTTATAGCTTTGTTTATACCCATCATATCTTCTTCTGATAGGTTTATATTTCTAGATTTTAGCCTATCAAAGGCATGCTTTGATATTATAAAACTTTCTTCCCTATTTTTTTTGTTAGCTTTATCAGTATTATCTAACTTTTTATTTAATACCTCTTCAAAGCTTCCTACTTTATGTTCAGTTTTAATATTTTTATTTTTTAAGGATGCGTAATTATAATCTTCTATTAAATGTAATTTACCATTTATAATTTTAAATGACATATTCTTTCACACCCTTATTTTTTTTCTTCTACCTCATTTTTATTTCCATCTCCCTCAGAAGGATCAGATGGGTCTACTGGTTTTTCATCTGGTTTTTCATCCGGCTTTTCAATATCACCAAAGTCACCATCTTCTTGAACATTTGTTACATATTCAAATGGTACATATATATCTTGTTCTTTTCCATCTTTTGTTATAGTAACTTTAATGCTTACTCCTAAACCATTTCTAACTACACCTTTTACTACTCCAGTTATTTTTTCTTTTCCATCATCCATTAGTACATTTTTTCCTATTAAACTTACAGCATTTAATAAATCATTATTGTATTTAGAATTTTCATTTATATCATCTGTAATGTTTAATACGTCTTCCATAGCAAATTCTCCAACTTTTCCTGGAGCATACTCTATGCTTAATTTGATTTCATCACCATTTTTTATTACATTTCTTACTATTCCTGCATATTGATTGCCCTGTTCATCAAACCTTCTAAGTAAAACCACTTTGCCTATGAAATTAGAAGCTCCTGTTAATTTCATCATGCTATTTAAATTAGCCATTTGCTCTAAAGATGAAAATTGTGCCAATTGAGATACATATTCTGTACCATCCTTTGCGTTAGTAGGATCTTGATTGGCAAGTTCTGCAGCTAATATCTTAAAAAAAGCATTTTTATCAAGATCTTGTCCTTTTTTAACAATTCTAGTACCTCTATCAGTCTTAATACCAGTATTTTCTTGTGTTCTCTCTATTATGCCTTTTTCCTCTTCTTTTTTATCCGTTTCTTTTTTATTCTCATCATTAGTTTTACCGGTATAAGGTGAATAATTTGAATTAATTGTTGTTGGCATATATTACACCTCCATTCCATTTTTTAATATTAAGCTAAGATATTTACATTTCTATCTATAGTGCTTATATCTTCTTCTTCTGGTATTTCATCCATGGATGATAAATTCTCTTTATTTCCTGATTTTGATGGATTACTATTTTTCCCTTTTTCATTGCCCTGTTTAAAAAATGTTGTATCTTCGTTGTATATGTTTAGTGAAAGTTCTTGAACTTTTATACCAGAATTCTGAAGCTTGTCTTCTATTAATTGCATATTGGCATTTAATAAATTATAGGCTTCCTTTGTAGTTGCTCCTATATTAGCTTTCATAATGCCACCTTCCATAGTTAGTTTTATAAACACTTCTCCTAGTTCTTTTGGCATTATTTTTACTGTTAAATCTTTTACATTATTTAATTCCATATATTTTATAGATTTGATTATGTCAGCATTCATAGTATTCCTATTGATTACTAAATTGCCTAAAGCTTCCTTTGAAGATAATTCATTTATGTCCGTAGAATTTTTAAGATGAGACATAAAATTAACAGCTTTATTTATTTTTTCTCCTGCTGACTGTTCTTTATCCTCTAAAAGTCCCTTTAAAAGTTTATCTTCTTTAGAAGTATTTTCTTTTAAATTAGAAGAATCAATTTCTTCCTCTAATACTAATGGTTCATCCACATTTATTTTAGGCTCTACAGATAATTTATTATTATTAGATTCTTCCTTCAAAATATTTTCCATTTCACTTTTAATATTTTTTAAAAGGCTTACTTTTTCTGCATTAGGTTCTTTTTCAATTTGTGTCTGAAGTTTATTTGAAAAAGTTTCTAATAAGTCTTTATCTAATGAATTTTTATCTGTAAGATTTAGCTTATTAAATTCTTCACCCAAAATATCTTTTATCTCCATTAGTAATTGTTCTTTGTTACCATTACCTTCAGATAAATTATTCAGTAAAACTTTTAATTTATCTAAATTTTGTTCTAATTCTTTACCTAATTTTACATTCTGTCCAGAATATAAACATTGTAATATAGAGTTAACTAAAGCTACAAAGCTATCTAAATCTCCAGCATCTTTAATCTTTTCTACTAAATTCTTTAAATCCTTTAAAGATTTTATAGAATCTAATTCCTCTTTAGAAAAACCTTGTTCTGCTAATTTATCCTTTATTTTTTGTATATCTTCTTTGTTTAATTTTGATATCATACTGTTATCTTTATTATTTATGTTTTCATCTTTAATTAAATAGTTTTTATTATCTTGCTTAATATCCTGTTTTGTACTAATATTTTTATTTTTATTAGAAGATATATTGTTTAACACTTCATTAAAGGAATAAGATTTTTCACTTTGGTTAGTTGCCTTTTTAGTAACTAAATTATTTTCTGTTTTGGTAAATCCACTTATTTTTAATTCCACATTTCTCACCTCCTTTCAGTATTTCTTATAAAGGCATAAAGAGCAAATTCGTCATTATTTCTTTGCTCTATCATATTTTGTTCTTTTTCAAAGGCTAATTTATCCTTTTCTTTTAAAATTTCTACGGTTTTTCTTTCTACCTGTTTTGTTTTTAATTCTTCTCTTCTTTCCTCTACCACTCTAAGTTTTTGTTGTAATTCATTTGCCGTTTCATTTATACAAAAATTTAAAGAGTTTAAATAACTATGCCTTATTTTTTTTTCTAGTATAGAATCATTTAAATTTATGTTATTGTATTTATTATAATTATTTTCTAAATTGAACAGTTTCTCTTCTGTATGATTTTTTTCCATTTGAGCCTGCTTGAACTTCATTTTACTTTCCTCTTCTTTTTTTTCTCTTATATCTAAAAGTTTTTGAAGTCTAAAGGAATATCCCTTCATTAAATTACCTACCTTCTTTTAAAGATCAAAAAATATATTATTAAATTAAATATCTATTAATTTTATTTATAGTTTTTATACTGTTAAATTAATAAAAGATATTTTTAATTTTTAAACATATTTTGAAGAATAGATGTACTTTCCTCAAAGGAATGTTGCTCACCAATACCCTGTTTTAAGAAAGATAATATTGGTTCATGATAATGTATGGCCATATCAACTTTAGGATTACTGCCCTTAGCATAGGCTCCTATATTTATAAGATCCTCTGAATTTTTATAAGTAGCCAAAAGATCTCTTGCCATTCCCGCTGCATCCTTATGTTCCTTTAAAGCAATTTCTGACATAAGTCTGCTTACACTACTTAAAACATCTATAGCTGGATAATGGTTTTTAGCAGCTAAGCTTCTAGATAAAACTATATGTCCATCTAATATACCTCTTACAGCATCTGCAATAGGTTCATTAAAATCATCCCCATCAACCAACACTGTATAAAAGGCTGTTATAGATCCCTTGTTAGACATACCTGATCTTTCCATAAGCCTTGGGAGCTTTGCAAATACTGAAGGTGTATATCCTTTGGTTGCTGGTGGCTCTCCTATAGCTAGTCCTATTTCCCTTTGGGCCATAGCAAATCTAGTTACAGAATCCATCATAAGAATTACCTTTTTCCCTTGATCTCTAAAATATTCTGCTATGGCTGTAGCTGTAAAAGCTCCCTTTAATCTAACTAATGCCGGTTTGTCAGAGGTAGCACAAACTATAACAGATTTTTTAAGTCCTTCTTCTCCTAAATCTTTTTCTATAAAATCCCTTACTTCCCTACCTCTTTCTCCTATTAGAGCTATAACATTTATGTCTGCTTCTGCATATTTTGCAATCATACCTAAAGTAGTACTTTTGCCTACACCACTACCTGCAAATATACCTATTCTCTGTCCTTCTCCTACAGTCATAAATCCATCTATGGCCTTTATTCCCGTAGGTATAACATCCTTTATCCTTCTTCTTTTCATAGGGTCTGGAGGATCACTGTCCAAAGCATATGGACTCCCCTCCATTAATTCCTCTCCTTCTAGGGGCTTACCAAGGCCATCTAAGACTTTTCCTAATATATTCTCTGAGCATATAACACTAAGAGGTTTGCCTTGAGGTATTACCCTACATCCTGGAGCTATACCTATAAGTTCTCCCAAAGGCATCAATATAACATTTTCTTCTTTAAAGCCAACTACTTCACAAGGAATTGTTTGATTTTTTTCGTTATATATAATACAAACCTCTCCTACAAAAGCCTTTATTCCTTCAACTTCTACAGTTAATCCTATAACTTTTCTAACGGTACCTTCCATGTAGTTAAAATTAGTTTCTTTAATTCTTTTTTCTATTTTCTGAAAATCTATATCTAACATGGACATTAAATTCACACCTTATCCTTTAAAGTAATTGTATAACTTTTATTTTTCATTTATTAATAGCTCTTTAATTTTATCTAAAGCAGTATCTAAAGAGGCTATAACTTTTCCTTGTTCTGTTTCTATAATAACCTCTCCCTCTTTTAAGGAAATGTCCTCTATTACAAATATTTCTCCCCTATAAGGAAGTTGAGTTTTCCAAAACTCTGCTTTAGCTTTTATTTCTTCATAATAATGAGCATTACTTTTAACTATAAAGGTGGCAGATTTTTTTGATTCCTCTAACTTTTCATATATAATTTCGTTCATAGAGGACTTATCTTTAACCTCATGTTTTAATACTTCTTCTACTATAGTTAAAACTAAATTTCTAACTTCCTCTTCTTTTTCTTTTAAATAGCTATTATATTGTGCTTCAGTATCTAAAAATAATTTGTTAGATTTTTGCACCATTTCTTCATAGGCATTTTTCCCTTTTTCTATATAAGCTTCATAAGCTTCTTCATAACCGGATTTTTTTCCTTCTTCCAAGCCTTTATGAAAGCCTTCTTCATGACCTTTTTTAAAGGCTTCCTCTTCAACGACTTCAGCTTCACCGTAAGCCTTTGATAAGAACTCTTCAGATTTTCTCCTAGCATTTTCTAATATATTTCTAGCTAAATTCTCATAACTATCTATAAAATTTTTAGAATTTTCTTCTTCTATTTCTTTTTCCATTTCTTTTTCTAAGCTTACTGGTTTTTTATAGTTAGTTTTTATTTTTTCTTCACCCTGTTTTACTACGCTGCTTTTTTTAATGACTTTATACAATGATTGCATCTTCGCCACCTCTTGATATTACTATCTCTCCAGCTTCGTCTAAACGTCTTATTATACTTACTATACCCTGTTGCGCCTTTTCTACATCCATTATTCTTACAGGACCTAAGAACTCTATGTCCTCTTTTAAAGAAGATGCGGCTCTCTTAGATTGATTTCTAAATATAACATTGGCAACTTCCTCTGAAGATCCCTTTAAAGCTAAAGCTAAATCCTTTGTTTCTACTTCTCTTAGAACCCTTTGAATTGCTACATCGTCTAGAGTTATTATATCTTCGAATACAAACATAGATTCCTTTATCTTTTCTGCTAATTCTGCATCCTCTCTTTGTAGTCCTTCTGTAATGTTCTTTTCTGTAGTTCTGTCTACTTGGTTTAATACCTCTACAATAGTTTGAACTCCTCCTATTGTTGTAGCATCAGATCTAACTACTGAAGATAGCTTACTATCTAATACTTTTTCTATTTCTTTAACTACCATAGGTGAAGTAGCACTCATCGTAGCAATTCTATAAGCAACCTCTGATTGCAAATCTTCAGGAAGGGAGGACAATATTTGCCCTGCCTTATCTGATTGCATATAACATAAAACTAAAGCTATAGTTTGAGGGTGTTCATTAGATATAGTATTCAAAAGCTGTGATGGATCTGCTTTTCTAGCTATTGCAAAAGGTCTAAATTGTTGTGTAGCCTCTGTAACCTTATCCAATATTTCCATAGCCTTTTGACTACCTAAAGCTTTCCCTAAGAGATTTTTTGCATAATCAAATCCACCTTCTAATATATAGTCCTTAGCCTTATTTATTTGTATAAATTCTTCTAATATATCCTGTTTCAACTCTGATTTTACAGAAGTTATATTAGCAATTTCATAGGTTATTTTTTGTATTTCTGAATCTGGTAATTTTTTTATTATACCAGCAGAGGCCTCAGGACCTAAAGTAATAAATAGTATTGCCGCTTTTTGAACTCCTGTTAATTTATCATCTTTAGCCATATATTATCACCTCTCATCCTCTGCTAGCCATGATTTAATTATTTCCGCCACTTGATCAGGTTTGTCCTTAGCATATTTTCTTATTTCATTTTCAACATGAGTCTTTTCATCCTGTGCCTCTAAATCTATAGGTTTAAACTTAGGAATTTGTTTAGTTTCGCTACCGCTGTCATCTATTAGAATATCAAGGCCCTCTTCATACTCTTCATACTCTTCATCGTTCTTTCTTTTCTTAATAACAAAGAATATTATTGCTCCTAGTAACAGTAATACACCCAAGCCTATAGCAGTAAACAATTTTATTCTTTCTTTTGTTTTTTCAGCTTTTTGCATATCTTCTAAATCTTTTTTCACTTTATCCTTAGCCGCTGTATCAAATGGAAGACCCTCTATGCTTATAGCATCTCCCCTTTTTTCATCATAACCTATAGCTGATACAGCTAAATTTCTAACAGCAGTTCTAGTTTCTTCATCTATATTTCCATCTAAAACAATAGATGCTGTTAACCTCTTTACAGAACCTGGAGCCTTTATACTATCCTGTTGAGTTTTTGATATTTCATAATTTTTAGTAGTTTCGTCTCTAGAAGAGGTTTCACTACCATTATTATTTTGTGTAGTTCTATTTACCATATTATTATCTACTACACTACCATTTGTATTATTTCCACCTGCATTATTCTGATTTTTCTCTTTAATGCTGTGTTCACTAACTACTACATTTTTAGGATCATAGGTTACAGAATTAGTTTTAACTGCATCAAAATCTAAATCCGTGTTAATATTAACTTTAACCTTGTCCTTGCCATATACAGCTTCTAACATACTGACCAATCTATTTTGAAGATCTTTTTCATAATTTTTTTGAAGTTGTTGTTGCTTTTCTGCTGAAGTTGTAGCCTCTTCTAAACTTCCTGAAGCATCAAATAAATTTTTTGTAAGAAGATTCATGTTATTGTCAATTACTTCTACATTTTCTTTTGGAATATTTTTTACACTTCCACTTACTAAAGCTACTATAGATTTAACTTGCTCTTTGCTAATTGTTTGTCCTTTTTTTAAGTTTAAAGTAACAGAGGCTCTCCCTGGCTGTGTTTCCTTTACAAAGGCAGTCTCTTCAGGAAGAACTAAATGAACTCTACTATTATCCACCTGTGGAAATCCTTTTATAGTTCGCTCTAACTCTCCTTGAAGGGCCCTTTGATAATTTATTTTCATTTCTTGATCTGTTTCTCCAAACTGACTTTTATCTAATATTTCAAATCCTTGGCTACCATTAGTTAATGGAACCTCAGATAACATTTGCATCCTTAGTTCATCAACCTGATCCTTAGGTACTAGTATATTATTACCCTCTACCTTAGCTTCAACTTTCTTATCTTTTAATTTTTGAAGTACCGCGCCAGAATCATTAGAATCCATATTAGAAAATAAAACTGCATACTTAGTTTTACCAAAATAAAGAGATAATGCAATAATAGATGTTATAATTCCTAAAAAAATTATAGAAAAAGCTATTTTCTTTACTTTACTAAACCCTGTCCACTTTTCTTTTAACCCTTTAAAAAACTCCTTTAGCTTATTCATCGAAAGCTCCCCTTACTATAATTGCATTCTACTTAATTCTTGATAAGCTTCTACTAGCTTGTTTCTAACTTGAACTGCTAACTCCATGGACATTTTAGCTTCTTCTGCATTGAGCATTACATTATGTATATCTATCTCTTCTCCTTTTATAAAGGACTGTGTACTATTATCTGCTTTAACTTGTTTTGCATTTACTCCATCTAATTTATCTTTTAGCACCTCACTAAAACTAACTTTTTCCGTATTTTCTGTTTTTTCATTTCCATTAACAAAGTTTTTTCCAAAGTTATCAAAAACCTTAATATTAGGTACAAATTCATTTACTCTCATAATCAACTCTCCTATTTACCAATTTCTAACGCTTTTCCAAACATTGATTTCTCTGCATTCATAACTGTTACACTTGCTTCATAGGTACGTACTGAAGCCATCATATCTGCCATTTCATTTAATACATTTACGTTAGGCATAGATACATAGCCCTCCGCATCTGCATCTGGATGGGATGGATCATACATTTTTCTTACAGGAGAAGAATCTTCCACTATACCCGTAGCTTTAACTCCATAAAGTTTTTTTTCATTTGCTCCATTCTTTTTATTCAATTCATTATTAAGATTTTCTTCAAAAACAGCTATTTTTCTTTTATAAGGACCACCATTTTCCGTCCTTGTAGTCGTAGCATTAGCAATATTAGAAGCTATAGTATCCATTCTTAATCTTTCAGCGGATAATCCACTAGCACTAATTCTCATAGTATCAAATGCTTTAATCATATTGTTTCCCCCTTTTTCATCCCATATATAAATTTCTAGACAGATTTTTTCTAAGCTTGATCTAGAGTAGGCTCTACTAAATTTCAAAATTTCTTCAAAATTATCTTACATCAATAACACATGTTATGTTCTGCTAATAACATATGTTATCTTCCATTAATAACATATCTTGTAGTAGCTAATCTATTATTAGCTTGAGTAACTAATGCATTATACATAAGAGCATTAGCTGAATTATTTACCATTTCGTTATCAATATCCACATTATTTCCATCTGTTCTCATACTAGTGGAATTATCCACATCTTCTTTAACTTGTCCAAATTCTGCCCCATTATCCATATGTTTTTCCGCAGTAACCTTCATATTTATATTATTCAAATTATCCTTTAAAGTTTCTTCAAAAGTAACATAATGCCTTTTATAACCAGGAGTATTATAATTAGCTATGTTGTTTGAAATAGCTCTACCTCTATAAGATGATGCATCCATAGATTTTTTTAAAAGATTATTAACCAATTGACTACTAGACATATCTTCTACTCTCATGCTCTACACTCCCATATTTACTTAATTAAATACAACAATATATATTTCTACAAAATTTATATACAAATTATTTTAAGATAAACTATTTATATACAAATTCCTTCAATTTTATTTTACATTAAGAAAAGGATTTTGTACATACATTTTCTTCATGTTAAATGATTTTTTTAAACAAATTTAACTTTGCATTATAATCCTCTTTAAATTCTATGTATTTTTTTATTTTTATAATATAATTAGCCTTGTTTTCCAACACTAACCTTAACGATGGAAATATTTATATTAAAAAATTACATATCATAAACATTTTCCTACAAGTATTATATAATAACAAAATATGTTTTACTACCTAATTCTGTCCACTTTAAATATAAATAACTATTTACATTTAAACTATTTATTAAAATTTAATAATATTATATGTATCTCATTTAACACACAGGTATATTCAGATACGCCTACATATTTATAGGCTAGATATTTTCTCTATTTCAACCTTAACAAATAAAAAAATTCATAAAACAAGCTCAAATAAAGCATCTTTAATTTATCTTCATTAAAGATGCATTTTTGTTACTTAGATTTTACATTTTCTAATATTTTTAGTACATCCATAGGGAAATTATTAGTTTGTCGCATTATGGCAAGAGAAGATTGATATAATATATCTGATTTAGCATAAATCATCATTTCTTCCGCTACATCTGCATCCACTAATTCACTATTAGCACCTTCCATTTTAAGAGATATTTCTCCTATATTATTCATACACTCCTCAAATCTATTTTCCAAAGATCCATATTCACTTCTTACAGAAAGCACAGTCTCTATAGCATTATTTACAGAATCAAGACTTTGTCCTAGTTTACTTGCATCTGTAACATCTATTCCTCCTTTTATATCTAACCCTTCTGTTGTTAGGTTATAAAAAGGAATATCCTCTAAATCTCCCACATTAGCTCCTATAGGTACAGACTTTGTCATAACATCAGCTTGATTGCTAAATTTATTTCCCTTAGAAAGAAGCTTAACCCCATTAAATTCTGTTCCCTTTGCTGTAGTTTCTATACCAGCCATAAGTTCATTTATTTCATTTTGAATTACTTCTTTGTCCTCTAATTTATTTGTTCCATTAGCTGCTTGAATGGTAAGTTCTTTTATTCTCATTAGCATATTCCCTATACTTTCCAAACCACCTTCTGCAGTCTGAAGCATACTAACTCCATCTTGAGCATTTCTTGAAGCCACTTGAAGACCTCTTATCTGTATTTTAGTCTTTTCACTTTGCGCCATTACATTAGGATCATCTTTAGAACGTCTAACCTTATATCCTGATGTTATTTTATCTAAAGCTGTACTTTGCTCCGTTAAAACTTTGGAATAGTTTCTAAAGGCATTTAAGGATGCCAAATTATGGCTTAATCTCATAGCTATTACCTCCAAAATAAAATATTAAAATATCTATTTTTTTAAACCAAAATGGTTAAATTTATATATATACATATTTTTTCTATCGTAAGTAATTTATATTACTTTAACATTTATAAGATTTTTAATATTTATTTTAGAAATCAACAATAAGTATATTTTTTTAATTTACTATCTAAATGTTTTTTCCATATTTCATACTTGAGGGAAAGGTTATCCTCTATAAAACTAATAGCCTCATCCATATCTCCATTATCCAAAGTATCTTTAAGAAGATTTAAGCTATTTTGAAAGTCTTTTATTATTTTCTCATACTCATTATCCTTTATCTCTAAAAAAACTGGTTTTAAAGCTTTTTCTACATATTCTACTGAATCTACAATTCCCTCTAAAAGACTATCTAATTCTCCATACTCTCTAAAAACTATAGTTTCCTTTATATAATCTATTCCTTCTTTCAAAACATTAGATAATTCTATAGACTTCTTTATAACCTCTATGTAATCGTTCATACAAATTCTCCCTTAATATTATTTCTTTTTATCTAACCACAGATATTCTAGCTATTCATAGATTTATAAAACTTTAATTAAAATCAAACCTCTTGTTAAAACAAGAATCCTGTTTATATAAAACTTATTTTAACACAATATATTAAATAAGAAAATTATGAATTAAAGGCTTTTAAAGATTGAAAATTAAAACACAAAATACTTTTGATCAATAAATAGCTATAAAAATAAAGAACACTAATATTTGCGTCCCAATATCTAAGTTAACGCACTGATTCCACGTCCTTTGGCGCAGTGCTAAATAAACCTCCTGTTTATTTCACTCTTATATATTAGTTCGCAAATAAAGTATTCTAATTATTTTTCTAGATATTTATTTTCCTTAAAAATATTTTGTATTTTAATACCTTTAAAAGTTATTATAGTAATTTTAGAACAAAAGAGCACTAAAAATATCCCATTTCTTTTTTTATTCCTTTATTTATAGAATTCTTATAATCTATGAATTCATAAATATCTTCACAAAATAAATCTGAGAATTGTTTTAATTCTTCTAGGGATAAATCTTCTATAGCTAAATTTTTATCTTCACAGTATATCACTGTTTCACCTATGACTTTGTGAGCATCTCTAAAAGCCATGCCTTTGTTTACCAAATAATCTGCCGCTTCTGTAGCATTTAAAAAGCCCTTTTTCACAGATTTCATTAAATTTTCTTTATTTACTTTTAGCGTAGATATTATACCTTCCATTACTTTTAAACAGCTTACTACAGTATCCTTCGCATCAAAGAAAGGTTCTTTATCCTCTTGCATATCTTTATTATAAGCTAGTGGCAAAGACTTCATAACAGTTAATATACTTATTAAATCTCCATATACCCTTCCAGTTTTCCCACGTATAAGTTCCGCCCCATCTGGGTTTTTCTTTTGAGGCATTATGCTACTGCCTGTGGAATAAGCATCCCCTATTTGTATAAACTTAAATTCACTACTGCTCCAAAGTATAAGTTCTTCGGATAATCTACTTAAATGCATCATTATTATAGAAAATTTACTTATAAGTTCTATTATATAATCCCTATCACTAACTCCATCCAAAAAATTATCTACTGGTTTTTTAAAGCCCAATAGCTCCGCAGTATATTCTCTATCTATATTATAAGTACTTCCCGCTAATGCTCCTGAACCTAAAGGACTTTCATTTAAAATCTCTAAAGCATTTTTTAATCTTTTCTCATCTCTTTTAAACATTTCAAAATAAGCTAATAAGTGATATCTAAAAGTTACTACCTGAGCCCTTTGAAGATGAGTATATCCTGGCATAATATAATTATTTTCATTTCCAACTTTAATTAAAGAATCCATCAATTCCTTTAAACATTCTATTACTTCCTCCGTTGACTTTTTGGCATATAATTTCATATCTAAGGCTACTTGATCATTTCTACTTCTTCCTGTATGAAGCTTTTTTCCCACATTTCCTATTTTCTTTATTAAATTTATTTCCATAAAGCTATGGATATCCTCATAATCCCCACCTATTTTTAAAACGCCATCATCTATTTGTTTTAATATTTCTTCTAATCCCAATAATATTTTTTCTTTTTCTTCTTCATTTATTATATTTTGATTTGCAAGCATTTTAACATGAGCTATACTCCCCTTTATATCTTCATAATAAAGTTTTTTATCAAAACTTAGAGAACTATTAAAGTCCTCCATAAGTTTACTTTCTTCATCCTTAAAACGTCCTCCCCAAAGTTTCATAATATGTCCCTCCAATTAGTCTAGAAATTTTTTAATGCTTTTATTTTGCATGGCAATCCAAATAAATTTATAAAGCCTTCTGCATCCTTATGGCTATAAAGCTCACTATCTCCAAAGGATGATATACCTTCATCATACAATGCATATTCTGTATCCACTGAACAAGGTTTTATATTTCCTTTATATAATTTTAATTTTACTGTACCCGTTACATTTTCTTGAGTTTTATCTACGAAAGCATCGATAGCCTCTCTTACAGCTGTAAACCACAAACCATTATATACAAGCTCCCCATATTGAGCTGAAACTAATTTCTTGTATTGATAAGTATACTTATCTAAGGTTACTGATTCTAGCTTTTTATGAGCTGCATATAATAATGTACCTGCTGGTGTTTCATATATACCTCTTGACTTCATACCAACTAAACGATTTTCTACTATATCTGCTATACCTATACCATTCTCTCCACCTATTTTATTTAATGTATCTATTATATCTACAGCATTTAAAATCTCTCCATTTATTTTTACAGGTGTACCCTTTTCAAAATAAATCTCTAAATAAGTTGGCTCATCTTTCGCCTTTTCTGGTGGAGTAACCATAAAATACATATCTTCTTTATGTTCATTTTTTAAATCTTCTAAGTCCCCACCTTCATGACTTACATGCCATAAGTTTTTATCTACAGAATATATCTTTTTCTTGGTTACAGGAACTTCAACTCCAACTTTTTTAGCATAATCTATAGCATCTTCTCTAGATTTTATATCCCAGATTCTCCAAGGTGCTATTATTTTTATAGTAGGATCCTGGGCCTTTACTCCCACTTCAAAACGTACTTGATCATTTCCTTTTCCTGTACAGCCGTGACATATATATTTAGCCTGCTCTTTATGGGCTATTTCTACTAATTTTTTAGCCATTAAAGGTCTTGCAAAGGACGTCCCTAGCATATAGTCCTGTTCATATAATGCTTCAGATTTTATTGCTTTATACAAATAATCCACTACAAATTCCTCTTTTACATCTTCCACATATATTTTTGCTGCACCGGACTTCATTGCTTTTGTCTTTACATAATCCATATCATCCCCCTGGCCTACATCTACACAAACAGCTATAACATCCAAGTCATAATTTTCTTTTAGCCACGGAATTATTATTGATGTATCTAATCCTCCTGAGTATGCAAGTACAACTTTTTCTTTCATAAAATACTCCCCCTTAAATATTGTAATTTTATTAATATCTGGATTTAATCCAGTTTCATTTTTATAGGAATCAGTTTTCCCAGAAAATTCATTCCCTATTTGTTTTATAATTATACATATAAAATAATAAATATGCAATACTTTTTTGAAAGTTTTTGTTTGTTTTTTATTTTTTTCAGAAAATAAGCCATTTATCGCAACTGATAAATGGCAAATATAGTAATTTTAAATTTTACTTTATTCATAATTATGCACAAAATAAGCCCTGTTACACAAATTGTAACAGAGCTTATTTACCAAACTATTCTTTCAAAGTTTTCCATAACTATATATGTTTCATATATTTCTCTAGCTTCCTCTTCTTTTATCTTATTACTCACATATTTCCTATATAATATATATAGCTTACTGCTTAGATCCGGGTTAGTATTTTTTGTTTCTTTCATCTTATCATATATAAGTTCTTTTAAAGAAGGCTCTATTTTAGATGCTATTTCTTCATTAGCTACATAAATTATACCTTCTACTCTTTTTTTTAATTCTTTGTCCGTACAAAGTATTTTTATTTCATTCAAACTAGATAAAATCTTTTTTACAGACTCTTTACTGATTTCTAAACACTTGTCTTCCATTAAAGATACCACCTTTATATTATTAATATATTAATTTATCATAAGCTTGACTTTTAATATATACATCATATAAAATTCTTGCATCTTCTTCAGTTATTTTTCCATCAGAAAGCTTTCTATATAGTATATATAATTTAGAATTTAATTCTGGATTATCAAGTCTTACTTCCTTCATTTTATTATAAATTGTATCTTCAAAGGGCTCATCATTTTTATACTTCACTATATTTTCCATATATTTTATAAGTAAATCTATCTTTTGTTGAAGCAACCTTTCTGAGCTAAGGGTTTGAATATCTTTTAGTTCTGAAAGCATTTTTCTTATTAATGTTTCTTCCACTATTATATTATTGCTATTGTTCTTCACCTATCACACCACCTAATAAGCCATTAATATAATTATATCACTTAAAAACTTATATTCTTTAATAATTAACAATTTGTTTAATAATATTTAATACATTATTTAAATCATAAAATGTTTTACATTATATTAATATCGTAATATAAAATTTACTCTTTAGTGTCAAATCCCCTTTAAGTACTCTATAGCAAGGCAGAGAAAATTCTAGCAATACCTTCTAACATTCTTCCCCTTAAAGATCTATTTTTAAAATCTTCTTTATAAATTCTTCTGCTACGATTTAAATCTTCAAAAAAAATATTTTCTAAATTTTCTGTGGTTTCCTCATCATATACAACTGCATTTATTTCATAATTTAATTCAAAACTTCTTATATCCATATTAGCAGTACCTACAGTACAAATTTCACTATCTACCATAATAGTCTTCGCATGAATAAAGGATTTTTCATCATAAAAATAAATTTTAACTCCATATTTTATAAGTTCTTCTAAATAAGTTCTAGAGGCATAATATACTATTAAATGATCATATCTACCAGGAAATAATATTCTTACATCTACCCCACTTAAGGATGCTACTTTTATAGCATTCATTATGCTATCATTAGGCACAAAATATGGTGTGGTAATATATATATGATCCTTAGCTAAAGTTATCATCTTAAATACTGTTTGCATTATAGATTGAAACTGCGAATCTGGTCCACTTTTTACAAGTTGCATAACCTTTCCACCATACTCATGCATTTTAGGGAAATAGACCTTAAAATTGTCACCATAAGTAAACATCTCATCATTTACGGCCTTTATAGTAGCAAAGTCATCCATAAACACCGCCTGAAGCCCCATAACAAAATCACCCTTTACCATAAGATGAGTATCTCTCCAATAGCCTAATTTACCTTTACCTAAGTATTCATCACCTATATTTATACCCCCTATAAATCCAGCTTTCCCATCTATAACTACTATTTTTCTATGATTTCTATAGTTTATTTGAGTATTTATATGCCTTAAAAAGGGAGCTAAAAAATAGGAATATTGAACCACATCTATACCATTCTCCTTAAGCTCTTTTATGTAAGATCTTTTTATACCTATAGATCCTACCCTATCCATTATAAACCTTATTTCTACGCCTTCCCTTGCTTTTTTTATAAGTATATCTTTTATTTCAGTACCTATATTATCGCTTTTTACTATATAGTATTCTAAATGTATATGATGTTTAGCTTTTAAAAGCTCTTTTTTTAGATATTCAAATTTTTCATTACCATCTTTAAATATCTTTATACTATTATCTCTGAACAAAGGAGATTCGCTATTTTTCGACAATAGTTCTATTAAAGAATGATATTCCTGATTTTTTACTTTTCCCATAGCTTCAAGTACTAATTGTTCTATTTCTATATTAGTAGTATCATGTAATTTATGTTTTTTCCAATTTCGACCTAAAAAAATATATAAAAATAATCCTAAAGGAGGAAATATAAAAAATATAAGTAGCCACGCTATAGTCTTTTCTGGCTTCTTTCTCTCTATTACTATTAATATTATAGATATAATTATATTTATAATAAAAAATAAAGAGAATATGTTCTTAAAGGACACTAAAATCCCCCCTTTAAATCGCATTTACATAAAACTTTTCATATAATAGATATATTATACTATAATAAAATTAAAATTACTATGAATTAAATAAGCATATATTTACATAGATATACTTTATCTATTAATAAGAATTGTTTTATATTGAGTAATTTTTGTTCTTTTTGTATAATTATTTTAAAGAAGAATACTTTATATATTATGTAGTTTAATTTATACAATAGGATTTAATAAAACACTCTAATTTTAGAAAATTATTTTTATTTATATATAACTTTACTAAAAACTAAAGTAAAATTTATAAATTATACAAAGTGAGGTAGACTATGAAATCCATAGGTATGCGAAATATTAAAACCGCTCTAGCAGTTACTCTTTCTATATTAATATCGGAATTTTTTAAACTAGATTCTCCTTTTTATGCAGCCATTGCCGCAGTTATTTCCATGCAAAATTCTGTTACAGGTTCCTATAGGGTTGGGAAAAACAGGATGCTAGGTACTGTAACCGGTGCACTTATTGGTCTCACCTTTTCTAGTATTTCACCAAACAACCCTTTTTTATGTGGACTAGGTATTGTAATTATAATTTATATATGCAATTTATTAAAATGGGATAAATCTATAAGTATTGCCTGTATAGTCTTTATAGGTATAATGATAAACCTTACAAATAAAACTCCTTTGTATTATAGTATCCATAGAACTTTAGATACTTTTATAGGTATAATAGTAGCAGTACTTATAAATATGTTTATAAAGCCCCCAGCCTATGAAAAACAAATAATAGTTGGATGTAAAACTATAGTAAAACATTTTTCAAAAATACCCACAGAAAAAATCTATTTTCATCATAAAGTAGATATAAAAAAGCTTAAAAATCAAATAAATAATTTAGAGAATAATTTTAATGCTTATAAAAAGGAAATATTGAAAACTAAAAATTTAGATGAAGATTATATAGATGTTTTAATCAAAATATTTAATCAAACCTATACTCATTTATCCTTTATTGATGCTATAAATAATAAATGTGAATTAAATAATAAAAATTACGAAAGATTTAAAAATTTATATCATTTACCAGAAGAACCTCATAAGTATGATGAAAATGATTTAAATGTGGTATATAACTATCATGTATCTAAAATAATATACAATTTGGAAAGCTTAAAGAAAGAATACAAAGAAAGTAAGTTAAAACTAAGTAAATAGGATATAGTTTTTATTCTATAAATAGCTAAAATAATGGAAAGCACTAAGTTTTATGAAAAAAATATAAGCTAACGCCGCTGATACCACGTCCTATGGTAAGCGGCTAAGGACACCTCTTGTCTCCTTTACGCTCATATTTTTTCCATAAAACAAGTGCTTTTCCCCATTATTTTGAATACTTATTTCCATAAAATCTATACCCTATTTGTCAAATATTTACTTTCTTTTATAATTTATTTTACTTAAAAGTGCTTATTTATTTTAATAGATTTTAAAGTTGTTATATTGAACTCTTTACTCTTTTATCTGTCTTTTCGCTCTGTACTTTGCACTCTATTATCTGTACTCTGCAGAAGTTGCCTCGCAACTTCTGCCTAGGTTTGGTCTAAACTTGTTAACACTTTATCATAAAGGTCCTTTACACAAATTCCATTTTGTAGGTTTTTGCAATTTGTACAACTTTTACTGTTTTCTGCACCTATTACAGATACAAAACCTGCATCTATACTATCATATCCATCACATACATTTGCTACATGCATCATTTGTAGTTCATTCATTTATATTTTCCTCCTATAATGTAGTTGTATTATTACATAAAAAATACTTTTATTTTCTAAGGAATATTAATGATTGAATCTTTAATATCTTATTCTTTTTATTTAAAATCCTATTATATATCTAATTTTTTATATGAGAATATCTAATAGGATTTTAATAATTTTATTTTCCCCTTTGTTTAAATTACTATACGCTTTAATAATTTTATTCCCTTAAAATTTCATTTATATATTCTTTAATAACTTATAATAAGAACTTCACCATCAAAAACATAAATGATTTAAACTCACTTTTTATATTAGCAAGAGATGTTCTTTTTTATATACTCATAACTAAAGCTATTTTGAACATATCTACATAGTAAGTGTTTTCCTTAATACAATAAAAAGAACCATCATTTTTGACGCTCCTTTTTATATCACATTATTTTTCTTTTCTTGAAATCTTAATATAAGATTTATTTTGTTTTGTATAAAACTTGTTTTTCTTCATATTTTATTACCTTTTGACTTTTTATATTCTTCTCTAAAGATTTTATTATTTCTTTTGTATATAAATTATATCCTTTTTTATTTGGCAATATTCCATCTGTAGTTAATGTAATATAATTCTCATTAGAATTTTTAAAAGCCTTTCTCATATCTACTATATTTAAGTTGTAATGATTAGCTATTTTTATTATTGCCTCCGGATAGTTTTTATCTAACCTTATAGAACTTTGTACTATTAAATATAAATCACTTTTAGAGTTATTTTTTATTATTTCCTTTATTAACTCTTCGTATCTTGACGCTAATTTTTCTGTAGGTTCATATCCTATATTATATTCTCCTAAAGTTATAAATATTAAATCATAATTTTTAGTTTCTGCTTGTTTATAATTATCTAAAGCTTCATCTATTTTGCTTTTTTCTTTCCAAATAACTTTTGTATCTACTTTTATTTTATATGTGTCCTCTATATACTTTTTTATATTGTTATGCCATTTATCTTTTTCTTCTACAGAACTACTATTTGCCATATCATCACCAATACTTAGCATAGTTATTTCTTTTTTGTTATTTATCTTTTCATATAAATATAAATTTTCTGATTCTTTATTATTTTTATTTATTTCTTTATCATCTTTTTTAGAAGATTGTTTATTTTTATTTATAATTTGTACAGATTTATTTACTTTTCTACTGGCATAGTTTTTCTTATCTCTCATGATTCCAACAAGTATTAAGGCTACAAATATTACTATTAAAAAAAATATGGCTATATTATACTTACTGTCTTTCATTATGTTAGCCTCCTAATAAATAGTATATTAAAATAAATTATATACTATTTCGTTTCTTTTTCTTATGTTTTTTTATAAATTCAAATATATAAATTAAAAATAGTCCTATAAATACACCTATAGAATCTATAAGTACATCTCTTACCTTTCCTTCTCTTCCTGGAATAAATAGTTGATGAAATTCATCAGTGCAAGAATATATAACAGTTATAATAGCTGCTTTCATTTGTGAATTTTTATAAAAAGTTTTTTTAAAAGCATAATATAAAAGCATAAACAATATAAAGTATTCTGTTATATGAGCTGCTTTTCTTATTAAAAAATTTAAAAAATTATAATCTATATATTTAAACAAAGTTACATTTCCTTTTCTTAGCACATCTGCTATAAAAAAATTATTTTTATTTGATGAGTCTGCCTGTTGATTTGAAAAAATAAAGATAACTACCATCCAAATAGAGGAGGGTATAAAATATACTAGTTTTTTAGATTTATTCATAATAAAATCTCCTATAAATTATTCAATAATTTACCATACCCATTAGAATAAATATTAGTATTTATGTTAACTCTAAATTCTTTATTGCAACTATCCTTAATATAAATCCTATCTTTGAGTATAATAAATTCTCTAATTATTTCTATATCTCTATAGGTTAAATATATTTTTATACTATGATTAGTATAGCTTAATATATGACATTTAGTTTCATTTTTCATAGAAAAAGAACTTATAAAAGTATTTTGTTCTTCTTCATTTACTATTGGTACATTATGTGCTTTAACACTTCTAAATTGATCTCTCCTTTTTGGCAATGGTGTGTACAGATAAGTACCTGGATCTATAAATAAATCTATCCCTCTTACATTTAATTCAAAAGAAAGTTTATCATTATGTGCATGACCTCCGTTACCATTCTGACCATTATGGCCTGCCATTATTGTTAAATGTATTTCTTTTGACTTAAAAATATATATTCCAAAGTCCGGATAATTTAATAATTTTACACACTCCATCTTTATATTACTGAAACCATATTCTCTAAAATTAATTTCTGTAATTTTAGTAATAGATAATTTTTTTTCTGTATTAAATTCTAATTTTATATTTTTATAAATTTTATCTCCCTTTGATTTACTTCCTTTTGATAAGCTTTCTATAAAAGATTTTTCTAAAGGATAGTCATTAGAAAATTTATTAAAATCCTTATAATCAAATAACCCATCTACTAAAGCAATATATGGTTTAGTATTTAATATATCCTCATCCCAATAAATGTCACTACTATTTGCTTTTTTAATATGCTTATTTAAATTATAATACTTCTTATATGCTTCTTTCCATGTAATAAACTCTCCTGTCGGCGAAAGTTTTATAAATCTACCACTATCATTATCTCCTATCTGTGGTATCCTACCATTAGATTTAATTAAATCTTTTACAAAACAAGCTGAACTAAACAATTTGTGCATATACCAATCAGGGAAAAATTTTTTATTTATAATATCATATTCCTGCTCTTCAACAACTTTTAACCTTTTAATTAATTTGCTATTATATTTATTTAGAGCTTCTTTTTTGTCAGTATATAATAAACCATAAATTAATGCTGTAGAATATATCATAAGCTCTCCACTTAATCTATGATAGCTAGTTGAAGCTTCAAAGTTGGTACCATCTTCATGAAACTGGTTTTTAACACACTCTATAATTTCTTGTATTGAAAAAACAAGCCATGCATCTACTTCTTCTGTTCTATTAAGATATGATGATACAAACAAAAGTCCTACTATATCTGAAAAATAATGATTGCCTATAATAGCATCTTTAGACCATTCTAGATTATTAATTATAAAATTACCATGTTCATATGCAGCATTGGACAATATATACTCAAAATTTTCATCTAGAATATTATTTTTATCTAACTGTTTCAAAATATCATAAGCTAATAATATATTAGAAATTCTTATAGCCACATCCATGGTACATGTCCAATTACACCCCATATTAAGAGGATTAGCCACTAAAAAATCTAATACTATATTCTTAAACTCTAACAATATATCCTCTTTATAATCTTCTAATATTATTGCTCCAATAGCTATTTGAGGCAAATGTTGCATTCTAGCCAATTCCCAAGGCACTTTTATATCTACACCTAGATGCTTTCCTATAGGTTGAGATTTATACCATTCCTTACAATTATACCTAAATCCACTTTTAAAATCTAGTTGCCAATCTATAGGTTTATATTTTTGTGAAATAAATCTTTTTATATATTTTGAAAATCCTATATAAGGTTCTGGAACTATATGTTTAACCCAATTATCTTCTTTATCAAAACTCTTAATCTTAAAACTAGGTGTATATAAAAATTCTTCTACACCTAGTGGGCTTGAGTTATAATTTACATTTACCCATCCACTTCCTAATAAGTCAAATTCATGTTTTAAATATTTATCTACTAAATATCTATACTCTACTGTACTTAATTTATCTACTTTATAATCATGTAGATTTATATATTTATAGCTTATTTTCAATTTTTTATTTATGTACCTACTATCATTATTAAGAGTTTTATGTCTTTCTTTTATGTTAATCATTTTGTTAAAGGCTTTTTTATTAACTTTTATTATTAATTTTTTTAAAGTTAGACCCTTGCACTTATTAATATAGTTCTTTATATTCATACAATCACCTATCTAAAGTAAATAATTATGTTCATAGATACAAACCCCTAGTGTTCAAAATTTATATATACTTATTATTTATTGCTTTATGAAATATTTTCTTACTTACTATACTTCCAACAAAAAATCCTAGAACCGTTCCATAGGCAGCTCCACTTGCTCCAAACTTTAATATAAGCACATAATTAAAAGCAATATTAAAACAAGCAGTAACTAAAGAAACATAAAAATTATATTTAACTTGACCTATCCCCAATAAAATTATACCTCTAGTTGCACTTATAGACCAAAAGAACAATCCAACTAGTAATATTCTAAAGTAACTTATTGAATTTACATATTTACTTCCAAAAATTATTGGTATAAAAACAGGAATTACGAAAAAACTAATAAAAATAATCGCAAACATTAAACTTATCATTTTTTTATAATATCCATTATAAATTTTAATCACTTTATTTTTAGATTTACAATTTCCGGAAACATATGGAACAATAATTTGATTAAAAGTTGTTGGAATTATCATTAACCCAGTAATTATTAGCTGTGCTGTTCCAAAAAAACCTATTGCAGAATTATCTTTTATTAAATAATTCATAAATAAAACATCTACAAAAGCTAATATTTGACCTATAGAATTTGTAGCAAATGCGTATTTACCAATATTATATATATTTTTAATATATTTTTTAGTAATTGGAATCTTTAAAAATTCTTTTAACTCATCTTTGAATAAGAATAAGAAAATAATAAAACTTATAATTCCTGTTAGTACATACGCAAATATAAATCCACTTAAAGAAAATAAAATTGAAAATAAAATAATAAATAAAACAGATATAACTTTAGTAATAATTTGAACTCTGGACATATCTTTTATTTTCTTTTGTGACTGTAAATAAACTATCCCTAGATCATTTAAAACATTAAACGGAATAATAATAGAATAATATCTTAATGCCACATTAATTATATTATCTGAAGAATAAATTTTCGTAAATGAACATATTATACAAATAGTTAAAACTATCATAGAAGTAATAAAATTAAATTTTATACCATTTATAAAAAGTTTCTTTTTTTGGTTATTATCTATATCCTCAGAACATAACTTTAATATTGCTGTATTTACCCCTAAACCTGCAATAATTGTAGCAATGCCAATGAATGACTGCATTACCTTTATTCTACCTATATCATCCACAGATAAAATTCTAGTTAAAAATATCTGAATACCAAAACCAACTATTTGTAATATTAGATTAGCTGAAAACAAATGAAAAAATCCTATTTTAGAAACCGTATTTAATGTACTTTTTATCTTATTCTTTATACTTAATTGCATTATGTGTTTCCTTTCAAATGGTAGATTAAATATTCAACTCTTTAATTTTTACTACAGGGCTTCCTGCATATACTCCACTTGTACAAATATCCTTATTAACTACACTTCCAGCTCCAATAACACAATTATCTGCAATTGAAACTCCCGGTAATATAGTCACATTTGAACCAATAAAAACATTGCTTCCAATTTTTATATCACCGCTTATAACCGTATGAATATCAAGACCAGTTTTTGTTGCTTTATAATAATTACTATAAGCGATTAAACAACACTGCGGTCCAATTGCTACATCGTTCCCAATAATAATATTTGAATTGTTACAATTAACATATCCTCCTGGAGCTATATGAGAATTATTACCAAAGCTTATTTTTCCGTTTTCATTCATTATAAAATTATTATAATATACGCTTACAAAATCCCCTAAATATAAACCCTTATAAAAAAACACTTTTACACTTTTATCTATGTAGGAATTTTTTCCAAAGGCACTGCACCTTATTTTATTTAAGTAATATCTAAATTTATTATCAATCTTACTTATTACCTTCATTTTTTCTCCTTCTTTATTAGCATACTATATGATTTTAATAAGTCTAATAATAATTATCAATCTTTAAAAAATTAACTAAATTTGTCGCAGCATACTCAGCATTTTTATTTGATCCAAAATAGTAGCAAAACCAATTACCAACTAGATAACCATTTTCATAAACAACATTATTTTTATACGTATTATTTTTAATAATAGGAATCCTTATTAATGATGGTCTACTATTTTTTTTAATATATATTTCTCTATCATATTCATTACTAAATTCATAATAATGTTTTAATCTTAGATTAATATTATCTTCTAATTTATTTAATTGTATATTTGCAATTTTAGCCAATATATTAGGATACTTTTTTATATAAATGCTATTATTTTCTAGTGGATGTGCTTGCAAATCACAAATTTTATTATTATTTCCTTCAGAAGGATGTAATGAACTAACAAAATCATTTTTATGTTTTTTTAAAAATATTGGCAAAGTATATTTATTTTTAATCTTTTTTAAATATTGATAATAATAAGCTTTTAAAATATACTGTAAATCCTCATCAGAAGGATAACTTAGTAAATCATAACTATTTTTAAATTCATACTGTTCATTATTAATTATCAACATTCCTCCAGTATATGTATTTATAGATTTTGAAGCTTGCATACTAAATATACAAAAGTCTTCCTCACTTCCAATAGACTTATTATTATAAAAAGTTCCAAGTGACTGTGCAGCATCTGACATTGTTAATATATTCTTACTTTTACATATTTCTAATAATTGATCATAATCCCGTGAGGCAAGTCCAAATAAATGTTGAATTATTACTAATAATATATTTTCACTGTCTTTATCTAAAATATTTTTTAAACTGTCAATACTAACTCCATATGTATCCAATTCTATATCTACAAAAATTGGTTTTAATCCAGCTGCTGTTATTGCATTAACTACTACAGAACATGTAAATGCTGGGACTATTACATACTTTTTATTAGGATGAATATTCTTTAATTGGCATAATAAAAAATATATTCCTGAATGTGCAGTATAAAACATAAAAATTTTATTCATATCTGCTCCTATATATTTACTAATACCTCTTTTAAAAATATTAATATCATCTTCTACATCTTTTAGCATATACTTATCCTTGATATAATCATACGCGACTTGCGCTTCATTTTCTCCTATAAAAATGTTATCATAACTATACTTCAACGTTTGTTGTACTTGTTCATCACTTTTGAAATAATATTTTATTATTTTTGAATTAAATATATTCATGTTTCCTCCCCTCCTAATTTTTTACAACCTTTTTATATGCCGTTAATAGCTTTTCATCATTATGTTCTACCTTAATATACTTAGCTTTTTCCTTGTATGCTTCATAATTTTGTATCAATTCCATAGTTTTTTTAATTAAATCATCCATATCTCTTGTTTTAAAAATAACTACACCTTCGGGTCTAGGACATGCATTACTAGTTATACATGGTATTTTCAAATCCATTGCTTCCATTACTGAAACAGAATTTCCATCTGTATTAGTAGGTCTTATAAACAATTGACTCTTTTTTAATATAGGATAAAATTCTTTATTTTTAGATTCAAATATAAATATATTATTTTCAATACCCAATTCTTTTATCTTGTTTTTTAATTTGCAATAATATTTTTTTTCTTCTATACTTTGAATTTCTGCACCTAATAAAGCAAAGATTAAACTAGCTTGTATGTTTCTTTTACTTAGCTCATATACTAAGTCAATGAGCATGTCCACTCCATATAAATCTTCATCATTATAAAACCTAATCCATCCATTAGCAGCGATTAAAAAATTAGAATTATTAATAAATTCCCATACATTCTGAGGGATACTTTCAAAATCTTCTTCTGTCTCAAAAGGCTTTATATACTCAGGAATGACTTCTATCTTATTTTCATTTACACCAAAAAATACTAAATCTTCTTTAATTTTATTATTGGAACACGTTATATAATCTATCTTTTTTAAGCTATTATTTAATAATTTCTTTTCTAAATAATTAGACGTTTTAATTTGGTCATGCATACTTTCTCCATGTAATGATAAAATAATCTTTTTATTGAATATTTTATAAAAACCTAATAAAATTCTAATCCTTTTATCTATGGAATGAAAATGTAAAATATCTTCTTTTAAAAAAATCACTTTAAAAATAAACTTTTTATAAGAACCTATAGATATTACTTTTTGTGATATATTATTATATTCTTTAGCATCATTATAAACAGTAACATCTATATTTTTATTTTCTAGATATAATTTCATTCTTTTAATGTGAACGGATATACCACCATATGGTGGGGGGTACGGCCCTATGATTGCTATTTTCATTAAATCCCCTTCTTAATCTAATTTTTTAATTTATATTTTGTATTAAAAATCTATGCTTACCAGATTTAGTTTTCTCAATGTTATCTACATAATTAACTTTTAACTTTACATCATTACTAAGTTTCTTAGATAATTCCTTAACTATATTCTTCTCATCTTTATCAGAATAGTTATCTTTTTTCACAATATTTATTGTACAAATTCCAGGCGCGTCTTGATAAAATTGAAATTTAAATACATTGTCAAAAATATCTGAATGCATATTTATAGCTGTTATAGATATCTTGTTACCCCTGGATGTAACTATCATCTCTTGAAGCCATCGACCTTGCACTGAATCTAAAAGTTTATAATTTCTCCTACAATTACACTGCTGTTCCTTTGAGTACATTCCATAATCAGCTGTCCTATATCTTATAAATGGCATAACATAATTATTGAAACCAGTTCCTACCAATTCACCTATCTTTTGACTTTCTGAAATTATATTATTATTTTCATCTATTAATTCTGTATATCCATACTCTGTAAATATATGATATTTATTAGATTTTTCACATTCACCAGCCAATATACACATTTCACTATGTCCATACCAGCTATACATTCTAGTTTTTAATGTATCTTCTATTAATTCTCTCTGTCCGCTGTATATATTTTCTGAACTTGCTAATACTCCTTTTAAATTATAATTAATTCCGTATCCTGTTCTTTTAATAAACTCACATATTATTGTTATAGCTGAAGGATAAGTATGAATATAAGGTATTCTTACTTCATTTATCTTATCTATTATTTTTTTAATATTTTCGTCTGTTAAATGGTAGGTATCTAATATTAATGCATTTTGTAATTTATCCCAAATCCAAAGTTTATCCTTAGGTAAAACTTGATTTCTTAATATAATTCTTTTAGATTTTCCATATTCAAAGTCAATTCTTTCCCATTGTTTCATCATAAATGCCCATTCTATACCTGACGAAAAATGTTTTTGCATATAAAATTTCATTTGTTTACCTGTGGTTCCACCCGTAGATGCATATATAAAATCTTTATTTTTAAAATTTTGTGCTTTTAAACTCTCTATATTTTCCATTACCAAATCCTTTGTAAGAAAAGGAATCTTTTGCATATCATCTAAATATTTAAATTTATCAACATCAAATCCACATTGATTAAACAAATTCTTATAATAAGGTACATTATTATAAGAGTGTTTTAACAGCTTTTTCAATTTACATACTTGATATTGTTCATGCTGCTCTTTAGTCCAATATTCTGATTTTCCCAAAAAGTTATACGTATCATTAAATGCCCTACCTAGTCTTTTTTCATATGGAATTATTCCATATAAGTTTCTTAAATGTTTCTGAATAAAGTATGGTGATTTTTTAAGTAAATCCTTCATAATTATTTATTCAACTCCATTTCAACCAGATAGCTAACTTTACTAGCTTGTTCTAATTGCCAAACAGGTATACTATAGTTTTCTCCACTTTTAATTGCTTTAGAAAACTCCAAAATTTCTTCATATTGTCCCTTATCAGAACTACTGCTTTGTATGTTATCTACCTTTACCCCATATCCATTAATTTTCTTATAATCATCTATTATAATTATTTTCCCATCACAATAAACTTGGCAAAACTCTTTAGAATAACTATTATTTCCTAATGAAGTGTAAGTTAAAGTACATATTGAACCATCTTTATATTTTAGAGTTACAACTACATTATCTCTATGCGATATATTATCTGTTTTCGCTGATATAGAATCTACTGATACAGTTGCAACTTCTGAATCAGTAAAATAGTTAAACAAATCAAATATATGACATCCTTCTCCTATTATTCTTCCTCCACCTTCTTTTGTATGAACCCAAAAATCTAGCGGAATATATCCAGCATTCATTTGGTAATTTACAATTATCGGGTTTAGTCTATCTTTAATATGTTTCTTAACTTCTACTGCATATTTTGAAAATCTTCTATTAAATCCAACCGTATAAGGAACCTTTGTTTCCTCTATTGTTTTTAAAACTTTTTCTAATTCATACTCATTTAATGCCATAGGTTTTTCAACAAATACTGCTTTACCTTTTTTCATAGCTTCTATAGCCATTTCCGCATGTAAATTATGTCTTGTACATATCATTATCATATCTACATTTGGATCATTGATTATATCATTGTAATCTGTTGTAGCATATGATGCTTCATACTGAGCTGCTATAGCTTTTGCATTAGTCCCAGTTCTACTCATTACAGAATATATATTGTAAGTATCTTTTAATTTTTGTAAATTAGGAAGATGCATTCCTTTTGCAAAGCCACCTGCTCCAACTATGGCAACATTTATTTTACCATCTTTTTTCTCTATTTCTTTATTTACATGCACAGTTCTTTCAATTTTATCTGGCATTTCTTCGCTATATTTTAATAGAATCATCAATGGTTTATTTTCACCATTTTTCAGCTCTTCATATGCCTTATCAGCCTTATCTATTTCATAAACTTTTTCTATCAAAGTATCTAAATTAATTTTATTATTACTTACTAATCTTAAATATTCTTCCATATTCCTATTTTCAGTCCATCTAACATAAGCATATGGATAATCAATGCCCTCTTCTTCATACATAGGATCATATCTTCCCGGACCATAAGATGTGGATATTATAAAATCTAATTCTTTTTTATACATATCCTCTCTATTGTACTCATTGCCCACAACTCCTACTAAAACAACTTTCCCTTTTCTTCTGCACATATCAAAAGCTTGAGATAAAATCTCATTTGAGCTAGTTGCAGCTGTTATTAATACTACATCTACCCCATATCCTTTAGTTATTTTTTCTATTTCTTTTATAACATCTGTATTTTTAGAATTTAATATGTAGTCACATCCATTTTCTTTGGCAATATTAAGTCTTCTATCATCTATATCTACACCTATTACTCTACACCCAGAGGCTTTTAGCATTTGAATTTGTAACTGTCCCAGTATTCCCATACCTATTACAGCAACTATTTCACCAAGTCTAACATCTGCTCTCCTAACGCCTTGGAGCGCTATACCGCCTAATGTAACAGTACAAGCAAAATCAAAACTTACCCCTTCTGGTATTCTCATAACTAAATTTCTAGGTACATCTATATATTCTGCATGATTAGCGATACCTGCTCCTGCACAAGCAACTCTATCACCTATTTTTAAGTCCTTAATATTTTTTCCAATACCTATAATTACTCCTGCTGCACTGTATCCTGTAGGCTTTCCACTTCCCATATCTTTTACTTTTCCTAATACAGCATTTAAACCTCCACTTTTAAACATATTAAATGCCTTTTTTACTTTTTCTGGTTGTTCCATAGCTTTCTTTACAAGAGATTTTCCTGACTCATTTATTCCCATCATCTCTGTTCCTGCACTTATGCAAGAATACATAACTTTGACTAAAACACCATTATCTGAGACTACAGGTGCTGGAATATTATCTGTAATTGCTTGTCCTTGTTTTACTAAGACCTGTTTCATAATATCATACTCCCTTATTTATTATGTTATTTTCACATCATAATATGGTGTAACCCTAAAAGTTATACACTATTAATCACTAATCCATTTTATAAATTGACTAATAAATTTTATCCAATGCAAATAAATATGTAGTAAAATATTCATATTAGACTTTATTAACTTTTAATAATCTCTAAAAAATATATTCTAATTAATTAACTATATATAATAATATAATTACTACATAAAATATATATTGAACTAGTAATAAACTTCTCACTCTAGAACTCATTTCCATAATATTTTTTAATAAACAGCAAAATATTATTATATTTGCCCAAATCCAACATATATATAGTCTTGGTACAATACCTGTAAAAATAAAAAAAACTATTCCCCCACTCAATATACAAAAAATAAAACTAAATAATATAAAGTGATTTGTTTTCTTGTCATTTTTCTTTGTAAATATAACAAGAAATGTAGGTAGTATAAATATAGAAATAAATATAGGTGTCATTAAATTCAAAACATTACCTATGTATGTATGAAAACTACCAATAAGTTTTCCACCAAAAAATATATAATAAATACTCCAAAATATGAACTTAATAGGAGATGATATTTTTTCTGGATTCCATCTTTCTAAACTATCAGCATTTAAAATTAAGTCTTTCCCCAAAAAACCATATCCTAATTTATATGTAACTCCCCCAACAACCAATATAGATAATATAAGTATAAAACTTACTGCAATCAATCTTTTTAAGTTTAATTTTCCCATAATATAATAAATTAACAAAGAAATAGCTAACATTATTCCTATATATACTCTCATATAAGTTATTATTGCTATACTAATTAAAATTTTAAACCAAATTAGCCAATTCTTTTTATCTGTATTTTTATTAATAATAACCAAGTATGAAACATATACTATAAATAGATATACTAAGTTATCTCTCATCAAACTGATATTCACCAATAAAAATCCTGGAAAAAAGTTCATTAGGATTACCGCTAGTCTACTATATTTGCTTGTTAAAAATTCATTTGATATTTTATACAAAAGATATATAGCTACTATAGAAAATTGATATTTTATTACTATTAATAGAATTAAGTTATCTCCAAATAAAATTCTTAAAGCTGCATTCCATATAACAAAAAAGTTGTAATATCCATAAAAAGCTTCGCCTTTTAATACATTACCTTTTATCCAATCCACAAATTGCCCATTCATCCATAAATCAGCTAAATGCTTAGATTCATAATAATAATTCCAAGTATCAAGATATTTAGAATCACCTACAACTCCATAAACTAATCCGTCTGAAAACCCTAACCTTATAGATGTGTAATAATTAAAATATATCAGTGCTATATTAATTATTACAATAACACTACTTACTAACTTAAATTTCGAATCTTTTATTTTAAATTTTATATTTAGAATAATTAGTAATATAAAACTAGATAAAATGATTAAAATATTTTGGATCAGATTGATTCTAACTAAACTACATAATATTAAAATAAATATATATAGCATATATATTACTTTGTTCATTATTAAACTCCTCAATAATTATATAAGTTCCTTTATTTTTTCGAATCTTTTATTCCAAGTATTTTCCCTTGAAAATCTAATATTTCTTTGTCTATCCTTATCTTTGTTTTTGATAGCTTGTTTGATATAATTAACAAACTTTTCATAGCTATCAGCAATATATGCAGGGCTATTTATATACTTAACTTCTTTTAAATTAGTTGATACTACATTAAGTCCTAAACTCATATATTCATATAGTTTTATTGGTGAAACAGAATTAGTTAATTCATTTACCTCAAAAGGTATCAACGCTACGTCACTATAATATATATAGTTAGGTATTTCCTTGTAATTTTTTTTACCAAGTATATGTACATTTTTACTATCATTTAGTATACTTAAGTCTTTATTTATCGGTCCTATTAAATAAAAATCTATCTCTTTTAATTTATCAGAACAGTATTTTATTAACTCTACATCAAACCAATGCCCTATGGCCCCAACATATATACATCTAAAGTTATCCTTATTAAATAATTTAGGTTTATTGTATGTACTTCTTATAAAATTATCTAGTTCTACACCATTAGGTAAATATTTAATATTGGATCTAACATTATTTTTTTTATCTATTAAATTTTTAGATATTGCAAATACTTCATCTGACTTATTCAACAATTCTTTTTCAATAATATTTATAGATTCAGGAAACCCCCCTATTTTGCAATAGTCATCTGGTAACCTAGTAATCATTTTTTTGTATTCTACTACGTTCGATAACCAATATTGTTTAGGATTTGATACCCACAAAATATCCACTTTATCAAATCCTATTTTTAATAAAGATTTTTTTATATTTGGAGTAATATATTTTTCAAAATTTAAAACTGTATTAGCATTTTTACAAAACAAATGATTCCCATATAATTTCCAAGCATGTGGTGCAAATCCATATATATTTTTATCTAATTTATGTATAATTGGCTTTGATAAAGCTTTTCTTTTTAAATAAACTTCTTTATTTTTTATATACATAAGAATATTCCATGGACAAGATATCCATAACACTTCATATCCATTTTGTGAAAATAATTTAGCATAATGATAATTACCTAATTTATTACTTTGATCATCATACTCCATGAAATCCGCAAATATTATTTTCTTCATATAAAATCACCTTTGTTTTCTTAGTTTTATAATTAGTATTCTTCTTAAATATTTTATCAATGAAAAAGTTACTATAACAAAATATAATATAATATTAATTTTTTTATTATATTTATAATTTTCTCTTCGTAATTCTTTAAAGTTTTTCAGTTCGCACTTTTCTGTTTCTATTAAATTTCTAGATAAACCACCTTGTCCAAATTCATTCTTATATAGGTTAACTAAGGGCAATTGAATTTTACCACCTTTATACTTTCTAATAATTTTCAAATATAATAATGTGTCTTCTGCATATTTTTGATCTTCATTAAATCCACCAAATTCTAATAGTGCACTTTTTTTTACAATCACACTAGGTGTAGAAAAATAGTTCTTAAATAACCTAGAATAAAAATTAACCTCCTTAAATTTGCATAAATTTTTACTCTTTATTATATTCCCACTATCTTCAACTATTTTATGATCACAACCTAATATAAATATATCTTGTCTGATTTCTATAAAATCCATTTGTATTTTTAGCTTATTTTTATCCCATGAATCATCAGAATCTAAAAAGGCTATATATTTCCCTATTGATTGTTTAATTCCTAGATTTCTTGCTTTACTAGGTCCAGAGTTTTTTTGATGTAAATTTTTTATTTGATATTGGGAATTATTTTTTATAAAGCTACCTACAACCTTATAAGAATTATCAGTTGAACCATCATCTATTAATATTATTTCAAAATTCTTATATACTTGATTTATAACTGAATTTAATGCTCTTATAATAGTTCTTTCACTATTATAATAAGGAATAATAACGCTAACGCTTGCTTTATTCATATAAAATTAACTCCTAATAAATATTCATATCTTAGTTCCAAAATTTATCGTATATATTTATAGTATTGCTACATATAAAACTCCAACTATATTTAACTTCTACAAATTCTCTTGCTTTTTCACATATTTTTATATTGTTATATACCCCGCTAGAAACATCTTTAATAATCTGGGCTAATTTTTCTTCATCTTCTGGTTCAACCAAAAATCCAGTTTCAGTATTTTGTATTATTTGTGGAAAACCACCTACATTAGTTCCTATTATTATTTTCCCACATGCCATACCTTCTAATGCAGATAAACTTATAGCTTCCATTAAAGAAGGAATCGCTACTATATCAGACATTTTTATAAGTTCATTCATTATTTTATAATCTATATTTCCTTGTAAATAAACATATTCTCTTAAAGATTTATTTTTAATTATATTTAAAATTTCATCTCTATATTCGGGATAATCCAAATAGTCATTTCCAGCGAATACAAATGAAATATTATGAATATTATATTTATTAATTAAAATATCTATAGCTTTAACTAAGTAAATAACTCCCTTAGTAGGAGCCCATCTTCTAGGACATATTACTACTACCCTATCTTTAGGAATATTATATTTATCTCTTAAATTATTTTTTTCTATTTCTGTAACAGGCAAAAATTTTTCAACATCAACACCATTGCTTAAAAAAGAATATGTATTTTCATTTCTAATATCTTTAAAATCAGCTAACTCATTGCTTGGTGCAATTATAAATTTAAAGTGACTTGTTAATTTCTTTATAATTAAATTAGAAAAAGGTAATTTTTTTAGAAATAAAAATTCTCCTGTATGATTAGTAAATATAATATTATATTTTTTTGATAATTTTTTTGATAATTTGATACTGGATATAAAGTCGTGCTGATGCAATATAAACTTACCAGGCCTTTCTAATTCAATATCTTTTAAAATATATTCATATACATCATTAGAAAACTTATTATAATAACACTTCCTCTTATATCCATTAAAAAATCCAAATAAATTTTGTTTTGATTTACTCTTATATTTTAAATATTTTCGTTCATCCTCATTATTACCAACAGTTATCCTATGGACTTCTATCCCCTCTAAATCATAAATATCATTCTTTCCTAAGTTAATTACTGGATTTATAATCTTAACTATTATATCCTTTTTAACTAACTCCTTTGAAAGATTATATACATGGTTTTCAACTCCACCAATTGAAGGATAAAATAAACTAGTTATCATATATACTATTTTTTTCAATTTATTTCACCACTATTCTATAAACTATATTTTCCATAGTTCAATACCATACTTTTTAGCCTGAATCTTATCTATAACATTTTTCGTATCAATACATATAGGCCTTTCCTTCATTATTTTTGCTATATGCTCACAATCAGTAAAATCAATCTCATGTTGCTTTGTAAGTACCATTACTGCATCTGCATCCTTCAAGGATTCATCCTGGGTCCCAACTTTAAAATCATAATGTGTTGGTACTACTGGATCAAAAGCTGCAACATCCGCTCCCTTATTTATTAATATTCTACATATATCTATCGGTGGGCTTATTCTATCATCGTTAGAGTAATCCTTCATAGCTAGTCCTAAAACTGATATCTTACATCCTCTTATATTTTTACCTTGTTTATATAATAATTCTTCAACTTTATTTGCTATAAATTCAGGTAATACATCATTTTTTTCTCTAGCAAGTTTTAAAAGAGGCATATCTACACACATCTTTTCTGCTTTAGGTGCTATGTAATGGTATGCATTAGGTATGCAATATCCTCCCACCCCTGGTCCTGGAGTTAAAAGATCAACTCTTTTATGAGTATTAGCTAAATTTATAACTTCAAATATATCTATACCAAATGTTTCTGTAAACCTTGCAAATTCTTGAGACATAGCTATATTTACATCCCTCTGAACATTTTCAAATACCTTTGAAGTTTCTACTACTTTTATACAGCTTGCTGGTATTACATCAGCTTTACATACTATACTCAATACATCAATAGCTCTTTTTAAACTTTTCTTATTTACAGCTCCAACTAAGGTAGGCATATTTGCAAATTCATCAAAAGCTTTTCCTTCTGCTATTCTTTCTGAAGCATAAGCTAAATAAAAATCTTCCCCTGCTTTCATTCCTGATTCTTTTTCTAATATTGGCATACAAAATTCTTCTGTAGTTCCTGGAATAACAGTACTTCTTATAATAATTAAATCATCTTTTTTTAAATTTTTTCCTATAATTTTGCAAACACTTTCTAAATGATCCATTATATAATCTCCATTTTTTATGGGAATTCCTACTGTTACTATTATATTATTACACTGTCTAACAGCCATATCTGCATCTATAGTGATTTTATATCTTTTATCTTCAAGCTGCATTTGTAGAACTTCTTCTATAGTAACTTCATAAAATTTTTCTGTATGATACGTTTTGCCACAATTAATTTCATGAACTAGACTTTCTTCTACATCTACTCCTATGGTATTACATCCTCTAAATGCAAAACTTAATGCTAGTGGTAATCCTACAAAGCCTTGACCAAATACACATATATTTTTATTCATAGAATATTCCGGTATATTTTCATTAAATCGTTCCATAAATTCCTCTTTACTTTCTATCTCCTTTGGCTTTATTAATAATTCCATACCTTTACTTGTCCTCCTTTGTACCTTGAATTCCTGTAGCATATCTTTTTTAAATTCTAACTAGCATTATCATCACCGAATAATACTCCAACTGTTTTAAAAATAAGTTTTATATCTTCCCAGGTATTTCTCTTTCTTATGTACTTAATATCTAGTTCTATCCAATCTTCAAAATCTATATTGTTCCGCCCCATAACTTGCCAATAACAGGTAAGACCAGGCTTTGCCAAAAATTTATTTTTTTGATAATCTGTAAATTTTATAACCTCTCTTGGAAGATTAGGCCTTGGTCCTACTAATGACATTTCTCCCTTTAATACATTAAATAATTGTGGTAATTCATCTATGCTTGTCTTCCTTATAAATCTACCTATTTTAGTAATTCTAGGATCATCCTTCATTTTAAACATAGGACCTGACATTTCATTTTTATCCTTTAACTTATATAACTTTTCTTCTGCATCTATCACCATAGATCTAAACTTATACATGTTAAAGACTTGTTCATTTTTCCCTACTCTTTCTTGAATAAAAAATACAGGCCCCTTAGAATCTAACTTTATTGCTATAGCAGTTATTATTAATATAGGACTTAACAGTATTAATCCAATTATAGAACCTAATAAATCTATAATCTTTTTTATAACAAAATACATTATAGTTTTAGAATATTCATTTTTATATTCTGTTTGGACTTCTTCTAAATTTTTGTGTATTTCACCCATTTCTTCACCGCCTATTTAAAATTTATCCAAAATTATTTAAAATAAAGCAGTAATACATTCATAATTACTACAAAGTGCTATTGAGCATATATCTAAGCTCATACAAATATCTCTTTACTACTATTGTTATTTTTTATTTCTTTTCTTCTTCTCTCCATCTTCTTCATAATAATAATTATAATACCTATATCCATTCCCAAATTCTGTGTCCACTTTATTTAATACTACCCCTATTATTTTTGCATTAACTTTTTCTAAAAGTTGCTTTGCTCTTATGGCTAATTCTCTTTCAACCTGGCCAGATGCTGTAACTAATATCCCTCCGTCAGAATATTGGGATACTAATTGAGCATCTGTTACTACTCCTACCGGCGGAGTATCTAATATTATATAATCATAGTGTTTTTTACTGGTTTCTATGAAATTATTCATTTTTCTAGAAGATAATAGTTCTGAGGGATTAGGTGGTTTCACCCCCGAAGTCAAAATATGTAAATTTTCTACACTACTTTGTTGTATAACCCCATCTATTGAATTGTCTTCTATTAGTAAATTAGATAGTCCCCTTATATTAGATAGCTTAAATAATTTATGTACATTAGGTTTTCTAAGGTCACAATCTACCAAAATAGTTTTAGCTCCATTTTGTGCCATGGTTATAGCTAAGTTTGCTGATGTTGTAGATTTTCCCTCTCCAGGAGTAGAACTAGTTACAAAAATTACACTTATTTTTTCATCAAAGGATGAAAATTGTATATTAGTCCTTAAAATTCTATAGGATTCTGATATTGGTGACTTTGGATCTTTTATAGTTATCAACTCTAATTTTTTATTCAACTTGTAATCACTCCAATGTTAAATTATATTTTTAAGAAAACTAAAAATATTTTTTTTCTTCTGTATTTTTCTACAATCTGTAACTACATATTTATTTTCAAGAAGATTATTTGAATTTATAATTATTTCATTATATAAGGACTTATCCATAGTTTCTATAATTTTAACTCCCTTATTAATATTTGGATTTCTCACATTTAAGCTATGAGCATCTGAACCTATAAAATTACATATTCTATTTTTTATAAGTTCCTTTGATATTTTTTCAGATTCTTTTCCAAATACACCCAATAAACTCCCTGCATTTATTTGAAATAGATAACCTTCTTCTATAAGTTTATTTATATTAGAAATATCTTCATGAATAAATTTATATCTTTCTGGATGAGCTATTATAGGATTTATGCCTCTTATTTTTAATTCATAAAGTACATCCATATAATAATCTTCCCAAGTAGTCATAGGAAATTCCACTAGCATATAAGATGTATTATTTATAGTGCCTATATATCCTTTTTCATAAAGCTCTACAGTTTTTCTGTGTATAAGAACCTCTTGACCTGAAAATATTTCTATATTTATATTGTTTTCTTTAGCTATTTTATTTAAATAATCCACCTTTTTCTTTACGCTAGAATATTTTTCCTCATATTTTCCCACATAATAATGAGGCGTAGCTATTATTCTTTTTGTTCCACTTTCTTCTGCGACTTTAAGCATCTTTAAAGAATAATCTAAATCTTTCGCACCATCGTCTATGGATGCTATTATATGACTATGAATATCTATCATATAACCTCTCCTTATTTCATTTTAGGTATTACAGCTATTACTGGAAGCCCCAGATATTTATCTATATCATTTTCTGTTTTTATAGTTTTATCCATATATTCCTGTATAAAAGCCATTCCTGAAGATATTAAGAACCCCATAAATAAAGCTATAGCTATATTAAATATTTTTTTTGGTTTTATAGGCTTTTCTGGTATTACTGGCTTGTCTAATAATTCTATAGTGTTGCTAGGATATATTTTTTTACTTTGAGCTATAAACTCATCACAAACTATAGTAAGCGCTTTATATGCAAATTCTGCATCTTTATCTTGTATTTTCAAGTCTAGAATTTGGGTATCCTGTTGAGGCATTACATTTAGTTTGCTTTGCAATCCCTCTGGTTCTAATCTGCCTGTTTTAGCTACTACATTTTCTGCTAAAGTTCTTGAATTGGCTATTTGAGCATAGGTTTTAACTAATTTTTGATACATCATAACATCATTATAATTATTTTTATTTTCAGCTTTTTCTTCTGCAGCTTTCCCTATAACTACACTGGCCCTTACCTCATAAGTAGGTGAAATAATAAAAAAATTTAAAATAGCGACCACTATTCCGCATAATAGTGTTATTATTACAATTAATTTTCTTTTCCTTTTTAATACATTAAAAATCTCCTGTATATCTAAGGTTACTTCTTCATTCATTTTAATGCTTTCCTCCATATCTAAATATAATAATTAGTTAGGTTTTATATCTTCAAATATATATTTATGTATTTGATTTATAGTTTTTTCTTCATTAAATAATAAATAGTAAACACCATCTATAAGCTTCCCTTGGCAATAATCATCTAATGGAAATCTTTGTTGTTCTATGTTATCTATACCTAAAGCAAAAGCTGAGGTTCCCATTTTCATTATTTCTGTAGAAGAAAAACTGCTTTCTACATTTGGAAGTAGGGCACTTACTACTTTAGGGAACTCTGTAGGTCCTAATTTTTTCACCTTATTCATAATAGCTGTTAGAACTATTCTTTGTCTTTCTGTTCTTTCATAATCTCCACCACTAGTGTACCTTATTCTTGCATAAGCCACTGCTTGCATACCATTTAAATTTTGAAGCCCTGGCTTTTGCACTTCTTGTACACTCTTACCTTGAATTTTTGCAGTTTCTTGCATATAAATATTTATATATTTTATTTCATCAGATCTTACAGGTATTTCTACCCCACCAACAGTATCTATTATTTTTTCTAATTCATAAAAATCCACTGCTACAAAATTTCTAATATTTAGTTTAAAGGTAGAATTTATAGTCTTTATAGCTAGCTCTGGGCCCCCATAAGCATAAGCATGATTTAATTTTGTTTTCCCATGACCATCTATATCCACATATGAATCTCTCATTATAGATGATACTTTAACTTTTTTATGCTTCTTATCTAAAGAAATTATCATTATAGCATCAGATCTTGAAGGCTCATCTTTTTTTCTTCTATCTAAGCCGAAAAATGCTATATTTATTACATCATCCCCATATTGATCTGCTTTTTTATCTATCTTTAACTGTTGGTCATTTTTCGATATAGATACTTTTTTAACTGCTGATAACTGACTATAAACATATAATGTTCCTATTACTGTTGTAAGTACAATTACTGTTACTATAGACAATATCCATTTCTTTTTTTTATTTTCCATACAATATCTCCCTTCAAAATATGGTTATACAAAATAATAATATTTGTATAAAAATTAATTTTTAGAAAATAGTAAAATGCTACAGATCCTTTTATAGAAATTTCAACAGATTAAATTAAGTTTAATGCAATCCATTTATCGACAAAATTATCATAATCATTACAATTTATCGACAATATTTTATTTATATTTTATTTATCGACAAAATATTCTTGTATTTTATATAATAATTAATATTACATTAAAATACCTGGTTTTGCAATTATTTTATTTTTTGGTACTTCACATGTTTTCCAATGCAATTTATGCTTTTTTTCATATTTTTAAAGTATTTTGGAAATAATTTAATATATATACCATAAAATTTTTTCTTCATTCAGTAATAAATTTAATATTAAATAAAAAAAATCTAAGCTTTATTTGAAGTAAATAACTCCTAAAAAGCTTAGAATTTTTTATCTTACCTTTGTATAGTTAATATATATACTTATTTTTAACAAAAGACGTTAAAATTGTTAACTGATAGATTAATATTAAAAATAAATAATCCTTAATATTAATACTCAAGTTAATATTAAGGACCATTTTAAATATATGTTAAATTAACACTCTTTATCCTCTCAAATCTACATTTTGCCCTATATTGGGATTCACTGATTCTTTTATCATTTCTGTCATTTGAACAGCATTTTCTTTTGCTGTATTCATAGTAATTTTCATTAAAGATAATGAAACCGCCTGTGCAAGTTTACCTTGATTTAATGACATGGATAATCCTCCTATATCCATACTATCACCCCTTTAATTATATTTTATATATAAATCTTTTAAATTCATATATAATGGCAATTATATCATATTTTATACTGTTATACTTTATAATATCGTGGATCTTCATTGAAAATATAGTATTAAATTTAATCTTCTTTTCCAAATTTCATATATTCTAAAATAAGCTCATCCATTTTTCTACTAACATTAAGTATCTTTTCTTTATCTCTTTCTTCATCTTCTAAAGTTATGCTAACTTCATATAGAGCTTGTCTTACCATATCCATTTGTTCACATAAAGATTCTTTACTATATTTCAAAATCATCTCCCCATTCTTTTTAATATATTATAAAAAACAATCTATTTACTGTATTCTTATTATATCTATTTTTTCAATATAGTATTTTAAATTTTTATTAAAACAATGAATCTAATATTTATTTATACTCACATTTCATATATTGTACTATTAATTCATCCATCTCCCTACTTAAATTTAATATTTTTTCCTCATCCCTATCCTTTTCTTCTAATGTAACACTTATTTTATATAAGTCCTGTCTTAATTGACTCATTTGTTTAAACAAATGTTCTTTAGTTTTCAATTGTCCCCCACTCTCCCATATATTGAAAATAAAATAAAAATTAGCTAATATTATAAATATCGTTAGTGTAACAAAAACTTTTATATATAAATTATAAATTTTTGTTAAATTATAAATAAAAATGTAAATATTATATATAATTACTTTGTTTTGTATAGTTTCATAAATTTTAATTTTAAATTTACTTTATTTTCCATTAGAGTAGTTGATATTATTTTTTAGGGAACTACAACAAATATTTTTTAAAATTCACATTTTATATTAATAAATTTTATATTTTATTTCAAATAAAAAAGCAATGAAATATAAGATTAAAATAGTCCCCAACTTTTATTACGTGGGGACTTTGTTATAATCTTTTATTTATATTTTTCTACAAATTCTTGTAAGTTTTTAATCGTTTCATTAAGGGTTTCTATTCTTGATAAAATTTCCTCTGTAGAAGCTGCTTGTTCTTCACTAATAGCTCCTACACTTCCTATGGTATTATTAATTTCATTTACACTATTATTCATCTCATCTAATATTTTTTCGATATTTTTAACAGCTTCCTGAGATTGATCTGATAATTTTCTAACCTGTCCTGCAACTACTGCAAATCCACGACCTGATTCCCCTGCTCTTGCAGCCTCTATGGCTGCATTAAGTCCTAATAAATTAGTTTGAGTGGCAATACCCTTTATAAATTCTAGAATTTCAGAAGTATCATTTCTCTTATTATTTAATTCTTCTACCATTAAAATAGCATTTTGACCTGATTTTGCCAAACTTTCCGCTGCCTCTGATACCTGAGCAGTATTTTCAGTTACCTGTTTAACATTCTCCACTAATTTTTGAACATTTTCTACTAACTGATTATTATTATCAAAATCTATTCCTGAACTAAGGGTACCTATAACTTCATTGTTTACGCCATAAATAGGAGTGAATATTGTTTTTATAGCTCTGCCATACACTTCCTTTTGAATATTATCATAGATTTCTTTTTTATACTTAATACATTCCTCTATGGTTTTTATACCCTTTATAGGCTTTCCTTCTGGTAAATCTAGTTCAAATTCTTTAGCTCTATGATAACCAACATATTTTTCTAAATCCGTAAGACCTACCACCATATCCTCATGAATAATTTTATTTATGTAAGGTAGTACTAATTTAAAAGCTGCTAATATTTCTTCATTACTTTGAAATCTCCTATTTTCACCCATTTCTATTCTCCCCTTTTTTGTTTAGGTTTGTTTTTAACTAACAGGATTTCTTATATTTTGTATATATTTTCAATATCTATAGGAGCGATTTACTTATTATTGTATTTATCCCTTGGGTAGTTTGTCTTGCTGCTACTAGCATAGATTTATTGTAACTTATAAGCACATCATCTCTAACAGATTTCATAAGAGCTGTTGCCATATCTACATCTTCAATTCTAGACAAAGAAGAAGTTAAATTGGTACCAGAGTTACTTACATTATTAAAGTCATGTTGAAGATTATTTAGATGATTACCTAGTTCCACTCTATTTTTTATAACTGTATTCAACGCATCTTTAATCTTTCCAATAGATTCATTAGAATTAGATGCAGTATTTATATTTATACTATCTATGCCTAAAGCTTGTAAAGAATTATTAGTTAGAGTTAAATCATAACTAGCATAAGGGTTATCTCTTGTTTGAATAATTAATGTTTTATCTTCATTTAAGAGCTTTATTCCGTTGAACTCTGTGCCTTTTGCTATGGTATCTATATTTTCCTTTAGCTCATTAAACTCTTCTCCTATAGCCTGCCTATCATTATCTGTTAAAGTTCCACTAGAAGCTTGCACTGATAATTCCTTCATTCTATGAAGAGTTTTAGTTATTTCATCCATAGCACCATCTGATATTTGAACCATAGAAATTCCATCTTGTATGTTTTTTTCTGCTCTATTTAGCCCTCTTACCTGAGCTTTTAAGCTTTCACTTATGGATAACCCCCCAGCATCATCTGCTGCTCTATTTATTCTTTTTCCAGAAGATAATTTTTCTATAAACTGGTTTTTAGATGTTTTATTCTTTGTTAATTTTGCAAATGAATTCAAGAGAGATCCATTACTACTAACAAACATCTCTCCACCTCCCTGTTATTTTTTCTAGGCTTCCCTGCCTTCCACATATATCATACTTATTATCGTATAATATTCGCTAAAACTTAATTCAAATTTTAAAAAGGATTTTTTTACCTAGATTATAGAACTGTTGATGGAAAATATAATACTATTACTGATGTTCATATAGCTACTGAAAATATAAATGATGTAGATTCATATGTTGAAAGAATGGAAACTGAAATAAAAAAATTATACTCTAACGTATTTAAACATAAAATACGCCCCAACAGATGTATCTTATTTATTCTCTTAATCTAATTTTTGTGATATTTTATCTTTCATGTAATTTTATTTTTTCCTTAAGTAATAGTTACCTTTTATCAATTTTTAACAAGAATAGACATATACGCTAAGCTATCATATCCATTATATTTTAGTAATTGTATAACTCCTTGAATATATTGATTGCTATGCAATACTACCTTAGATAAAGATTGAATTAACTTAAGGGTAAGCTCATCATTTAACCCTTTATGATATCCTGCCATACCAATCATTTGAAGCTTTACAATTCCATAAAGTATACAAAGTAATATATAAGAATCCCATATGTTTTTATAATCTCCAAAAGGCATCATTTCTTTAAAATATTCATTTACTAAATAATTTTCTAGTATATATTCCTTATCTTCTAAATAAGGAGTGAGATATTCTTTATAATTAGTTTCATATTTTTCTATGATGTTTTCTAACTTTTCTCCTTCTATATCTCCCATTCCTAGAACAGTCTCCTTTAGGCATTCTAAATATCTTTCATTTGCTACTCCTTGTAATACTTTTTTATCAATCATTGCCTTTGCTAGTTTAATTTGAATTTCAGTTCTTATAGGTACTTTTTTTAGTTCTTCTTGAAAAGCTCCAGATTCAATTAAATTATTCATAGTTTTCAATATGCTATGTAAATTCTGTATTTTTTCCTCCCTATAAAACTTCTCTATTTTTTTATAAACAATTCCTAGAATAATTAATCTTTCTCCTAAATCATAATTTCTATTTTGAAGTAAGTTTAAACTAAAGATTCTAATATCCCAAAAATATCTTTGCGGTTTGTTGTAAAAAGGATGGCCTTGAGTATCAAAGCTACTATAAAGTATAATTCTTGCATTGCCATCTTCTTCTATATGTTCAAATCCTATACCATCAGGATTGAGTAATGCTAATTTAGCTACTTCTGGGCAAGACATAGTTAAACTTCTTTCCAATTTTCCATCTATTTTTCTCACACTTCTTGGATAAAATGTACAAGTATCAGAAAGATAACTTTGTCCTAAGTTAATATAACCTTTACATAGATTTTTTTCATTTAGAAAGGGACATCTTCCCTTTGAGTCCATTATAATATTACCATAAGCTTCATCACTTTTTTGATTATGTTTACGATTAACCATTTTTTTAATTATAGGTTTTAATTCAGAATTCTTTATTTTTTTATAAGCTAAATAGGTCTTTTTATCTAAATCTACTTTCCAGCCAATACAACAGCTGTCTTCACAGGCTGAACCAATACAGTTGAAGCTTTTTACGTATTCCGGTTGTAAAACAATTCTTTTTCTTTCTGTCATAGATCAACCCCCTTATTTATATTCTACTTTAGTTACTAATACTCTTAATCTAATTTTGTAGTACTTTAACTTCTATATAATTTTGTTCTATACTTTTTAAAATTTTCTCTTTATCGCTATTATGTTTTTTATTCTTATTTAATATTTCTCTTAAGTTAATAAAACTATTTCTCATATCTCTGGTGTATAATATCAACTCACTAGAGGTATCCTTATAATTTTTGTTTAAGGCAGCCTCTATAGAATTTAAGGCTATAATTGAATCATCTATTAGGTTTTCTATTTCTTTTGCTTTTTCTTTATTGTCTATGTTTACTTTTAAATAATCTATAGATTCACCTAAAGTATCCCAAAGATCTGAAATATGATCTTTTACATTATAACCTTCTTCTTTGTGATTGTTTTGTTTAGTATTATACTTATTATTTACTTTAGGGTATGCTATATATTTTATATCTTTTTTAAAATTTTTTATATTAATAGTTAGGGTGGTAGAAAAAAAGATTAAAGTTATAATTAAAGATATTCTTTCTTTTACAGAAATTTTTTTCATATACTACTCCTGTTTAAATTAATTTTATAATAGATCTTTTAAATCCTTTTCTATAGTTCCTTTTATTTTAGATCCCTTACTTGAATTAATGAATTTTATATTTTTATTTTTTTCTATAAGCTTTTCTATACCCTTTTTAAACTCTAACATACCAGAGGTAGTATTTAAATAAGTTCCGTCTACCCCTAATACCTTTTCATAAAAATTGCTTTCTTTTATACTTTCATTATCTCCAGCATGAAATTTATTATCTATAAAAGCCATATCTTGTCCACAGAGTATTATTTTATGCCCTCCAGCTTTTATAGCTAAGTCTATAGTTGGTATAGCTACAGTTTTACCAGTTTGCACTATAATATTCTCCTTATTATAACTACATTTCTTATTAAAAAACATATATTTAGGTCCCTTATAACCTTGCACTGCCCATCTAGAACCTGTAGATATAAAACAAAGAGGAATATCTAAATTCTCATAACCTTTTATCTGATTATATACGATTTCTCCTGGATCTAATATAGTAATTATATCTGGTTTTATACTATTCTTCATTAAAATGTCTAAAGCTCTTCCTACTGCAAATATTTTAACATGTTCTCTCTTTTCCTTTAAGGCATCTAGTTCCTTTTCTAAAGATGGACCAGCAGATGCAATTACTATAGGTTTTTTTTCTAAATTAAAAGTTTTTAAAAATTGCCCTATGGTATTATAATTATTTTTTATATTCTCCTTTTCATTTTCCTCCATAATAGGTTGAAATTTTTCTAAACTAATTTTAGCTATTTTATAACTTTTTATAGCTTCTTTAAAAGCATTATATTTATCCTCTAAAACCTTTAATAGTGGTTCATAAACTATAATATCCTCTACTAAAGAAAGTTTATTTGTAAACTCTTTATAGAATTCTTTGTTATTGCTCAATATAATTTTTACCCTATTATCCCTTTTTATCTCCTCTAAAAGCTTGTATTTATTTGCTATATCATGTATTTCTATATCTAAATCAAATAAAAATAATTCTGAATCTAAGGGCATTCTTTTTAATATCTCTTTTGCATGATAACCCAGACCTATTCCATACATAATTATATGTTTCTTATTTAAAATTAACTGTTTATTGTTTTCTATAAACTTTTCTGCATCTTTTAGGGGATAAAACTTACTATACACAAATTTATTGTTTATTTTTAAAGCATAGCTATTGTCTTTAGCTTTAATAATTTCTATTTCTCTTTTATTAGTATCCATTTTTTATTTCAATCCTCTATTTTTTATTTTTTTTAAAGTGTATCTTAATTGTTTTCTTTCTTTACAATTATCCATCATAAATTTATATAATAACTTAAATTTAAACCAGTAACTAAAAAGCTCTAATTAGTACAATTACCTTGGATTGTACTATAAGTATGATGACAATAAAAAATATTATTCTTGATGGGAATAAAATATTATCTTAACTACCTAGATTGCATACAAATATAAAAATTATATTTTCATATAATTACCTGTTAATATTATTCAATATATTCCATACTCATCTAAATTTTTAGGAGTAGCCTATTGGTATAATTCAGAAAACTTCAATTTGACAATAATAAAGAAAAGTAAAATTCGGTTTAATATCTTGGATAATATTCCATTGGTTAATTTATTGTATTTAATTTCATATGTTAAATGTTGATTGTATATATTTAGGGGGGCTAAGTGAGTTAGCAATTAGCTTTACCAGTTTTGTTATGGGTTGAATATTAACTATAATTCCTTCGGAAGTTCTTTTAACAAAACCCGTTATATTACCAATACTTTTAACTAAAACTCTTACCCCTACATTTTCAAGCTCTGTTCCATACAGAACTGTAGATTTGAACTAACTTATGAGATTGTGCGTTATAAATACTAACCACAAAAATCCATAGATACCATAAAATTTTGAGGTTCTAAGGTTTTTTATATGGTATACATTTTTAGCCATCTTAAAGAAGGCTTCTATGGTTTGACGTTTGTTATAAAAATAAAATATTTCTACTGTACTCATATCCTTATTACTTATGTTGGTTATGAGTACAGTATATTTTAATTTTCCTTTGGAGATAACGTTTGAACTATAATATGTCTAACTCCATTATTTTCAGGAAACTCATAAACTCATGCAGCCTTATCGGCTTGAAGATATCCTGAATAATCTATTTCTTTTGCAAGATTTCTAGCAGTTCTACTAGAGTATCCTTTAGTAATAAATTTCAACTTAGGAATTAAAAGTAACTTTTCAACATTGTCTGATGAACCAAAGCCGCTATCAGTCCTTAAAATTAAATTACCATTGTGAAGTTGCTCTTTATATTTAGATAGTATAGCTTTTAGTAAGTCACTATAGTGATTAGTACAATGAATATTCCCAGAATCTAAAAACATTGTTACTGTTTCAAAGTGTTCACCTGTAAAAGCGGCAGCCAGTTGATATCCACTTTGGTTTTTTTCTTAGCAAAGTAGCCTTTTTCAGTTAATTCAAAGCTCTTACCATTAGCAATTAGACCTGTTTGATCCCAGTCTACGACTACTCTCGTATGAGAGTGAGCTGAGTTACTATGTTTCATAAAAAGATGATGATGAATGTCTTGCAGTTGATGTATGCTGCCAGAATCAAATCGTCTAATTAATTCATTAATTTGTAATTGATCTGGCGCTTTATCCATATCAAACATATTTAGGGCAAGTTTTTCTACACCAAGCTTTTCATTGATGTCTTTGGTTGTTTCGCAACCACTTGTTATAGACATCATAATGATAATAAATTTTTGATATACAGAATATTTTACTTTCTCCATCTTAAGCTTAAAGACCTCAAATGGCTTGAAAAAATTCAGTTTAAGACCAAATTTCATTACTGCAGTTAGCCAAGTGGAAGTATTTTCTTCTCTACAGCTATCTTGAGTAAAGGTAAAATTATTCATAGGATAATACCGCCTTTCTTAATTTTTCTGTGCAAAGAAAATTATACTTCAAGGCTTAGTATTATCCATTATCTATTTTTGGGAAACTATGATATGGAAACTAATAAAGTTTTGTTTGTACAAAACTTAAGTAACTAAACTAATATTTTATAGTTAAAATTTATGATATAATTTTGAAAGAATAAAAAGAAAATAATCACTTTAATTTTTTTGTAGCTCATGTGATATTCTTCTTAAAAATTACTTTGCTCTTGTGGTAAATTATATAGTATACACCAACTTACAACTATATTTTTATTAAATTTTATTTTCCTTTATAAATGCTTATTTTAGGTATTATCGAAACAAAATGACCACCATTCTCTTCAAACCTTTTATTAGAGTCCCTTATGAATTCTATATAACCTGTTGCAAATACTACTATATAATCTACAGGTTTTTCATAGATATAATCAGGATTAACAATAGGAATATTAGCTATCGGTACATATAAACCATCATAAAGAGGATTAACATCAACTAAGTATTCCAAATCATGATTACTTAATCCACATAGATTAATTAGTGATATACCTCTTTGCCCAGCTCCCCACGCTGCAACTTTTTTACCTTTATTTTTTTCACTTAAAATAAAATTAGTTAACGATTGAATATTTTCCTTCGTATTATTAGCAAAGTCTTGTAATGTTTTAACATCAGATAATTTAATATCATCTATGAAATTTTTATCTATGTCATATTCACTATCATTTAAAATACTTTCATAATCATGAACATTCGCTTCCCCTGGAATAGCGTATACTAACATTGATCCACCTTCCATAAAAGCTTTTTTACCACCTATAATATTAAATTTATACTTATTTAATAACTTAGTAATAGTACTTAGTGAGTAATATGATAAATGTTCATGGAAAAATGCATAAAATTGATTTTCATTTATTATGTTTCCCAAATAAGGTACTTCTATTAATAAAATACCTTTTTCATTATCTAATATTTTGCATATAGAACTCATAATATCTTCAAATGAATCTATATGTTCCAAAACGTGTCTCATTATTATCATATCTGATTTTAAAAATTCATTAGGAATTTTGGAAATAGCTCCACTACAGAAATAATCATTAACAGTTTCTACACCCATACTTTCCGATTCACTTGCCAACTTTCTTGATGGTTCAAACCCCAAAACTTTACTTCCTCTATTATTAATACACTTTAGAAAGTACCCATTTCCGCTACCTATTTCAATAACTTTTCTTTTTCCAAAAAATTTATGAATTTCTTCTGCAAGCCCATCTACATAAAGTTTAAACTCCTCAGAGTGTGATGGTGTATATGTATATTCTTCATAGATTTCACTATCTATTACATCAAGTAATTGCACTAGCTTGCACTCTTCACAAACATATGCATCTAAGTTATATGTATATGTCTTAGAACTTGCACTTACTGGATTCCCTGCTAAAGGTATATCCTTAAATTCTATAAACTTTAATAAGGATTTACTTTTACATAATCTACATTCATTATTTTTATTAAACGAAAATTTTTTCATAGTCCTCATCACTCCTAAATTAGTCAATTAATGTGATAATATCCTTTATTGACATTAAGTTATCATCAACTTCTTTCGCTCTATGACATTCAAGAATTTTTGTTGCTGTTTGTTGCATTGCAGGAAACGCACTTCTTGTCAACTGATTAGCATAAATTACAATATTTACTCCATGTGTAATAAAGTCTTCCTCAGTAACTGTGTTAAAAGAAGTAGGTACAACAACTATTGGTGTATCTTTATCCGTTTTTCTAAATTTATCACAGAATTCAAATATTTCTGTAGGATCCTTTTTACGACTGTGTATCATAATACCATCAGCACCTGCATTCACGTAAGCGTAAGCTCTATTTAAGGCATCTTTCATACCTTGTTCAAGAATTAAGCTTTCAATTCTTGCTATAATCATGAATTCATCAGTTCTAAGAGCCTCTTTTGCTTCACTAATTTTATGACAGAAGTTTTCAACAGTATCTTGAGTCTGCTGAACCTCTGTTCCAAATAATGAATTTTTCTTAAGACCAGTTTTGTCTTCAATAATAACTGCAGAAACACCCATTCTTTCAAGGGTTCTTACATTATACACAAAATGTTCTACCAATCCACCTGTATCTCCATCTAGTACAATAGGTTTAGTTGTAACTTCCATAACATCATTAACTGTATCAAGTCTTGAAGACATATCAACTAATTCAATATCAGGTTTTCCCTTTGCAGTAGAATCACAAAGACTTGAAATCCACATTGTATCAAACTGATCTAGTTCTCCGTTACGCTCAACAACGGTTTTTTCTGCAATTAGACCAGTAATTCCATTATGTACTTCTATAGCCTTTACAATTGGACGAAGCTTTAACAACTGTCTTAATCTCTTTCTACGATATTCAGGCATTGCCAATTTTTCTCTTGTAATATCATCAATTTTTTTTACATTTGTATTTCTTGTATATGGAATTTCAATTAGTTGCCCATTCCATCCCTTTAATATTTCAATAACTTCTTGTCTTAAAGCTGATTGTGGTCCACTTTTCCAATTATCACCATGAATTACATAGTCAGGTTTTAATTCACTTAGTACATCTTTATAAGAAGTAGTTTTTTGAATAACTACTTTATCAACTTCTGGTAACTTTTTAAACATTTCAACTCTATATTCAATTTGAGTTGTTGGAAAGCGGTCAAACTTAACACAAGCTTCATCACTTAAAACTCCAACAATTACATTTCCATATTTTTTTGCTTCATTTATAATGTTCATATGTCCTTCATGGATAACTCCTGTACTGAAGCATGCATATACACTTTGGGTCACTTTATTGTTCATAATCTTTTCCCTCCATATTTGATACTATCCAGATATTAAAATTAATTCTAAAAAAATTGCTATAAAAATATATTATTTTACACCATGATATTTCATAAAATTTTCTTTATTCTCTCTTGCTGATTCTTTTGGTCTTCCAAGATCAGCCCTTGACTCTAAACTTACCTTTACCTCAATTAAACATAACTCATTTATATATTTAGCTTTTTTTAATACAACAGTTAATTCTTCTAATCTATAGACATGATACACTTTGGGATAACCACAAGCTTGTGCTATATTTCCAATATTCACATCAACAGCACAAGTAGGCATTCCCCCTACTGATTCGTGAGCATCATTATTAAGAACAATGTGAATCAGATTCTTAGGATTTTGCTTTGCAATAAAAGCTAAGGACCCCATGTGCATAAGTACTGATCCATCACCATCAATACAATATATTCTTCGATTTTCATGTTCCTTTGCAAGCCCCAAAGCAATCATTGAAGAGTGCCCCATGGAACCAACAGTTAGAAAATTTTGCTTATGTCCTCCAAGGATGCTATCACTTTCTTCATATACTTCTCTAGATATCTTTCCAGTCGTAGAAACAATCATATCTGTCACTTCAATTTGTTTTAAAATTTCTTTAATTGCATCTTCTCTAATAATTTCATATGAATTTTTATGTGCTTTATTACCACGTTTTTCAAAAGTTCCTTTTTTAATAATAATAGCAAACTGTCTATTATTGTTAAGTTCATTTCTAGCTATTTCAAAAATAGCCTGTAACTGTTCATCAGTTGTATTAGAACTAATTACCTCATTTTTAATATTCAATACATCAAATAACTCTTTTGTAATCATTCCTTGAAATTTATGTTGTGGCTCATCATGAACACTAGGTTCTCCACGCCACCCAACCATAAATAAAGTTGGAATATCATAAACTTCTTTATTTAATAATGAAACAATAGGATTAATAGCATTTCCAATACCACTATTTTGCATATAAATACATACAGGTTTTCCTGTTCCAAGATAAATACCTGCGGCTAATCCTACAGCTGCTCCTTCATTAGCAGGAACATAATGTTTTAAGCTGTGTGGATTTTCATAATTCATATAATCACAAAACTCTTTTAGTGTAGAATCTGGGACTCCAACAATAGATCCTATTCCAAGTCCTTCCATCTCTTTAACCATAGTTTCAATTTTCATTTGTTCCCCCTTAATTGCCTGTTCTAAAATGAGTTTATTTTTTACCTAAGTAAATTCCTTCTACTTCATCCCTTTCAAAAAGTTCATTTAATAATTGTAGCATTTTTTCTTTTGCCTCTTTCTCAGTGTTATCTTTAAAATAAATAGTAGGTTCAATTTTATCTTTATAAACTATTTTGCAATAATACTTCATCTTTTATAATTCTCCAACCTTTTCTTTATTTCAAGTGCAAAGAATTCACAATCTTCAACATTAATTGACTTTGGATAGTTAAGAGAAAAAACTTTTTTCATCTTAGTTATAACATCATCAGTGAAAAAAACTTTCCTGTTTTCAATTTTTTCTATACCGTCATGGGTTAAGCTTTCAGCATTTATTTCTATAGCTTGCTTTATATCAATTCCCTTTGGAAGAACAAGCTCTATTCTATCTTGAAATATCTTTGCTGGATATCCGCCAATTAAACCATTAGGTCCAGGTAAATGCATAAAGAATCCTTCGTTAAACATAATGCTTTGAATTATTTTTACTATATCCGATGATATCATAAGATTTCTTGTCGGCCCTGAAACAGTACTAATATTAGAAAGCTTAAATATCTCCTCATCACTAATTCCTTGAATATTTTTATCCTTAACAGTACATTCCAAAATGTATTGCGAACCCTTAGCTGATGCCTCTTTTGACACATAAGTATTGAGAAAATGACTTCCTATCATTTTAATGTCAATATCGCTTTGTTCAACATTTAATTTATTTGATAAACCCATTTTTATTCTAGGTATTAAATGGTTAAGATTTCCTGCACCTGTAAATGGTTCTAATCCTATACTTTTCAAAGCTGGACAAACTCCATCTGGGAAACTTGAATTTATTACTTTAGTTTTTATATTAGAAATTCTCACAGCTTCCATTAATTTGTAAATCAATGGGATTGCAAGTGGTAGCCATGCACCATATCCAATTTTATTGGGATATGAATACTCACCATATTTAATTCCTTTAATAAATCTACCTGTATATGCAATAATATCAGGTTTAACTTCATTTAATAGCTCTGCTGTTTCTTCAATGTTGTTTAAATCTGTGTTAATTAAACGAATTTTAGGATAAAATCCCATAAGTTGTGCAGATATTAATGTCATATTTATTCTTTTTTGTGCTTCCTCTGTAGATCTTGTAGTTACAATTATCTCAAAATCTTCTATTCCCTTTGTCCTTGAAAGAAAATCTAATACATAGGCACCTGTACTTCCATACCCTGCTATCATTATCTTTTTAACCATAATTCTCTTCTTCCTTTCATAACATCTTCCACTGTATTGAGGTTTATCCAATTATCCCCTGTTATTAACACTGGTTTCAATTTATAAGTTTTTAATGCTAAATTAATAGAATACAAACCATTTTCAATATTTGCTTCAGCGGAAATTGTATCTGTAAATTTATGTAGTAAATTAACAAGTAACTTTTTGCACGCACCTTCAAACTTCCACAATTGCATACTTTCTCCTAGAACCATGTTTTTATCCTCAATAAACCTAAATACGTCTATATGTTCTCTATCATATATAAATTTTTCCACTAAATCATTTTTACCTATAGCAACTACGCTTCTTTTAGGATTTATTTCTATATCTCTTATGGCAACAGCATTTTCACTTTTATCATCAGTAAATGTCTTATAATATTCAACAGGCATTAATAAATCCCCTTCAGTAATTAAAACTTTGTCAGCATCTTCAAGGGCTGGTGCAGATAATGCCAATGAATACTCGCATCCATGGTGATTATAATACTTATTGTAAATATAAGTAATATCCATATTGAATATACTATTTCCAATTGCTTCTTTTATTTGTTCTGCTCTATATCCCACAACAATCACTGTTTCATTAACTCCGCATTGACTAAGGCAATACAATATATGTTTGATAGAATTTGTTCCATTAAGATCAATAAGACACTTAGGAGTATATTTAGAATATGGCTCAAGCCTACTTCCAATTCCTGCTGCAAGAATTACCGCTTTATATTTCATAATTTACACCTCATTTACCTTGGTATTTTTCTATAAATTATAATATTCTTTTATCCATTCTGAGGTTTTTCTAATGCCATCCTCAAGTGATACCTTTATTTCCATTCCGAGCATTTTTTTTGCTTTAGTTGTATCTAAAAGTCTCCTCTTAGGATCACCTTCTCTATGTAAGCTATACTCAACTTCGGTTGTTTTCCCAGTTATTTTGAATATCATATCAAGTAATTGTTGAATAGTGACCTCCTGACTACTTGCAATATTATAACTTTCGCCTGAAGGAGAATTCTTCATAGCAAGATATGTTGCATCTGAACAGTCACTCATATATAAAAAAGTCCTTTTTACTTTATCTGCATCTTTATTAATAATGATTTTTTCTCCACGTAAAACTCTATTAATTAAATATGGAATAACATGATTATCATCTATATCCCTTGGTCCATATACATTTGCATATCTTAAATGACATATATCCATTCTATCTTTATAATAATTACCAATGTGCTCTGTTAAAATTTTACCCTGTGCGTATGACCATCTAGGAGTTATTTCAACAGCATCATATAAAGTTGGAGTAAGTTCATCTGTTGGAATTCTTTGTGGGTGACCATATATCTCAGAACTTGATGCATTAACAAATTTTTGAACATCATTCTTCAATGCCCAATCTATCATAACTTTAGTACCATGACAATTAACCATATATGTATCTACTGGTGCTTCATAAAAATATTTTGTTGGCACTATAGCAGCAAGATGATATATTCTATCAATGTCCTTCAACTCCATTTTGTGTATATCTAATATATCCCCTTTTATAAAATGAAAATTTTTGTTATCTATAACATTTTCGAGATTATTCATAGTTCCTCTAAATAAGTTATCTATTCCTATTATTTGTTCTCCTTCAGCAAGACACCTTTCCACTAGATATGAGCCTGTTAAACCAGCAACACCTGTTATTAATGTTTTCATTTTTTCTGCCTCCTTAATGAATTATATCCCTAAAAATAGCCTTTTAGCTAAAAATTTATCTAACCCTTCATACTGAATTTTTTCCGCTGTTTTTTTTATGTCATAAGATGTACGACAAAATTCTATGCTTCTACCCTCTGTATCAAAAATAGCATATTGTGCATCAGGTAATCCATTACGCGGTTGACCAACACTGCCTGGGTTTACAATATGAAGTTTTTTATATTTAAATGAAAACTGAAGATGAGAGTGTCCAATAAATAGTAAATTGTAAATACACTTATTATAAATACGTTCTAATTCTTTTTCTGGCGAGGAAGGAAATATATATTGCCAATATACATCTTCAATTCCTCCATGATAAATTTCAAACTTAAAATCACTAAATATATTCTTTTGCTTAATTTTTATTAAAAAATTCATTGAAGCATCAGATAGATGATCTGCAGTCCATTTTATAGCAAAAATACCATGCTCAGTTCTAAATTTAGAATAGTCACCATTTAAAATAGCAATATCATGATTTCCAAGCACAACCCCTATCAAATTTACTTGAGATAGCAACTTAATGGTTTCATTTGGCTCCGGTCCATATCCCAAGATATCGCCTAAACATATATATCCATCAACCTTAGAAGCGGAATCATTTACCACAGACTTTAAAGCTTCATAATTAGAATGTATATCTGATATTATTCCTATTTTCAAAGTTATCTCTCCTTATTCATATTTACACTAAATTTATTATTTATATTGCTTAAATATTAGAAACGATGGGAACTTAGGAGAAAACCATGTTGATTTTGGTGGCATTATACATTCATTGTTTGCATACTCAATAAATTCATCTACTTCTATTGGATATGTTTCAATTACAACATCATTTTTATCTACTAATGTCTCATATTTTTTTAATTCACAATCTGATATGTATTTTAATTTTCCAGTATCAAAAATACGGAAAGCTTGTGAAATAATTTGTGTATTTAAACGATAACTGTCATTATTCCAAAAAGCATCTGAATTTAATTCTATAAGATTCACAACAAAACTGTCATGCTTATATTTTATTCTTATTCTTCCTTTAGACAGAGGTGTTTCTGGTGGTAACACTTCAAATCTATTATAAATAAAATCTTTAGCTCTCTTAACTAATTGTACATCTGAATTTGGTATAATACGATGAATTGGCAAAATATTTAAATATTCAAAGCTAATTAAGCATGATAAAACTGAATTTTTAAATTTACATAAGGATGTTGTATACAAACGATGATGTCCATCTGCAACATATAGTTTATCTACTTGTATGAATTCATCCGTTATCTTCTGTGCTTCTTTAGCGCAAAACACATAAATTTCCATGTCATCCAATGTAAAATAATATGTATACTTTTCTTCTTCTATATAAGACAAATAGCTAACTTTTTTTTCATGGGCCAATAATATAGGGGCAGCTTCACAATTATATCCATACAAATTACTTGACATACCTTGAATTGTATCTGGTAAAACCACTTCATGGCATTTAATTTTGCCATCATTATATTCCGCAATAGGAATATCACATATAATACCGTAGGCATTTTTATATTTAAATATGTAAACTGCATCATTAAAATTTTGAATTTCTTGATTATTTAAAACTTCCTTTTCTGTTCTTGTTAAGAAAAGCGTTCTCTCATCTAAAGCTATTTTATTATCTTTAATATTAGCTAAATTGATGAATTCTGAATCATATATTTTTCCACTTGTATTTATATATGATTTTTCTATTGTACTAACTCTCATATGCATCACCGCCTTTTTAACCAGCAAAATCATTTTTGATAAACATGGTGAATTATTCTTTTAATTTCATAATTATTATCCTTAAATTTCTATATAAATTTATGTTTTATTATGCACTTTTATAAAAAAAGTAATGTTTTCCCCATGGAAAAATACCATTCTTTTTACATCTACACTTTTATATTTTTCTTTATGTGATTAAAAACAACTTCCAAGTATTTTTCTATTTTTTCTTGTAATTTATTTTTTTCATCTATTCCTGTTTCTTTATTTATTAAGCTAATATTAAAGTTTTCAATATCCACTCTGCCATCATTTTCAACAAATTTCTCAGATTCAAATATAAATCTATGAGCGTAATCATTTATTACAACTTTATAGGTTTGTCCTGGGAAAATAGATTCTGTATAAGAAAATTCCCTTTTATAATCTCCACCTAAACAAGCTGGAAGTTTTCCATCTATATTTGAATCATACTCAATATTTGAGAATTTTAATACCATAGATAAAACATCTACATTTTCGATTATATCATCTATAGACTTATTTTTAATATTTGTACCTTTGATAAAAAATGGTACCTTTGTTCTTCCGTCATGAAAAAACCCAGTATCTTTTTTTAAAAATGTTTGTCCATGATCTGAAACTAGCATTATTAATACTTCTTCTTTAGAGTATTTTGAATTTATATAATTAAATAAAATATCTAAATAAAAATCCAATTTTTTAATTTCCATCTCATATCTTTCTATTTTCTTTTCATCATAATTCTTAAATACTGTTTCATTATTATCCTTCTCTACTGTCCTAGAATAGAGACTACCTTTTATTTGGCTACTTATTTTTGGTTCTATATTATCTGCAACCTTATGTAAATCTCCAAAAGATAACCATATAAAATTATTTTTTTCATCAAAAGCTTCTAAATGCTCCATTGTTTCCATTACAATTTCTTCACAGCCCATTCCATCTATTCCAGGTTGATATATAGTCCTATCAAACCCTTTGTTATATCCATATAAAGGAGTTTTTCTCCAATCGCCACATATTTGCGTGGTAAAATACCCCTCTCCTTTAAATATTTCACTCATTAATTTTTCCTTACTTCCAAGTTTATATGTAAATTGCGGATGAAACAATTTATGATTTGTAGTATATTCTCCAGTAAAAAAAGTTGCTAATCCTGGCAATGTCCATTCGCTATTACAATAACAATTATTAAACCTTAATCCATCATTAAAAAATTCATAAGTTTTAGGCATCATTTTTTTAAATTTATCTTGTTTTATTGTTTCCTGTGATAATCCATCTATAAATAAATACATAATAAGTTTTGGCCTGTCTTCCCTAATTTCATCCTTAAGCTTTATAATATCACCTAAAAAAAACTCATTATCACTTTGTATTGTTAATTTTCCATTTTCTCTTATTGGCACATAGTGGAATGAATTTGGCATTAATTTATCTAAATTAAATTCTTTATTATTTATTTTAAAATTAATATTTGACATACTTCTTGTAGATACTGGTACAGCTATATCCTCATTTACTTCTATATCTATAGTTTTATTTACAAATTTACCATGAAGCATCTCAGTTTTATACAAATTCACAAACTGAGGATGCAAGTTAACAAAATCTTCAATTTTATATAAATTTACGTAATGACCCTTTACATTATTTTCTTCGTCAATAAATTTTCCTATTAAGCTTTCTTCTTTCCCATTTAACGGGAAAGACCTTGCATCTATTTCATTAACCTTTGATTTAAACTCTATAATTTTATTTTTAAATTCTATTACTTTGCTAGGGTAATTACTTATAACAATTTTAGAAAGTTCATCTATAGAATTGATAATCATACTTTTTTCTTCATGACTGTTGCAATATTTTAATGCTTTAAAGTAAAAGTTTGCACTCTCTATAAAGTCTCCTTTAAATCCATATACCATTCCCAAATTGTAGTTTATTTCATAATTAAAAGGTAATTCTTTTAACGCTTGCAATAATACACTTTCCGCTTGTTCTAGATTATTTTCACAAACATATAAAGCTGCTTTTATAGTAGATATAGTCATATCAAAAGGAAACTGTTCTTCATATTTATTTAATATATCTTTTGCTTCATCATATTTGCCTTTTGTAATATAGTCTTCAATAGTTGTCTTTGTTTTTTTTAATCCTGATACTTTTATTTTAAACTCCTCTAATGTCATATAGCTTACTTCCTTTCAAAAATGTTTAAATTTAAATTCTACATACTATTTAAACAAATGCCATTTACCCGCAACTTCTCCCAATACATTTTTATAAATAATGATTGTCTAAATATTTAGGTATTTTAATTATAAATGTTGACTATAATAAATTAATATTATAATATTAATTTTTATTATAAATAACATCTACTATTTTATTACAAACACTTTCAATATCTTCTTTCTTTAACCCTAAAGAACTAGGAATGTTTATGCCCTTACAAGCTAATTTCTTTGTAACACTTATATCCCCACATTTACAATATTTATAAGGAGCCATCTCATGCACCGGCATAAAAAATGGTCTTGACTCTATTCCATTTTCCCTTAACTTAAAGATTAGCTCATCTCTAGTTAAAGGATACTCTTCTTCTATCAAAATAGAATAAAGCCAATATACATTTTTTACACCCTCTTTTTCTATTGGTAAAGTTATTCCCTTTACATTTTTCAAAAGCTGATTATATAGCTTTGCATGTTCTCTTTTAATTTTTATATACTCATCTATATTTTCAAGTTGAGCACAGCCCATAGCTGCAAGTAAATTAGGCATTCTAAAATTATATCCTATTTCTTCATGACAAAAAGCTCCATTTCCTAAAATAGTTTTTGTTTGAGTAGATAGATACTTAGCTCTTTCTCCTAGTTTGTCATCATTAGTTACAAGCATCCCACCTGCACCAGTAGTTATTAATTTATTACCATTAAAAGAATAGCATCCTACATGTCCTATAGTTCCTGTAGCTTTACCCTTATATAATGAACCTAAACTTTCTGTAGCATCCTCTATTACATAAAGATTATGTTTTTTAGCTATTTCCATAACCTTATCCATATCTACAGGATGACCATATATATGTATTGGTAAAATGGCTTTTGTTTTAGGTGTTATCATTTCTTCTATATTATTTGCATCCATTACATAAGTATCTCTACATACATCTACAAAAACCGGCTCTGCCCCTACATATTTTATAGTATTTACAGGAGATATAAATGTCATGGAAGATACTATAACTTCATCACCCTTACCTATACCTAAAGTTCTTAAAGCAAGTTCTAAAGCTGCTGTACCATTCATAGTTACCACTGCTTTTTTAGCTTTTACATATTTAGCAAAATCCTCTTCAAATTTATCTACAAAAGCTCCTGCTGAAGATACCCAATTTGTATCTAAACATTGTTTTATATATTTCCATTCGTTCCCTTTAATTTCTGGTATACATAATGGAATCATATTATCAACTCCATTCTCTATTATTATATATTTATCGTCATTTATTTAAAATAATTTAGGAACATATATATATGTTCCTATTAAACGTTATAAATGTCTGTTTTAAAATATTTCATATTATTTCTTATCCACTCTATAGTTTCTTTTAAGCCATCATCTAAACTATATTTAGGATTCCAGCTAGTTAGTTCTTTAATTTTTCTATTATCTGACCATAATCTATTTACTTCACTTTTTTCTGGTCTAATCCTTTCTTCATCGCAAAGAATTTTCACATCCTTTTCCATAATATTTATAATCTTCTTTACTGTATCTCCTATAGAAATTTCATAATTAGACCCTGCATTTATAACCTTACCTATAGTTTTATCACTTTCCGCTACCTTTATAAAAGCTTCTGCGGTGTCTTTTACATAGTTAAAATCTCTTGTTGGACTTAAGCTTCCTAATTTAATTTCTGTTTTTCCTGCAAGTATTTGTGATATTATGGTTGGAATAACGGCTCTTGCAGATTGTCTTGGACCATAGGTGTTAAAAGGTCTTATAGTTGCTACTGGAAGATTAAAACTTCTATAAAAGCTTTCTGCCATTTTATCTGCTCCTATTTTTGATGCTGAATAAGGAGATTGTCCCTGCATAGGATGTTTTTCATCTATTGGTATGTAAAGTGCTGTACCATAAGTTTCAGAAGTTGAAGTATGTACTATCTTTTCTACTTCATATTCTCTGCATGCTTCCAATACATTTGTAGTTCCTTCTACATTAGTTTTAACATAGGCCATAGGAGATAAATAAGAATAAGGAATAGCTATAAGTGCTGCTAAATGAAATACTACATCCTGTCCCTTTATAATTCTTTTCATACCATCATATTCTCTTATATCCCCTGTTACTATATTTATACTATCTTTTACTTCTTTAGAAAAAGTGTCTATCCAACCCCAATTATTAAAAGAATTATATTGAACAAGTGCTGTAACTTCAGCACCTAGTTCCAGTAATCTTTCTGTTAAATGACTACCAATAAATCCTTCTGAACCCGTAACTAATACCTTTTTTCCTTCTAGTTTCATAGTATCACCCTCTCTGTTTTTAAGTCTATTTATATTTCTTTATTTTGGAAGGTATGCCTAATGCAACTACATTATCTGGAATAGAACTTATTACGACAGATCCAGCCCCTATGGTAACATTGCATCCTATGTTTACTCCTTGAATGACAGCTGCTCCTATACCTATATGAGTATTTTTTTCTATGCTTACGCCTCCACCTAATACTGCTCTTGGTGAAATATGACAATTATCTTCAATAACACAATCATGCTCTATTATAGCTCCAGTATTTATAATGCAGTTTTTGCCTATTTTAGCCCCTGAGTTTATAATAGCTCCTGGCATTATACAAGTGTCTTCTCCAATAGCAGCATATTTTGATACCATTGCAGTATTATGCATTAAGACTGGCAACTTAAAGCCTATTTCTTTTAAATTGTTGTATATTTTATTTCTTAAATTTAAATCACCTAAAGCGCCTATGCATAAAAAAGCATTTTTTACTCCATCCTTATAAACTTCCTTAAGTTTATTATCATCACCTATGATGGATATATCTAATAATGATTTTTCTGTAGCATATTTATCTATAATTCCTATTATCTCATAAACATTATTACTTCTTATAATGTCTATTATTACTTTACAATGACCTCCAGCACCTACCAAAACTATTTTTTCCATATATTAAACTCCTAGTAACTTAATCTTTTACTTAATAGTTTTTTATTTATAGCTATAGACTTTAATATTTCTACTATTTGCTTGCTTGTATTTCCATTACCATATATATTATCTATAGAATTTAGATTTTCTTTGAATTTTTCATCCTTTAACACCTTAGATATAGCATTAGTTATTTCATTTTCACTATAATCTGTATCTATTATATTCTTATTTCTAACTCTTCCTTTTTGCCTATCTCCTATATTTACAACAGGTATTTTAAAAATAGGGGACTCTATAATACCACTGGATGAATTTCCAATCATAATATCTGCATATTTTAAGAGATTTAAATATCTTTTTTGTCCAAGGCTATAATATATCTTAGCTTCCTTATGATCTTTAACAAAATCATTAATTTTATCTATAATAATTTTACTTCCAAAATCAGCATTAGGATACGTAAATATATACTGTGCATCAAAATTACTTATTGCTTTTAACAAATTGTCTATTTGTCCTTTAGTATTCTTTAATTGAAGAGTTACTGGATGATATGTAATTAAAAAAACTTTTTTTGTAAAATTAATATTCAGCTCTTTTTCTAACTGTTCTTTACCTAAAAGCTTTAACTTCTTTATATTTTCAATTCCTGCTTGACCTACATTAAAAACTCTCCAAGGTTCTTCTCCCATTTTTATTATTCTTTCCTTATAATATGCAGCTCCTGGAAAGTGTATATGAGCCATTTTAGTTATGGCATGCCTTATTTGCTCATCTACAGCACCTTCTGTAGATTCTCCCCCGTTCATATGGGCTATAGGTATATTCATCATCATAGCGCAGGTAGCTGCTATAAAGGTTTCATATCTATCTCCTAAAATCAATAAAATATCCGGCTTTAATCTGTCAAAGGCTTGAGCCATTTGTATCATTTCAATCCCCATAGATTTTAAAACGGAGCTTTTTTTCTCAGAATCTATAATCATATCTATTTCTTCATCAATTTTAAAACCATCTTTTTTTATCTGACCTACAGTATAACCATATTCTCTAATTAAATGATTTCCTGTAACTATAAGCTGTAATTGTAAATCTTTATCCTTTTTTATTTCTTTCATAGTCCAATAAAGCAAACCATATTCCGCTCTAGTTCCTGTTACTACTAATATTTTTCTCATAAAACCACCTACTTAACATTTTCAAATGTTATAGTTCCATCTTTTTCTATAAAAACAATAGCCTTTTTGCCTATAATTTTTTCAGTATAAATAGGACTTAAGCCATTTTCTGGTCTTTTAAAAGTAATATTTTTATAAGAAATTTCTTCTCCAATTTCTATATCTTTAGCTGCTACTATACTTTTTCTTGCAATAGCTTTAGTACTTTCCTCATTTTTATTGCATATTTTTATACCATTTCCAAAAGCTTTTTCTATGTTTCTAATATTCTTTACCATTTCTTTAAGCTCATTAGGTTCAAGAGATGCTCTATGGTCTGGACCTTCCATATTTTTATCTAATGTAAAATGTTTTTCTATAACTTTAGTCCCCATAGCAACAGCGCCAATAGGTATTTCTATTCCAATTGTATGGTCTGAATAACCTACTGGTAACTTAAATGCATTTTTTAAAGTAAGAATTGCATTTAAATTAACATCTTCACAAGCTGTAGGATAATTGGATGTACAGTGTAATAATGTTATTTTATCATTCCCACCTTCTTTTATAGCATTAACTGCTATTTCTACTTCTCCTAAATTAGCCATACCTGTGGACACTATCATTGGCTTATTAAATTTTGCAATATATTTAAGCAATGGAATATTAGTTAAATCTCCTGAACTTATTTTATATAGGGGAATATTTAATTTTTCAAGTAAATCTGCACTTTCAAAATCAAAAGGAGTGGATATAAACATTATCCCTTTTTCTTCGCAGTATTTTTTTAAAATAATATGTTCCTTATAAGATAATTCTAATTTTTTAAGCATTTCAAATTGATTTCCATTACCTGTAGTTTCCTTTTGATATTCTGCTTTTTTGGCTGACTTTGTTACTAAATTTCCCGCCTTAAAACTTTGAAATTTTATAGCATCTACACCTGCTTCAACTGCTGCATCTACTAATTTTTTAGCAATATCTATATTACCATTATGATTTACTCCTGCTTCTGCTATTATAAAAGTTTTATTCATTATATCCCTCTTTCATTAAAAATTCAGCAAATTTAAAATCAATAATATCATCTATATCTACTGAAGTTACTTTATCCATAATATATGGTGCTGTATTATCTGTATACCAATTCTTATTTTTAAGTAAACATTCTATTTTTGATATATATATGGCTCCGTTTAATCTATATACTTTTGGGGCATCTTGTCTTCTGATATAAAATGTAGAATGTTCTAAAAAATCTTTTAATTTCCCTTTTTCTATTTTCTTCATCCAATAAGGAGTTACTTCACTCTCACAAATACTTACCAAAGAATCAAAATTTTCATAAATTAGTCTTTCTAATGCTTCATCAATTTGCTGTACTCTTCTAAAAGGTGAAGTACATTGAAGTAAGCACACATAATCAGGAAGGTATTTTTCATTTTCTTTTAACCAGTTGATACAATGAATTATAGGATCAATTCCTGGTGTATCATCCTTTGCTAATTCACTTGGTCTTAAAAATGGTACTTCTGCACCATAATTTTTGCTTACTTCTGCTATATCTTTATTATCTGTAGAAACCACTATTCTATCAATATATTTACTTTTTTTAGCTTCTTCTATGGTATAACTAATAACAGGTTTCCCATTCAAGCTTTTAATATTTTTTTTAGGGACTCCTTTAGAACCTCCTCTTGCAGGGATAATTACTAAGACTGATTTACCATTAATCACATTTATCACCTACACTTTTATCTGCAGAAATTAAATCATAAATATCCTTATTAACCTTATTATAATCTTCAATTCTACCAATATCCATCCAATAATCTTTTATTTCATAGCTCCCAACATTAAGTCCTTTTTTTATACAAATGTCTATTAAATCTGTTATCTCAAAATACTCATCCTGAGGTATTAAGCTTATAACCTTAGGACTTAAGCAATAAACTCCTGCATTTATCAGATATTCCATGTTAGGCTTTTCTTCCATTCCTGTTATAGAATTTTCCTCTGTTTTAACCACTCCATATGGAATTTGAAAAGAATGCTTTCTTGTGCCTACTGTAATATCAAAACTATTATCAATATGATAATTCATCATATTTTCCAAGTTTAAATTAGTAAAAATATCTCCATTAATAACAAAGAAAGGCTTATTAACAAAGCTCTCTGCAAGTTTTATGCCCCCAGCCGTACCCATCCTTTTATGTTCTTTTATATACTCTATCTTTACTCCATAGATATATCCATCTTGAAAATAATTTTCTATAATTTCAGCTTTATAATTTACAGAAATAAAAAATTTATTATACCCATATTGTTTAAAATTATTAATAATATGTTGAAGTATAGGATCATTTCCTATTCTAAGCATAGGCTTAGGAACTTCTTTTGTTAAATCCTTAAGTCTTGTCCCTAAGCCTCCTGCCATTATTATAACTGGATTTTCTTTTCCTTTAGGCAAAAGGATATCATTTACTGTTATCATATCTACCACTCTATTATCTTCATCAACTATTGGAATTTCTCTTATAGCATTTTTTATTAAAACATCCTTTATTTCTTCTATAGAAGTTCCTTGTTTAACTTTTATGGGATTTATATGCATTATTTCTTCTATTTTTTTCTCTAGTGACATCCCCTCTAATATAGCACGTCTTATATCTCCATCAGTTACAGTTCCTATTAATTTTCTTTTCTCATCTACTACTAATATTATTCCTTTTGCACCTTTATCTAATAGTTTCAATGATTTTTTTATTGAGTAATAAGGATATGCTAATATTTTTTCTATATTGTTTATCATAATATCCTTCCTTTATATAAAATTTATACTACACCAAATTTTACTTAACACATTATATATGCTTATATAATTATATTTTGATCAGATCCCTTTATTAAAATATTTTCATAGTACATATATCTGAAATTATTACAACTCACTTATAAAATACATATTATCATATATAATAACCACATTAAATTATTAACTAGCTAAAGTTAAATTGATCTTTTTTTCAATTTCATCCATAATTGGCATCAATTCATATTGAAATAAATCTCCAACTAATATAAAATCACTATTTTCAACTGCTTCTATTATTTCCTTTAGTTTTTCATTTAACTCATCTAATGATATTTCTGATTTGTGTATGTCTTTTGTTAATTCAACAATCTGAATAAGCCAATCTATACCATCGACTATTAAAGGTATAGACTCTAAGGCTTTATTTTCATCTCCTGATTGAAAATTTTCTGCTGAATTTATAATACCTATTTTTAGATTTCCAATATATTCACTGGCAGTTCTTAATGATTCAAATTTTAATTCCATTATATTTCCCCCTTTAGATTCTCTATTCCTTCATTTAAAATTGGCATAAATTCTTTTATTTTTTCCTTTATTCCTTTATATAAAGTTCTACTCTTTTCTGATATCTTTATTCCCTTTTCTCTTTGGTTATCTTTAGAAGTTAACATATAATCTGGATTGCATAATACATTTTCTATAACTTCAAATAATAGTGAATTTATAAGAGTGATTTTTTCTCTATTCTCCTTTATATAATCATCTATTTCATCTAATTTTTTATTTATTTTATCCATATTAATGTTTTTACTTTGGATAAAAGCTAAATACATATCATTAGAATAATCTAAAGCCATTTCTGCTTTTTTATATATTTTTTCTAATATACTTTTACTTTCTTCTAAATACTTTATTATTTTTTCCTTTTCTATAATAGGAGGATGATTTAATATATCTTTTATTTTCCCTTTTTCTATTTTTTCTTTTCCATATTCCTCTATGGTATTACTTAAAGGCTGAACTATAGTTCCTTCCATATTAGCTCCTCCTTCAGTGCTATTTATAAAGATTTTATCGCTACACTCCTTTATTATTCCTTCCATATTAATTCTATAAGCATTTAATTTTCTATCTGTTCTAACTAAATTTCCAAAAACATCTTTAACTTCTATAGTATCTATTTCGTCATTAATTTTATTATTCTCTTTAAAAGCAGATGAATTGGAATGTATTTTTTCTTCTGTATAAGCAAAATCTTGTCCTATAAACGTAATAGGACTACACCCTAAATAAGCTGCAAAGGATGTACAATTATGAGCTACTGATCCTCCTGATATTAACTCATCCACATTATATTCTAACATAAAAGATGTTAAAGGATTCTCTGAAAATAATACCTTAGATCCTTTATATAGATCCATAGCCTTATAACTAGTATTTTCATAGAAAATTAATGGAATTTTATAATCTAAATAATTCTCTATAAATTTACAATTAAATTCTATAGGATCTATCATACATATAAAGTCAGGATTTATGTCATTTTTTATTAATGTACCTAAACTTCTAGCTCCTGTTATTATTATAAATTTATCTTGAACAAATTTCAATTTATGAACATTTTTTTCTAAGGATGGTCCTGCAGAAACCACTATAGCAGGCTTACCTATAAATTTATTTTTAAAATAATTTATAGGAGTAGATTCTACTATATGCTTTAAATTGCTTATAAAAGCCTTTGTGAAAGTTTCTGAAAAGCATTTGTTTGTGGCATTGTTCATTAACAAATTTTCAATAATTTTTTTTAAAATTTGAAAAGCTTCTAGAAACTCCTGTTTATAAAGCTTATCATAGTTTGAAAAAACTTTAATTTTTATATTTTTCTTTACATCTATATGACCTATATTGGTGTAAAATAAATTTTCCATTCCTTCTTTTTTATATAGATATATAAAAACTCTATCATCTTCTATTATATCCTTTGCATATTCTACTTCTAAAAATTTATTTAATACATTTATATCCGGTTCTATAATTAAAATTTTATTATTTTCTTCTAATTTATTTAGAGTCTCTTTTATATGTTCTCCAGAACCTAAGCCAAAAACTACTATTATACTTTCAGGGTTTATATCTTCTAATTCTTCTAAAAACATATCTATATCCTTTTGAACATTATATTTACTTCCTAAATATATTTTTTTACCCTCTTTATTTATTTTTATTATATATTTGTTATCTCTACTTTTTTCTAAAGAATATCCTTCATCTATACCCTTAAACTCCTTTAGATATTGTAAAGTTTTTTCTGTAAAATTATTCATAGTACACCTCTAACTAATTACTCTTTTATAAATTATATGTCGTTATTTTCTGTAATAACTTTAATATACAATAAGATTATTTATAATTATAAAAAAGAGCTAGAGAACTTTCTCTAACTCTTTTTATACTTATAAATAAGCTTCAATAACTAAATCGAAGATTTAATTTAAAGGAAACTCCGCCTCTTTACGTTGACGGAGTAAGCTCTACTAACTAAATTGAAAATTTAGAGTATCACTTATCTTAATAATTGAAGAACTCCTTGTGGTGCTTGGTTAGCTTGTGCAAGCATTGCTTGTGCTGCTTGTGTTAATATGTTTGTCTTTGTGAAGTTCATCATTTCTTTTGCCATATCTACGTCTCTTATTCTTGATTCTGCTGCTTGTAAGTTTTCAGCTGCATTATCTACATTTGCTATTGTATGTTCTAATCTGTTTTGATTAGCTCCAAGTTTTGCTCTTTCTTCTGATACAGTATTTATAGCTGTATTTATTGTTGTTATCATTTTTGTTATAGATCCAGCTGTACCATCTATCTTAACACTAGTTGCATTTACTTTCAAAGCAGCTGCATCCATTTTTTTGATACTTAAAGTCATTGTTTGGCCACTATTAGCACCTATTTGGAAAGTTAGTGCTGTATTAGATGCTGTTCCATCTAACAATTTTTTAGTATTAAATTCTGTTTGATTTGCTATTCTATCTATTTCTGTTTGTAATTCTGCAACTTCTTTATTTAAATTTTTTCTATCTACTGTTACATTTGTATCATTAGATGCTTGTACTGCAAGTTCTCTCATTCTTTGAAGAATTGAGTGAGTTTCATTTAATGCACCTTCTGCTGTTTGGATTAATGATATAGCATCTTGTGAGTTTCTTGATGCTTGGTTTAATCCTCTGATTTGTCCTCTCATTTTTTCAGAGATTGCTAATCCTGCAGCGTCATCTCCTGCTCTGTTTATTCTTAAACCTG